>JAZAOA010000075.1:0-2938 GCA_036228285.1 Fidelibacterota bacterium
ATGGTATTTCTTAGAAAAACTATAAGCCTATTTATTGTATTTACTTTTTTTTCATGTAATAATGAAGATAAGGATACTCACCCTAGTGTAAGCTTTGAAAGTGTCGAGGTAATAGAAGGCAATACAAACAATGATCTTGAAATAACATTATCCTTAACTAATGTTGTTGATTATGATTTATCGGTTGATGTTCGAACTCTAGATGGCACAGCAAAGAAAGATCAAGATTATATAGAATTGTACGAAGTAATTATTTTCCCTGCAGGGCAAGAAGTGGTTTCATTTAATATTGAGATTATTGGAGATGATACCCCGGAAGATAATGAAATTTTTTCCATTAGACTTGAAAATCCATACAATGTAACTATAGATAATAGTTTTGCAACGGTAACTATTATTAATGATGATGAACATATTTTTTCTATTCCTGAAACAGGGTATTCAACACCAGAAACATATGATGGAATGACTTTAGTTTGGAGTGATGAATTTGATGGACCCGGTGTTAATACAAACAACTGGTCATTTGAGATTGGTACAGGTACTTGGGGGTGGGGAAATAATGAATTGCAATATTATCAAGAAGAAAACACAAGCATTATTGAAGGCAATCTTGTGATTGAAGCAAGAAGGCAATCAATAGAAAGTAGTAATTATACTTCATCCCGACTAATAACAAGAGATAAGAAATCATTTAAATATGGACGTGTAGATATACGTGCAGTTATGCCTGAAGGTCAAGGTATATGGCCAGCACTATGGATGCTTGGAAGTAATCATTTCCAAGTTGGTTGGCCAACTTGTGGTGAAATTGATATTATGGAAATGGTTGGTGGTGGAGATGGAAGAGATAATGTACTCCGTGGGACTGCACACTGGAATCAAGGTGGTCACGTATCGTATGGTCAAGGGTATACAAATGAATCAAAGTTGAGCGAAGAATATCATGTCTATTCCATAATATGGAATGAAGAAACTATACGATGGTATTTTGATGATATAAATTTTAATACAATGGATATTACTCCAGCTGAATTAAGTGCGTTTCATAACAACTTCTTTTTTATTATGAATATTGCTGTTGGAGGAAATTGGCCTGGTAGCCCTGATAACACTACATTATTCCCTCAATGGATGATTGTAGACTATATACGTGTTTTTCAGGAAAACTAATTAAAATTCATCTCGTATTAATTCAGCCCAAATAATTAATCTTTCTTCAGTTTCTTCCTCTTGATTATCATTATCCAAACCTAATCCCAAAAATTCATCACCATCCAAAGCCAAGGAGGCATCAAAATCATATCCATCTGTTGGCCACCTACCAACCAATATTCCACCTTTTTCTATAAAAGGTTTAGCTAATAAACCAATAGCATCTAAAAAATTATCGCTGTATCCGACTTGATCTCCACATCCAAAAAAGGCAGCTTTGATACCATTAAAATCTAATCCTTTATATTTTTCAAAAACCGTATCCCAATCTTCTTGAAGTTCACCAATATTCCATGTAGGGCATCCTATAATTAAATTCTTGTATTCAAGCATTTTACCTGGATCTGTACTTCGAATATCATAAGAATCAATTTCAAACCCTTCAGAAGTCATATAATCTACTAAAAACTTACCTGCTTCTTCTTGATTGCCAGTTGTACTACCCCAAAACAAACCTATCTTATCCAAATGAATCTCCCTTTATTATTAATTTATTTACTGATAATTATTCTTTGATAATGCTGTTACCATTCATTTTGGAAACAACAATTTGAACACCGTGTAATAGTTGGAGGAAATGATTTAATGAAATATTAATAGTTAAGTTTTCACGAACTAAAAGTAATTCCACTTGATTTGTATCAGCATTTATTTTTTTACTTTTCATGTATAAATAATTACTAAAATGAAAGAACTGACACATTTTTAATTCCATAGTTACACTACAAAACTTGATCTTAATCCTATGCCTATTATTAATCATAAATATTGAAATAGGCTTTTCATTATAAAGCTGTAACATTTTGTACCTCTATTTAGCCGATAAGTATTTATTGAGACTGAGTCTCATTAAATATTAAAAATATTTAGATTATATAACAAATAAAAAAAATAAATTATTCTGTTATTTTATATGTGAATCAATAAGGAGATTTAAATCATTAACGCGGATCATATAGCGGCTAATAAGATTTGCTAAAAAGTTGCGCATTGAATTTTTTTCTATAATATAAGCTAAAGCAATTTCATCATTTAAAAATTTTGATAATGCAGTTTTATATTTGCTGCTTTTATCATCAATTAATAAATATGGATAATTAAGAATCATATACTCATTTAATTTTTGATACAAATTTCTTTCATTATCAACACCCTCCTGAATGTGTGAAAATGAAACTTCATACACATTATTAATTTTTGTTTTAATATTGGGGTTTTTAATTAATCCTATACTCCCATCAGATTTTAATGAATTAAAAATAGATATGTGAGGATGGAATGCTCGATATGCTTTTATAGTTAATATAAGGTCTCTACCTTCTAATTCTTGAGTCACTAAAGAATCAATATCATTACTTCCCCAATCAGTTAATAATTGATCGCATATTTTATAGTCTCGTAGAATTTTATTTTTATATCGTTTACTATATTCATTTAATGTAACAAGCTCTTCTTTTAGGCTATATAGAGTATTGTATATTTGCTCATCTTCTAATTTAACCTGCCTATTATTTTCCATCCAGAGTGAACCGCTGATGCCTAACAAAACAGCTAAAAATTCTATACCGCCTCTCGCAAATAAATTTTTCATATTGGCAATGTAATCAATAATTGTTTATTTTAATATATATTGAGATAAAACTAGATGAATCATTCAAACCAAAGGATGTCAACATGAAAGTTTCCAAATTATTACAATTATTTCTTATTCTATCAATCATAA
>JAZAOA010000076.1:0-4565 GCA_036228285.1 Fidelibacterota bacterium
AAGTTAACAAAATGACAATAAAAAAATCTTTAATTACTATTATTATATTTGCTTCATGTCAAAGTAATAATATTTCAGATCCTGAGATTGCTAGATTAATTTTTCAGGCCGAAAGTGCATTTAGGGGAGGATACTATAATGCCGCGCTATCTATAGCTGATAGCGCCATATCTTTGAACCCAAAGTTGGCAGATATTCACTTTCTTAAAGGAAGGGTATTAACAAAACTATCACGATTTGCTGAAGCTGAAGATGCTTATTCCCAAGTAATTTCAATAGATAACAAATACCAGGGAGCCTGGTTTAATATTGGTACAAATAACCTTAGGCAAAATAAAGTTCCCCAAGCTATATATAGTTATTTTAATGAGATGAATGAGCACCCTTCTGCTCAAACAATGGTGCAAATAGGTAAAGCATATTCAGACTTAGGAAAAGCTGATAGCGCACATCTTTCATATGAAAAAGCAATTCAGATAAATAGTGGCTTCGCCCCTGCTTACATGCGCTTAAGCCATCTTAATAAAGATGCTGGAGAAATTAATGAGGCAATAAACCATGCAAAAAAAGGGATTGAATTAGAGCCAGAAAATATTGATTATAAATATTTTATGGGGTCTCTTTTGCTTTTAAATGGACAGCCAAATCTTTCTATACCGTATTTTGAGCTAGTTGTTAATGAAAAGCCTTGGCATTATTGGGCACATCACAACCTTGGGCAAGCCTTATATAGGGTTGGTGAAAAAAGAAAGAGCGATTTTTATATACAAAGAGCAAAAGAACTACAAAAAGGAGTGCAGGAGGTAGAAAACTGGCGCAATCTAGCAAACATGAACCCAGATCAATTTATGTTGTGGATTAATCTAGGAAACTCATTAAATAGTATGGGCAGAACAATGGAGGCCAAAGATGCGTTTTTAGTTGCACTATCAATTAAACCAATGAATGTTGCCGTTCAAAACAATATAGCCAACTTAAGTTTGATGCTAGGAGACACTTTAGAGGCAATCATAAGATATCAAACTATTTTATCGATAGATTCTACTATAATTGATGTTTGGCAAAACCTTGGAGTGGTTTATGCAAGCTCAGGAAAAATAAATGAAGCACGCGCTTCCTGGGAAAGAGCTCTAAAACATGCGCCTAATAACAATACAATAATTGAATATTTAAAAACGCTAAATCAATAAATTTAAATAATGTGCGCTAGAATTTTTGTAATTGCTTTTATAGTATTGGTCTCATGCAATAAACAAGTTTCCAGCACCCATAGCGCATTAAGCTTTACAAATGTGACTGTTAATGCAGGGCTAGCAGACTTTAAACACGTTTCCGGCGCTATTGGTGATAAGTGGTTCCCAGAGTCTATGGGTTCTGGGTGCGGGTTTATTGATTATAACTCAGATGGTTGGGAGGATATAATACTTGTTGGCGGAGGTGATTGGACAGAGAAATCTAGCAACCCGACCCCTGCTTTATATTTATATAAAAACAATAAAGATGGAACCTTTGTTAATGTAACGGATGAATCTGGTTTGGGTGAAATAAACACATATGGTTTTGGGGTGTGTATTGCAGATTATGATAATGATAATGATCAAGATTTTTTCTTCACAACAATATGGAATAATTATTTATTTAGAAATGATAATGGGTTTTTTATAGATGCAAGTGCGGGGAGCGGGCTAGAAAAAGATTCTTTATGGAGTACAACTTCAATTTTCTTTGATGCAAATAAAGATGGGTTTCTTGATTTATTTGTTGGGAGTTATGTGGATTGGAGCCCTGAAAATGATATCTGGTGCACCTTAGATGGGACTACAAAAAATTATTGCACTCCTGAACTGTTTAATGGTGTGGCTAGTCGGTTTTATCAAAATAATGGTAACGGTACGTTTAGTGATAAAACAGAAGCTGCTGGCTTTCTTCCGTCCCCAGGAAAAATGTTAGGAGCAGCAGAGTTAGATTTCAACAATGATGGGTGGCCAGACTTGGCCATTGCAAGCGACACGCAAAGAGATTTATTGTATCTAAATAATGGAAATGGAACGTTTGATGAAATAGGGGCTCTTAGCGGAATTGCATATGATGAAAATGGCAGAGCGAGAGCAGGAATGGGCATTGATGTTGGTGTTATTGATAAAACAGAGAAAGAAACAATATTTGTAGGGAACTTCTCCAAAGAAATGATTAGTGTTTTTCGGCATTCTAATGGAAACTTTTTTGATGACATATCTGGGGTTTCAAAAGTTGGCAGACCTAGTCTTATGACTTTGACTTTCGGATTGTTTCTTTTGGATGTTGATCTTGATGGAGATTTAGATTTATATACGGCAAATGGACATGTTCAAATGGGAATTGAGGAAACGCAAGATGGAATTTTTTATCGTGAGCCCAGTCATTTATTTATTAATGATGGCAATGGTGTCTTCAAAGATGTTGTTCCTTTAATTGGCGGTCCCCTTTCTACGCCAATTGTTGGTAGGGGCGCAGCATATGCAGACTATGATAATAATGGCACATTAGATATTTTAGTAACAGAAAACAATGGTCCTGCTCATCTTATTAGAAACAATAACATCAATAATTATTTAAGGGTAAAAATTAAATCAATTAATAGCAATCGTGATGGTATAGGAACAAAACTAATTGCAATAACAAAAGATGGTCGTATGACTAGAAAAGTTAAAACGGGATCAAGCTTTATGTCCCATTCTGAAACAACTATAACATTTGGTCTCGGTGAAAATCATACTGTTGACAGCCTATATGTATATTGGCCAAATAATAAAACGGATATTTTTCTAGATATTGAATCTTCACAAGAAATACTGCTGGTAGAGAGCAATGAAAATTAATTGCTTCATGCCAATTGGTCTTATGTTGTTAATTGTGTTTTCATGCGCTAACGACAAAACACCAATTAAAAATAAATATAAAAAAAGAAGCCCCATGGCAGATTATTTTTTAATGGAGGGAAATAAGTTTTTAAAAAAACATGATTTTAAAAGAGCGCTGGCCTTAGCAGATAGCGCAGAATTATATGCTATAAAAAAAGATGATGCATATTTTTTTAAAGGTCGAATATATTCAGAGCTTGGAAGGTTTTCTAAAGCTGATCAAGCATATAATAACACAATTAATATCAACCCTGATTATATCGGCGCTTGGAATAACCTGGGAAATAATGCGTTTAGGCAGCAAAACTTTAGCCAAGCTGTCGAATATTATAAAAAGGAAATAATTAAAAATAAAACGAGCACACCATTTAGGGCTCTAGGAAGAGCGTATGTTGAGCTTGGGAAAACGGATAGCGCAAGAATTTGTTTTCAACATTCAATAGATATAAATAATAATTATGCATCTGCTTATTTAAATCTGGCGCAACTTGAAGAAGATGAAGGCAACCTTAATAAGGCCTTACAGCTTGCAAGTCGGGCCTATGCTCTAGAGCCAAATAATGTAGAATATCAGTATGTTTATAGCACCATTCTTGTACAAATGGATCAAGGAAAGGAAGCAATATATAGTCTTAGAGAAATAATTAAAGAATGGCCGTGGCATCACGGCGCCCACTATAATCTAGGAAGAGCTTTAATCCAGTCTGGCCAAAAAGCTGAGGGCCAACAATATTTAGATGAATCAGAAAAGATTCGTGCAAATCAAGCAAAAATTGACCATTTAGAAAACACTATAAGAGCATTACCAGATGATCCTTATTCCTATGCGGCTTTAGCCTTTGCTCTAAGAAAAGTGGGTAGGTTTAATGATTCAATGCATTCATATAAAGTTGCTCTGTATCTTGATCCAGATAATTATGATATATGGAATAATGTTGCAAATCTTTATTTGTTACAGAAGGATACTGTTAAAGCCCTAAACACATACAATTATATTGTAGATAAAAATCCTGAATTAATAGATATATGGTTAAACATGGGGGTTGTATATGCCCTGGCCAATCAAAAAGAAAATGCAATATACTCATGGGAGCGAGCGCTGAAACATCAACCAGATAATATTTCTGCAATTAAATATTTGAATAAAATTAAAAATAATTAAATCTTAATTCTGTTATATGTGGAAAAATAAAATATGTTTGTTCATAATTATTGTGTCATTTTCTTGCGATGACAGAAATGTCACTTCTGGTAATTTTTCTTTTCTTGTTACTGGTAATGTTCAAGGAGAGTTATATCCAAAAAAAATGCGTAGAGGAAGTTTGGGTGGGGTGGCTAGACGATCTACTTATATTAATAAGGTTAAAGATGATATAAGCCCAATTATTCTGGACGCCGGGAATTTATTTATAGATAATACTAACGCAAAAACTCTTATAAAGTGCTACAATCAAATTGGTTATAATGCATTTAACGTTGGTATTGAGGATCTGTCTAGTGTGGACAATATAAATTCTATAATAAAACTTGCTAATTTTCCATTTATATCATCGAATATATATGAAAAAAAATCTGGAAAACTAGCTTTTAAACCATACACTATTATTGAAAAAGATGAATTCAAAATTGGAATAATTGGTTTAACAGACAACAGTAAGCAAAATG
>JAZAOA010000077.1:0-9359 GCA_036228285.1 Fidelibacterota bacterium
GTCCGGCTATTATTGATCATGATACCATTATTAAGGATTCACATATCGGTCCTTTTTCTGCTATAGGTAATAATTGTAAAATTACGAAAACTACAGTTGAATCTTCCATTATTATGGAAGGGTGCGAGTTAGAAAATATTGATAGAAAATGGATATGAAGTAAGTTTCTCAGAGATAACCGGATGGTGGAAAGATACTGGTCAACCATCTGATTTATTAGATGCAAATTGTCTTGTTCTTGATAATATTAAGTCGCAAAATAATGGTAACATCGATGATATGAGTAAAATGACAGGAGAAGTGATTATTGGTAAAAACAGTAGTATTATTAATTCTATTATTAAAGGGCCGGTAATTATCGATAATGATTGTATTATAAAGGACTCATATATTGGTTCTTATTCTTCTATAGGAAAAAATTGCAAAATTACTAATGCTAAAGTTGAATACTCTATATTGATGGAGGGCTGTGTATTAGATTCTTTGAATCAAATCATGAAGTCTTCGTTGTTAGGAAAAAATGTTAATGTTGTTGGTTCTAATAATCAGAATAATAATTCAACATTTCTTCTTGGTGATCAGAGTTATGTTGAGCTGGTAGATTAAAAAATAAAAAAATTGAATAAATGAAGCATATTGATAATCGAATTGTTAATTTATATCTTAAGAAATTTGAGGTATTTCTTTTTTCACAACTATTATGAGTTTTTTTTCAAACATTACAAACCCTTTGACTTGGTTATCTGGTGATATAGCAATAGATCTAGGTACTGCAAATACATTACTATGGATGAAAGGAAAAGGGGTAATGATTAATGAGCCATCTATTGTGGCTAGATCAGTTAATGATGGCGCTATCATTGCTGTAGGCAACAAGGCGAAAGCTATGCTTGGTCGAACTCATAGAGATATTGAAACTATTCGACCTTTGCGTGATGGCGTTATTGCTGATTTTGATATGACTGATGGTATGCTTTTAGGTTTTATTAAAATGATAAATATTAGTCCTTTAGCAAGAATGAGAATGGTTATTTGCGTTCCTTCTGGAGTTACTGAAGTTGAAAGAAGGGCAGTTAAAGATTCTGGTTTGCGTGCAAACGCAAGAGAAGTATTTCTTATTGAAGAACCTGTTGCAGCAGCTATTGGAATAGGGTTAGATATCTCACAACCTGTAGGGAATATAATAGTTGACATCGGAGGTGGAACAACTGAAATAGCAGTTATAGCACTTTCAGGTGTTGTTACAAAAGAAACGATACGAGTCGCAGGTGATGAAATGGATGAAGCTTTAGTTCAGTGGTTTAGAAATGAGCACAAGCTTGATATAGGCATTTCTACAGGAGAAGCTATTAAAAAATCAGTTGGATCGGCAATGAGAATTAAAAGTGAAACTATATCAGTTAAAGGAAGAGATCTTGTTTCTGGAATACCTAAAACTATTGAGGTTACATCGGATGAAGTAAGACAAGCGTTAAAAGATCCTGTCAGCATGATAGTTGAAGCTGTAAAAAAGGCACTAGAGAGAACACCTCCTGAACTATCAGCCGATATTCTTGATAGAGGTATAATTATGACAGGCGGCGGAAGTAAATTAAAAGGTATGGATCAAATTATCAGAGAGAGAACTAATGTTCCAGTAAATATAGCAGAAGACCCGCTTCTTTCTGTTGTAAGAGGAACTGGTATGGTTTTAGAAGATATAAAAAAATACGAAGCGGTCTTAATCTAGAACCTTAATCTATGAGGACATTTTACCTCATACTTACCAAACATAAGGATGTTTTTGCTCTAATTTTTAGTATAATATTATCATTAATAATGCTTGTCAATGGCAACTCGGATAATATTAGATTTTTAAGAAGCAAAGCAAATCGTATCTTTACTTATTTATATTCACCAATTACTTGGGTGAGAACAATGGCGCTAATTGAAGAAGAAGCTTCTTTATTAAGAGAGAAAAATCTACAACTATCTTTTCAGTTAGAATCAATGAAACATTTGCTCGATGAAAATAATCAATTAAAACAATTGCTTAATTTTAAACGTGAGAGTAGGTTAAATATTTACCCTGCTCGTGTGACTAATATGGGTGCTTCACCACATTTATCATCATCATTATCAATAGATATTGGAAGTGAGTCTGGTGTTTCTGTTAATGATCCAATTATGACACCTAATGGAATAATTGGAAAGACTGTAATTGTAAGCGAAAATGAATCAATTATTCAATTAATTAATGATGTTACATTTCGTTTAAGTGTTCGAATTAAACCATCAGGTTCAACAGGGATATTACGATGGTTTGATAAAGACCTGTATTTAATTAAAGAAGTGCAAAAAAATTCAAATGTAGAGGTAGGAAATCAAGTTGTAACATCTGGATTTAGCGATATTTTTCCAAGCGATCTTCCTGTTGGAAAGGTTGTTAAAATTACAGATGAAAGAGGAAGTTTTCAAAAATCTGTTATTGTTAAAATCAATGAAAATATTGGATCAATTATGAATTTATTTGTTATAGTTGATCAATAGTCATGAAAGATTTCAAAATATGGTTACTTTTATTAGTAGTATTTATTTTTCAATACCTTCTTTCTGATATTTTAACTATAAAATATTATCGACCAGATTTTATCGTTATTTATATTTTATATTTTGGACTTTTTTTTGGTCCATTTTATGGAGTTATATCTGGTTTTTGCATAGGCTTATTAGTTGATTTTACACCTATGGTTTCTTACTTTGGAATCAGCCCGCTTACATACTCAATTACAGGGTTTTTTGCTGGGCATTTGCAGAATAAATATAATCGTTTATCTCCTTTTGTTTTTCATTCTATATGGATTGTTTTAATTGCATTTCATTTTTTAGTATTTACTTATTTCAAATATCAGTTGCTATTTGAAATAGATAAGCTTCAATTTATATTTCGATGGTTTGCTTCATATGTCTATACTTTATTTTTCTTATTAATTTTTCAATACTTTTTTCCAATTAAAGCAATACAAAATGCTTAAATCAAAAAACCTGGTGCCAAGAAATAGGCTTTTGGTAGCTGATGCATTTATTATTTTTATTTTTCTTATTTTATTAATCCGTTTTGGTCAAATACAATTATTTGAATATAAACAATATAAAAAAAGAGCTGATATTAATAGTATTAGAGCGATTCCTATTTCAGCTCCAAGAGGAATGATATTGGATAGAAATGGTCAAATTCTAGTAGATAATTTTCCTACATACATATTAACAGCTTTGCCAAGCAAGGAAAATGATAAAAACTATTCCATTATAAGTAGTTGTACAGGAAAAGATACTTCATCATTAAAAAGTAATTTTCAACGATATTATAGAGGAAGATTTATTCCTTCAAGGGTAACAAAAGACTTATCATTTGATGAATTAAGTTGTATTGAAGAACATAAAAATGAGTTGACTGGTATTGATTATAGTCAATTACCTGAAAGATCATTTCCTTCTAAAGTTGGAATGAGTCATGTTTTAGGTTATGTAAAAGAGATTGATAGATCTCTTTTACATAATATAAAAAGTGATCTACAATATGATGTAGGTGACTTAATTGGATGGCAAGGAATTGAAAAACAATATGAATATTTACTTAAAGGGACAAAAGGTGTTTCTTATTCTCAAGTAGATGCTTTTGGAAGAGAAGTAGGAACGATAAAGGGAATAAAGAATATAAAACCGCTTCCAGGTAAAGATTTATTAATGACTATAGATTTAGGTTTACAAGTAAAAATGGAACAGTTAATGTCAGAATATAAAGGTGTATCCCTTATAACAAACCCTTTGTCTGGTGAAATTTTATCCTTTGTGAGTTCACCTGATTTTTCTCCAGAAATTTTTACTGGAAATACAACTTTGCATGAGTGGCGCAATCTAGTGAATGATCCAAAAAAGCCATTGCTAAATAGAATTACAAATGGTTTATATCCTCCTGGATCAACATTCAAAATGATCACTGCTATTGCTTTATTAGAGGGTTTGATGATTGAAGATGATGAGGTTATTGATTGTTCAGGAATATATCAATTTGGTGATAGACTTTTTAAATGTTGGAAATTAAGTGGTCATGGAAAAGTTAATTTAGATCAAGCGATAGCTCAATCATGTAATATATTCTTTTATCAATCTGTGCAACGGATTTCAATGAATAGATTTATTAATTTATGTAGAAATTTTGGTTTTGGTGTTGAAACTGGTGTTGATTTACCAACAGAGCTATCTGGATTGCTTCCAACTAGAGATTATATGAATAAAAGATATACTAGCAGAGGATGGTCTAGAGGACATCTATTAAATATGGCGCTTGGTCAAGGTGATCTCTTAGTTACGCCTATGCAACTATGTGTGTATATTAACCAAATAGCTACAAATGGGAATACTTACATCCCACATTTCAGATTAAATAGTGAGCCTACTCCTGTTAATTCAATAAGTATTAAACAAAATACTTGGCTTAGTATTCAAAATTATTTATTTAATGCAGTTAATAGCGTTAATGGCACTGGGCTACCTGCAAATCCCAAAATAAGTGGAGTAAATGTATATGGTAAAACTGGAACTGCACAGAACCCCCATGGCGATGATCATGCTTGGTTTATTGGTTATGCTGATAATGGAAAACAGATGGTTTCGATAGTTTTATTAATTGAAAATGGTGGTAGTGGAGGTAAGGTAGCTGCTCCAGTTGCAGGTAGCGCATTTGAATATATATTTAGTAATAAAATTTCTATATAAATAATGTTAAAATTAGTATATAGCCAATCACAAAAGTTTCCATTATCTGTTTTATTTTTACCATTACTATTAACAATAATTGGTATGATAGCTTTGTTTAGCATTAGTGTCAATCAATCTGGAGTTATTGCAATTACAGCATTCACAAAACAATTGCTTTTTATGATACCTGCAATAGGTGGTTTCATTCTTTTATTATTTATCCCAAAGTATATAATACATAAATATATTTATATAGCTTATGCTCTTATTTTAATTCTTGTTTCAGTTCCATTTTTATTTAATACTATAGCTGGAACACATCGCTGGATTAATATTGGGCTTCCATTTGCTTTTCAACCGTCAGAGTTTGCCAAGTGGATTGTAGTAGTATCTTTAGCTAAATATCTTTCTGATCATAATTTAGAAATTAAAAAGTTTTCCACATTACTTTTGCCAATATTAATTGCAGTATTACCTGCTTCAATTATTTTACAGCAGCCAGATTTAGGAACTGCGTTAATTTTACTAACTCCAGTATTTCCGATGTTATACTGGGTGGGTTCTAGGCCATTTCATTTATTTATGCTTATAGCGCCAATTTTCAGTATTGGAACTGCCTTCCATAATATATCTTTTACATCATGGGCAATTATTATGGGGCTAATATTATATATTTCTCGTCCAAATTTACTTTTCGGTATCATATTTTATTTTGTAAATATTTTTTTAGGATTATTTGCTCCTTTATTATGGAATGGATTGCGACCTTATCAGCAAAAAAGAATTTTAACTTTATTTAATCCTGAATTAGATCCTTTAGGAGCAGCATATCAAACTATACAAAGTAAAGTTGCAATCGGATCTGGTGGATTTTTTGGTAAGGGAATGGGGGAAGGTACGCAGACTCATTTAAAATTTCTGCCAGTACAAGAATCTGATTTTATAGTATCTGTGATTGGAGAAGAATTTGGATTTATAACAATAGCCTTTATGTTAATTATATTTGCTTTTTTTATATTGAAAATTGTAAATCTAGCATATTATTCTAAGGAACGTTTTGCTGGATTAGTGCTTATAGGTATCGCAACAATATTTTTATCTCATGTTTTTGTAAATACTGCTATGTCTACAGGACTAATCCCTGTAAAAGGTCTGCCTTTACCTTTCATATCTGCAGGCGGTTCTTTTTTATTATCATCTTATATAATGGTTTCTTTGATTATTAAGATGGGTATGGAAACAATAGATGATTAAACATTAAAAGGAATTGATGTTAGTAGTACAGATAACTAAATTCCCGATTAAATTGTGAATCAATCACGCAAAAGAAATCCGATTTTGAAAAAACCTTTTTTATATTTTTTCATTTATTCTTTTTTAACGATTCTATTTGTAGAAGTTTCTTATGGACAACAAACCGATATAAAGAGAGAGTTAAAAAGATTAAATGCAAAAATAGATCGTGAAAGAGTAAGAACTGATTCATTAGAAACGCAAATTAATATTTTACTACCTGATCTTAGAAATACACTACGAGCTACTGTTGATGCCAAGAAACAGACTGATTCTGTTGCGATTTTACTTATAAATCGTATAAATACACTTCAAAATAAGATTCGGATGTTGGAGGATAAATCTATTTATACTGATAGTACAAATTTTGAAATTCTTGCTCAATTGGTTATGATTGAAAATAAGATTGTAACACTAACGAATAGTTTTACAGAAATGTATAGCCTTCGTTCTGATAAGCAACAGCCCAATATCAAGGCTAAGATTAGTCCAGTAGAATACAAGAAAAAATACATTGAAGCATTAAGTTATTATCAGAATGGTGATTATAGCCAAGCGATTACTGGATTTTCAAGCCTGGTAATTGAAGATCCTTCGAATGAATTAGCTGATAATAGTCAATATTGGTTAGCAGAATGTTATTACTCAACAAAAAATTATAAGAGAGCTATTTTAGAATTTGAAAAGGTTTTTACATTTCCAGGAACCGATAAAGATGATGATTCGCAATTAAAGCTCGCTCTATCCTATCAAAGCTTGGGCAACCTTGTTAAAGCTCGTGAAGAGTATCAGCGTATGGTTGACTACTTTCCAAGTAGTGAATATTTTAGTAGAGCTAAAGAATCATTAAAGCAATTGAGCTTAGAATAATCTTAATTTAATTATGAAATTGAAAATATTTTACCTTACTACAGAGATAGTTCCGTTCGCAAATACTTCATCTTTAGCGGAATTTTCTGCTAAGGTTCCATTGTTATTACAAGATAAAGAACATGATATCAGAACAATAATTCCTAAATATGGATATGTAAGCGAAAGAAAATATATTCTAAGGGAAGTTATTCGTTTGCGAGAAATACCATTTGAATTTGGAAAAGAGAAAGTAGTCACTTCTGCTAAAAGTGCTTTTATACCTAAAACTCGTGTTCAAGTTTATTTTTTAGAAGATATAAAAAGATTTAAACCTTTAACAAATCTTATATATAAAGCAAAAAATGGAAGAATTATTTCAGATATTCACGAAAGATTTGCATTTTTTTCTAAAGCGTCTTTAGCTATGTTGCCTCACTTATTTTGGAAGCCTGATTTAATGTGGTGTAATAATTGGCAATCTGCATTAGTAGCTGCCTTTTATAAGAAATATTATAAAGATGATGATTTTTATTCTAATATTAAATCAGTTCTTGTAGTGCATGAATACGATGAAGAAATCTTAGATATAGATAAAGGCATGTTTTCTAAAATAGGTCTAGATGAACCTGATGGGATAAACAAGGGTGTGATAAACTCATATGAGGCGGCAGCTCAAAATGTAGATTTAGTTATTGCGATAGATACGCCATCTAACGAAGTATCAAAACAATTAATCAAACTACCTAGCATTAAAAAAAGTAAGTTAATAATAGTTAAAACAGCTGATGAATCTCCAGATTATGAGAAAGTAGCTGCAAAGATTGATAATGGTTTGCAGAAACTTTATAAATAATCTATCGTATTACTAGTACTGTTTTATGAAAAATATTTACCTCTTTGTTTCTTTTATTGTCTTAATTATTGTATCTGGGTGCTTAGAAAACACTGTATCTACTGATCTAAATTATTCAGGTATGACTCATGACACGTTATCTGTTTCTTCTGTATCTGGATTTAATTATCAAACGCCTCCTGAATTGGGCAATTCTACAGTTTTATACTTAGGAACAGATTCAAATGGTTTTCACAATCCTTTTGCATTATTTAAAGTGCAAAGTAATAGTGTTAACACACCTGAAACTTTTACCTCTTTTTTAGATTCTTCTATTGTAATTGATAGTACAAAATTTTTACTTACGCTTAATAATGATACGATTGAAACAAACATGATTTTTGACTTGTATTATTTTCCAAACTCTGGAGATTCCATATTTAATGAATCAAATACTAACTATTTGAATATTAATGAAAGTGATCTTGGATTAGAGTATGTGTCAAGTGCGAGATTATTTCAGAAAACACCTGATTCTAGTGAAACTATATATCCCACACTTTCATTTAATTTAAAGCATATAATTCATTCTTTTATCGATTCTTCAAATATAAATCAGAATAGAACTTTAATGGTTAAGCCTAAATTTGAATTATCAAATGTAGTTTCATTTAAAAGTAGTGAATCCGGATTTTCTTTTGCACCGCAATTGCATATTTTTACTCATGATACAACATTTATAGATTCAACCACGGATTCAGTTTCAGTTGATACATTCTCGCATCATTTTATTGCTACAGATGACTTATCCATAATAATTCCACCTGATATTTCAAATGTTCCAAACATGTTAACTTTAGGAAGAGGGTTATCGTATAAAGGTTTGATTGAAATTCCAGATTTAGATTCAATTTTATCGCCTCTTCCTGAACAGTCGATAATTACGAAAGCTGAATTATCATTCTATTACCCTATTGATACTTCTCAATCCAATTTTTATTTGCAATTACAACCTGTTTCAGACAGTTTGCACTATGATCAACTTCAAGGAGTTTTATTAAATGATCCTATTGAGGTAATGTCTAACATCCTTCCAGTGGTAAACATTTCAAATAATGGAAAGGTTGATTTAAATATTAGAGAATACCTGCAATTAATTCATTTTGGTTATATTTCAAACTTTGGATTAAAACTTCAGGTTGTTAATACTTCAAATCCTTTTAATCTCTATTCTGTATATTCGCAATCAACATCTGATTCTTTAAACCCAAAATTATTTATCCATTATGTTTCCCCGTAAAAAATATTATCAATTTTTAATAATATTATCCTCTTTTGTTTATTCTCAAGATGTTTATAGTGCATATGGAATTGGAGAATTACTTTTATCACATAATGCATCTGTAATTGGAGCTGGTAGCACAGGACTAATGCCTAATTTTCAAAAAAATGTTTCATTGAGCAATCCTTCTACCTGGACAGATATGCCCTTTGCATATATATCAATAAATTATGGTGGATTGCAAATAATAGATAAGATTAATAATCGTGAAAATATTTTATCGGGGTTACATCAATTTCAATTTATTCTTCCTATAAAAGGAAAATATGCAATTGGAATTAGTTTTCAGCCGTATAGTTC
>JAZAOA010000078.1:0-20705 GCA_036228285.1 Fidelibacterota bacterium
TTGCTAGAGACGCTGTAAAGCAATCTTTGGTTGTATTAAAAAATAATGGTGTCTTACCAATATCAAAAGATTTAGGGCAAGTTCATGTCGCAGGTAAAAATGCTGATGACTTAGGAAATCAATGTGGTGGGTGGACGATATCCTGGCAAGGAGAAAGTGGCCCTTTGACAAAAGGAACAACTATATATGAAGCCATACAGGTTGCAGTAAGCTCTTTTACAAATGTAACTTATTCTAAGGATGGGTCTGGTGCAAAGGGAGCAAATATTGGCATAGTTGTTGTTGGTGAAACTCCGTATTCAGAAATGCAAGGTGATAAAGAATCATTATATCTTGATAAACAAGATTTAAAAGCTATTGAAAACGTAAGAAAAGCTGGTGTTCCAGTGGTGGTAGTAATTGTTTCAGGCAGGCCGTTAATTATTGAAAATGAGATTGATAAGTGGGATGGTTTGATTGCGGCCTGGCTTCCAGGGTCTGAGGGAAAAGGAGTTACAGATGTGCTGTTTGGGGACTACAACCCAACGGGAAGATTATCAGTAAGCTGGCCAAGAAATATGGAACAAATTCCTATTAATTTTGGCGATAAAGAATACGACCCACTGTTTGAATATGGTTTTGGTTTAAGTTATTAATTTAAAATAAAAAAAATCCCCAATCATTTGATTGGGGATTTTCTATATCACTAATATAAATAATTTTGTCTAGAGAGTATATTGTACTCCAAATCTCATTACACTATCAAATACACCAAAATCCGTGTAAGAGACATCGACACCAAGGCCTGCCATTTTAAATCCGACACCTAGGTTTATTCCTGCTTCATCAGAAGGCGTTACAAATCCAGCTCTAATATCTAACATATTCATTAAACTGTACTCTACACCTACACGATATGTTGTAAAATAATCCCGTGGTCGCTCATTAACTAAGGAAACAGAAAGATTTTCAGCCATATCAGCAGAAACGCCCATTCTAAATGTCAACGGTATCTCAAATTGTTCTTCAGCATACTTTAAGCTTTGAGAAAAGTTTCTTGCGCTCATCGCAATCATAAGATTTTTCCAATCCATTTGATACATAAGGCCAAAATCATATGCTGTTGTATTCATCTTTAAATCTTCAGTGCTAGCTCCGGCATCAGAAGATTCAGATGTCAAGTGTGCCGTTCCAAGGTCTTCATTTGCAAACTTTACATGTAATCCAACGCTAAATCTATCTGTTGGTGCAAATGCATAACCTAAGCCTAAAACAGCAGCCGTTGGTTTAAACATTTCTGTATCTACATATCCAGACTCACTTGTGCTTCTAACGGTTCCTTGTAGATCACCATAATCTACATTCATCATTGAAACACCAAGAACACCCGCATTAGACGCATATGCAAAGCCTACAGCATTATACGAAATATCTGCAATCCACTGAGTTTGACCAACAGCTACATTCATACCCTCTAATCTTGCCATACCAGCAGGATTATAAAATAAAGATGATGCTCCACCTGTTTTAGCAGTAATAGCATCCCCTAAGGCTGCCGCTCTCGCATCAGGCGAAAAGCTTAAAAACTTCATTCCTGTTTGCGCTAATTTATCTGTACCAAGATCATCGTCATCATCTTGAGCCACAACAAATGAACACAAGAGTGTTAACATTAGAACGGGTATTAAATTAAATATATTTAGTTTTTTCATAATTTATCCCTTTGGTTGTAATCTATTTGATTAACGAATTATAACAAATTTACGTTCTGCAGTTTCGCCAGAATCATTATCTGTAATATGAGCAATATACAGACCGCTAGCAACTACCTGTCTTGATGAAGTTGTTTGATCCCAATATTCATCACCACTTCCATCATTATGTTCAATTGTTTCAACTAACTCACCTAATTGAGTAAAAATCTTAATTGTACAATTTCCTGGAACATCCAAAAATCCAAGCTTATCTCTTTCAGAGAATCTTATGTCTGTTGATGCCCCTATATGAAAAGGATTGGGAACCACACGAACATCTGCCAAAGTTGCACCTGGAGCTCTTTTTAAGCTTGCAGGCAAAAAAGTCTGTGTCCAATGTTGATTACTTTTTAGCGCACCCGCTGGTGTCATCGCAGCGCCACTATTTTCCGAAGCATCACCTACAGCCTGGATAAAATAATAATAATTTTCTCCACGCTCTGCATTGGTGTCATCCCAAGAGGTCTCACTAGCACCAAGATCAGCAACCCATTCATGCCCTAAGCCGCCATGATTTTCAAGAGCCGCTCCAATATATGGAAAGGAATATGATGCTTTTGCTCGATAAATATGCCAACCAGTTCTTGTAGGACCACCACTCATTGCAGTCCAAGATAAGGAAATCTTATCTGTGCCAGAAGTAACTGTAAATGCTTCTGGTGGGTATGGCGGCTGCGGTATATCGTAACCAGCAGCATGGTTTGCCAACGCTCTATCAAAAGTTTTAAATAATGAATCTTTAGCTGTAAGCGCCCATTGGTTTTTGGTCAAACTTGTTCCATTATATTCCAATAAAGCAGATTCATCTGGTGTTGCGCCCGTTGCTTTATACAATTTTCCTATGTCATATTTTGCTTTCATACTCAGACCACCCACTGCATCTGCAACAACGATATTAACAGATTCACCAAACGGTATATCGTAAGGCCCATGCCCTTCTATTACTGACCATCCACCTTCATCATAAGTTCCATCAAAAATGTTTGGAGCATTAGATGGTGTATCAAAATTACCATCGGGTTCAACATCATCTGCGTGGTGAGGGTATAGCCTTCCAGATGCCATATAAGTATTATACTGAATTTCCATCAATGAAGTATTGTATTCATCTGTAGTTAAATTTGGATCATCGCTTCCCATAACTCCCATTGTTGATGGCTGATTTGGGGAATCAGCGCCACCTGGAGTATCTGGGGAGTGGATTGTAACACGACCAACCATTTGACCAGCAGCAAGCCTACCTGTTGTGTCATATCCTGCAGCAGCCCAGTGCTGAAACATCATTGGCCCGCCAATAGAACTAAAACTTGTGTTATCTGGGTTTAAACCTGCCCATGCATATTGAGCGCGAAAATCAACATCATAATCTTCATGCCCATCACCAACAGCATCGTTCATAGTAAACTTACCCCACGGAGCACCACCTCCTCTTATCCACGATGAAGCATCATGAACCATATATCGGTGAATAAAGAAGAAATATACACCAGTTAATCCGGCGCTTAACTCAATATCTTCATCTCCATCTACATTACCAGTATTGGTAAATTTGTATTCAATAATATGATAATCATCATGATACTCTTGACTGAATGCGTTCATAGTTGCTTCTGTGGTTATACCAATTCTACTATTATTTGATACTTCCATAATCCTATCTGGCTTCATTGTTGAATTCATTTCATTAACATAAACATATTTCTCAAATGATTTTGCACCATCTACAGTGACTACTGGGTCAAACTTACTGGTGATCTTTTGCTCTACGGCAAAAAACTGAACATCCCCACCAGACCTTGGTCCTATATGCGCTATTTTATGAGGAAACGTTGTTCCATTTTCATCTGTAAAATTAGTTGCACCCATCCAAAAAGCCTGCGCTCTAGAATTTCCAGAGTTATAATCAATGGCTGGCCACATAAGAGGAGCATTACCCCAAGGTTCTTCCTCTCGATTAACCAACCCTTCTGAATAAGGACTATGGAAACTACCAACGTTTAACCATTTGATAGAATATTGTGCACTTAGTTCATCCAAGCCAGTTGAAAGCAATAAGACAACAATTGCAAAAGCTGAAAGACTGTGCTGTTTATATTTATTCATATTCATGTGTATCTCCTATTTATCAGGATTAACCAATTTATATTAATTATTTACTTAATACTCTTTTCCTAAAAAGAAACCCTTACACCAACGCTTACAGTTCTTGGGTTGAGAAACGTTCTATGCCATTCGTTTGGCATATCAATATACGCTTTATCACTTTTCACTTTGCTAACAAAGCTTGAGTTTGCTGTTCCCCAGTTTGATCCATCCCAATGATACCAATCTCCAGAGTCATGTACATAATAAAGGACGTCTGATGTTTGAATTAATGTAGGCAGTTCCTCTTCTGAAGGAAGATTTGCAGATGTTGCTACAACTTCAATAGGAACGAAATCAACTGAGCGCTCTCTGAATGTGCCCGGTCTGTCTTCACCAACAATATTATTATATGTCATTTGATTGTCATCTATATCTTCCCAGAACTCTTTTGGCATATGCAATGATGTCATATAATTATCCCAATCATCTCCACCAACATTACCTTCAAATGGGCCACCCATTGGATTATATGGACTAAAGTACATATACTTTAAATTCAGCAGGTTTTGCACATCTGCGAAAACCATAACTCTGCTACCAGCTACATTAAAGTTTTTGCTGATACGTGCATTCATAAAGAAGAAATCTTTCATCTGCACATTGTTATTTACACCTGGAATTGTCGATCCACCTGGACCAACCCACGTAAAGTGACGACCTGCTCTCCATCCACCGTTTAATGTTACTCGAAGATCAGCCAATGGGCCCATACTCTTTGGAGCAACATATTCTAGGTTTGCTGATGCAAATGGTTCTGCAACTGGTTTAATCTGATAATGGTCAGTTGCTGTACGCTCATATTCAGCTTGTGTAACGTCATTCTCATACTGCGAACCCCATCCAAAATTACCTTGTGTACGCACTGAATAGGTATAGTTTAAATACCCTCTTAAATCACCCATGTTTTTACTAAGAGAAAATTCCAAACCACGCGTATCACTGTAGTTATATGGAACAGATCTATTGTATGATACTTCCGAATCAATACTTTGATACCAAACGCTTTTTGGCTGTAAAGAGCTGTCTTTATAATAACCACCTACGCGAAGCAAATATGCGTTTTGAAGCGCCTGTTCATAACCAACTTCATAGCTAACCGTTTTTGGCATAGGATTGCTAGGATCTCCAATCTGATGCACCTCTCCTCTCCAAGCCTGCCAGATCATAAAACTTTCCTGAGCTGTCAATTGCTGGCGATAAGAACCATAATTAAAATACAGTTTACTATTTACAGTAATTGGAAATGCAATGCGAATTTTTGGATTTATTGTGATTTGTGTCTCTGCTGCGCTTGCCGCTACATCAGAAAAACGCTCATCTCCAACTTCCCCTTTTTCTTTAGCAGTCAAATCTCTAGCATAATCGTCATAATCCCACCAGTCTGTATTTGGGTTATAATAATCTAAACTAAGACCTAACGTTGCAATCATTCCTTTAAACTCTAATTTATCTTCTGCATACAAGCCAGCTTGAGTTGGGGTCTTTTTCCACCTTTGGGAACCGCGTTCAACGTGTACAATAACAGAGTCACTTGAACCATAGTCCATATCATAATCATATAAAGACACCCAAGCACCAGCATTTACCTGGTTGGTGCTATTAAGCTGTGTTGTATAATCAAAATTAATATTTGTACTAGACACTTTTGAATCATCACGACCTCTAGCCCAATGGCCTCCCATGCGAGTTCCGCTTCCAGGATTACTCATACCATCAGAAGTCCAACCCCAAGGTGTGTACACTAGAGAATCTGCATTTACACCTCCAGATCCATACAGTTTTATCACTGCATCAGGAATATCACTTGGACTATCTCCAGGACCAGGATTAGATCCAAGCCTACGTGAGTTTGGCCCTGTTTTAAAAGTCTCTGAATTCATGGAAAAACCTACATTATAGTATGTTTTTGCGTTAACAGTATTCGTTAAGGTTGCTCCCATAATTTGGGTATTATAATCAGTTACAGCATAACGATCCCAAGCCCAGATTACACTTTTACCAACATGATCACCGTTTTGATTGATAAGTGTCTCGGTTGGAGCTATACCTTGGTTGCTGCTAAAAACTAAAGTGGAATTAGCTGAACCACCGCCCCAAGGATACAAAGGCGTCCCTCCTCTTTGTGGGTATGGAACAGTTAACATAGACCATGCATCATGCGCCATTCCAGTGTGCTCTGATTGCTTTACAAACGCCATTAACTTCATTGAAGAATTAAGATCATACATCAATTTTGCATGCACACTGTTTTCTTTATATGATGAGCGAGCTTGTGGGTAAAAATACGGTTCTTGATTGCTCAAATATGAAACTAAGAAACGTAACCCACTTCCACCTAGTGGCATTCCAAATGTCATATCTATAGATTGAAAAGCGTCCGTTATATCTGTGTCTTTACGATGATGCCAATCAAAAACATCTAACCATTCAGATTTTGTTAATAGAGTATCAGATCCTGTTGTACCAGCCATATGCGCATCCCAACCAGTAAAGGCAGGATATTGGGCTTGATAATATGTATCCCATGCGCCGCCACCTGTTCCTGCGGAATTCACACTCTCATCTTTATATGGTTTCCACCAATATGCATCTTCATCTTTAACGCTTTTACCAAAAGACATAGAGTGCGCTGGTGTATTATTAATAATCACATCTAAAACCATCCGATCACGTGGATCTTTAGTTACAATGTTGATGGCTCCACCTCTTGCATTACCAACGCCAGATCCTAAACCACCTGTTTGAACCTGTAATTCGTCAACAGACGTTAATGCGATAGCTGTTGAGGGGGTTCCGTCTCTTCCTCCTCTAGTACTAATTCCATCTACAACAAATGCTGTTTCATTAAGGCCAGAACCCCTAATGACCATTCCTGGTTCAACACCAGCTTGTTGACTAATAAAATCACCTACAGATCTCACAGGGATATTTTCAATATCTCCCCCACTTACATTAATTACTGTACCAGCAATATCTGGCTGCACCAATGGCCGCTCAGCTAGAACTTCTACAGCCTCACCGGTTACTGCTTCTACGCTTGTAACAAAATTTACCGTGGTGGTTAAATCAATAAATACGCGAACATCTAATTCTACAGCTGTTTGATAACCAATAATTTCTGCGCGCATGGTATATGCACCTGGAGCAACGTTTAAAATAAAGTACTCACCATTTTCATCTGTTGCAGCACCTAACCCTGTCCCATCAATAAGAACATTAGCGCCAATTAATGCTTCGCCTGTTGCTTCATCTGTTACAGTTCCCCTAACTTTTCCTGAAGTTTGAGCAATTAGGTTGCTTCCTAAAAATACAGTACAAACTAAAGCAAGCAATATATTTTTTGTGTAAGAATTACGACTCGTCATTTTGTTGTCCTCCATGTGAAATCGTTTAATATTAGTTACAATTAATAATTAATTTTCACTGTTTAAAAAAATTTTAGCTGGTGTTTTTTGGCTTGGCTAACTACCATCTGAAGCAAATGTCGCATGTATCTTTGCTAATATGCAAGTAAAATTATAATTCTTTAATATTTTGTTTACAGTTTGTTTAAATAGATTAGCAAGAGGCGCATCTATCTAAAATTGGTAAAATTTAAATTGTTTGCGATTTTAAAAAGACAATCTAACCCCAAGCTTGAACCCAAAAGGGTTTAAAAAAACAGATTCCTTATTATCTGGCATATTTATATATGCTTTATTAATCAAAACTTCATTTACAAAAACTGGGTCTGCAACTTGCCAGACCCCATCAATGAATTGCATGTATGTAGAATTATTAAATATATAATACAATTCGTTTACATCGCTTGCATCCATTATTGATGGAGGTGGCAACAAATAATCACCACGCACAATATTTATAGGAACGTGTCTAACATTGTTTTTGGGGTAGTCTCCTGGCTTGTCGTTTCCTGGAATAAACATATACGGTAATTCATAAGATTTAAGATTATCAAATGCACTTTTTGGTAAATGCAATGATTCCATATAGTCATTGTAGTCGCTGAGCGGGTTTTCACCAGAAGCAATAAATGGATGTTCGAAATACATAAATTTAAAGTTCAAAGGGTTAATTATATCTAAAAAAAGCTTTATGGACCCAAAAGATGTGTCAAATGTTTTAGTAAGTCTTAGATCTAACGTATAGAAATCCTTTGTTCTAATATTATTTTTTATTGTTGGGTGCGGAGTATACTGTACACCTATTTTATCATCAACCTGGTCAACGATAGGGCCGCTCCATGTAAAGGTTTTGCCAGCCCTCCATTGAGCTAATACATCTAAATGCCAATCAGATACGATACTATTTTGGAACATTTTTGGAACATAAAATTCTATATTAGTCCTGGCATAAGGTTGGGCAACGGGTTTTGACTGATAGTGGTCTTGTGTAATATTATTGTATTCATTTTCATCCAAGGGACTTTGAATAATTCCAGAAACTCCAAAGTTGCCTGAGCTAAAATCCATATATGTATAATTAATAAATCCTTTTACATACCTCCCCTTAGACTTGCTTATTGTAAATTCAAATCCACGTACATCATTGTAATTGTTAGGAACAGCTATACTATAAATCATGTCAGCGCTAATAAATGATTTAAAGCTAATTTGATTATCAACGCTTCTTGAATAACTTGAAAATTGAAATAAATAATTTGATGTGAATATGTGTTCAAACCCCAACTCATATGCGATCGTTCTCTGCATGGGCAAGTCTGGATTACCAATACTAGAAATAGAGCTACGATCTAAAGTAAATGATTTCTCTTGTACTCTGTACAAAAATTGGGCTTGGGGTGCTTGTCGAAAATGTCCATAATTAAAGTAAATTTTTATTTTTTCTGTAATCGGAAATGAAATCCCGATCCGAGGGCTTAGTTCAAACTGTTTTTTTGCTTTAATCTTAATGGATTCGTTTTCCCTTTCTTCATTATTTTGTTGAATAAAAAACTGATCAAACTCTGTAAAAATGTTTTTTCCCCCACCTGCTGAAAAATAATCTGCTCTTAATCCTAAGTTCATAATCATTTGATTGTAAGAAAATTTTCCCTGCAAATAAGCAGCTCCCTGTTGAGGATATGCTCTCCAAGCTTCACGCAATTTATACGGAGATTCATAATCTATATTATCTCCAAAAATTAAATTTGATATGGAGCCTATGGCCATTACTCTTGTTTCAACTGCATCGTTATATTCGGATGATATATTATAATTGTGATAAATATACTCAAGACCTGTTTTAAATTTTATATCAGGAGAATATTGATTGGTAATATCAAGTTTCGCTGAAAAAGTCGATACATTTGATGTATCGCGATCTTTTATAGGGTTATCTGTGTCAGAATGTAGAAAATAATTTGAATGTAAATAGTTCAAATTTAATTCGTATAACAAAGAAGGGTTGAGTGTGCGAGATAGTTTCCCCGATATCATTCTGTGATTTATATCTGATTTTCCAATACTAGAATTTTTAAACAATCCCTCTCTCTTAAAAAAATCATTTTCAAACCCCCAGGTGTATGATGGTAAACCAGCAGGAAGCACCATGCTAATTGTGTCTGAGATTCCCTTTTGAGATATAAAAAAGCTGTTTAATGTAAACTTCAGATCTGTTTTAATATTTGAAATAAGTTTTAACTGAACGGATTCATCTATTCTTAATTCATTTCCTGATTTTTCAAGGTACGGCTGCTGTCTATTGCGATAAGAAATAAGAAACTGTTGTTTTTCGTTAATTTGATTTATTGGACCGCCAAGTGTAAGATCAATATCCTTACCCACATTATATATTGTATTCCATTCGCCAGGAAAATTAAATTTTTGATAAGAATTGTTCCTTACTAAGATATCTCCACCAATACGATCTTTCGGTGGGTTTTTTGTTATTAATTGAATTAACCCTGAGCGCACATTTCCAAAGGAAGCATCAAACCCACTTCTTTGAAGTTGAATTTGCTCTACTGATGTTAAACTTAACCCGGTTATCGGCCCATTAGTTCTGCCATCTCTAATGTTTATTCCATCAAGTACAAATGCTGTGGAGTTTATATTGCCACCGCGTATTGACATGTTGGGCTCTATCCCTGCCTGCAAGCTAACAGCTTCTTCAATAGAAAATATTGGCGTGTTCTCCAAATTGTTCAAATCTAAATTAATTGAGCTATTTGATATTTCAGGGTTTAGCATTTTACTTTCTGCGTATATTGTAACTTCATCACCACCGAGAACTTCTTCTTCAAGATAAAAGTTAATTTCTGTGGTCTGGCCTGAATAGACAGCAATATTTTTTATAGTAGTTTTTTTATACCCAATATAGTTTACTCTAACACTATAGGTGGCGGGCGCTAAATTAGAAATTATATATACGCCATTGCTATCCGCTACTGACCCAATGTTTGTTGATAGAATTTGAATGTTAGATCCTTCTAGTTCTATCTGATTGTCGGCTGCTTTTATTGTGCCCCGTATACTGCCAGTTTGAGCTGAAACTAAATGTACAATAGAAAAAATAATTATAATTGGTGAACATATTTTTCGTATATAGCAAAAAAAGTGGTTTTGTGACATTTTCTATTTTATGAATATTCTAATAATGAAATTAATATTTTACTTTGTGATTAATTTAAAAATACTTAATTAATGATCGAATTGCAGATAAAGAATTTTAATCTAATGACAAGGTTTCATTATCTAATACTAATATTTATACTGTTATTATTTTCATGTAATAATAGAAAATCAACTGAAAAAGATTCCTTTATAAAAAACAAATCTGAATTTGAAAATATAGAATTTTCTGATGTTACCATGAAAGCTGGCTTAGGGGGTTTTAGTCATGATAATGGCTCATTTGGGAAAATGTGGTTTCCAGAACAAATGGGGTCAGGCGGAGGTTTTATCGATTATAATAGCGATGGTTGGTTAGATATTCTTTTAATAGGCGGAGGGGCTTGGAAGGGCTATACCAAGCGAGACATAAATACATTATGGTTATATAAAAATAATAAAGATGGAACTTTTTCAAATGTTACAGAGCAAAGTGGGCTTGGGAAAATTGAGGCATATGGGTTGGGTATAGTTGCTGCTGATTATGATAACGATGGAGATGAAGATGTGTTCCTAACTACGCTAAATAGGAATATTTTATTAAATAACAAGGGGGGATACTTTGTTAACGTTTCAAATACTTCTGGGTTAGGCAATACAATTGAATGGAGCAGCTCAGCAATTTTTTTTGATGCTGACAAAGATGGGTGGCTTGATTTGTATGTCGGAAACTATGCTATATGGTCTCCTTTAAGCGATCTTTGGTGTTCACTGGATAGCAAAACTAAAGTGTATTGTCCCCCAGAAATGTATACTGGTTTACCAAGTAAATTTTATCATAATAATGGGGATGGAACTTTTAGCGATTATACTACAAAAGCAGGGTTTTTACCTGCACCAGGGAAATCTCTAGGGGTGGCGTTGATGGATTATAATAATGATGGCTGGTTAGATCTAGCTGTCGCGAATGATGGGGAGCGCGATTTATTATATAAAAATAATCCAGGTGGTGTTTTTGATGAAATAGGAACAGAGCTTGGTATGGCATATGGGGAAAACGGTGAAGCTCGCGCAGGGATGGGTATTGATGCAGGGGTTGTAGATAGCAGTGGGAACACAACTATATTTATTGGAAACTTTTCTAATGAAATGGTTGGTGTTTATAGTTATTCTGGCGAGGGATGGTTTAACGATCGTGCTGCGATATCAAAAGTAGGTAGGCCAAGCTTTCTTTCTTTAACATTTGGGCTTGTACTTTTTGATGTAGACATGGATAGTGATCTGGATTTATTTATAGGAAATGGGCATGTTTACCCACAGCGCACAAAGAATCAAGACGGAATTACTTATAAGCAGGCGTCTCAATTATTTTTAAATAATGGTGATGGGGCCTTTTCAATTGCAAATGAGAAAATTACCGGTATTATAAATAATAAAATGGTGGTCCGTGGTGTCGCTATAGGCGATTATGATAAAGATGGGGATCAGGATTTACTGCTTACAGAAAACAATGGACCAGCTCATTTGTGGAGAAATGATTCAGAATCAAAAAACTATCTGCGAGTTAATCTTTTAGGGGTAAAGAGCAATAAAGATGGTATTGGCTCAAAAGTGTTTTTATATATTAATGAATATAAAATAGAACGTTTAATTCGTACCGGTTCTAGCTATCTTTCTCAATCTGAGAAAACTGCTGTATTTGGCCTTGGTGATCATGATATGATTGATTCTCTTTCAATATATTGGCCAAGCGGTAAAAAGGAAACATATTTTGATATAGAAATAAATAAAGAAATACTTATAAAAGAGGGTTTTGGAGAAATTGAGCTGTCCAATAAAATAAAATGATGACAAAAAACCATTTTATAATTATTGGTATTTGTGTTTCAATATTTAAATGTAGTAATGGTGAAAATAGTTTTGCCGATTGGAAAACGTATCAAGGAGATTTTGGAAGAAACCAATATTCTTCTTTAACCCAAGTAAATAAACAGAATGTGAATAAATTAGTACCTTTATGGATATATAAAACTGGGGACAGCCTTCGCAATAACTCACAAATTCAATGTAATCCCATAATAATTAATGGGGTTTTATATGCAACTACACCAAATTTAAAATTAATTGCACTAAATGCTGCAACTGGAAAATTAATATGGGAATTTGACCCAGACTTAGATTTTTCTCCACATGTTAATAGGGGGGTTTCATATTGGGAATCTAAGAATGATAAGCGAATTTTATATACGGCAGGCTCTCTATTGTTTGCTATTAATGCATTAACTGGTAAGCCTGTTGAAAGTTTTGGGGCATCTGGTGTTACATCTTTAAAGGCGGGTTTAGGGGTTCGTGCGGCAGATCTTTTTGTAATAGCCACTTCTCCCGGCGTTGTTTATAATGACTTTTTAATTATTGGAACACGTGTGTCAGAAAACGCAGACGCTGCACCAGGATATGTCCGCGCCTTCAACATCCTTACAGGTAAGGTTGAATGGGTTTTTCATACTATACCAAAACCAGGAGAATATGGATATTCAACATGGCCAAAAAACGCATATGAACAAATTGGTGGTGCTAACGCGTGGGCAGGAATAAGCTTGGATGAAAAAAGAGGTGTAGTATATATACCTACAGGATCTGCATCTTTTGATTTTTGGGGAGGAAATCGATTAGGAGAAAATCTGTTTGCAAACTCCATTATCGCTCTAGATGCTTCTACTGGAAAGCGCATATGGCACTATCAAACCGTTCATCATGATATTTGGGATCGTGATTTACCTGCTCCACCAAATCTTGTAACTATAAATCACAATGAAAAAATAATTGACGCCGTAGCGCAGGTAACAAAGTCTGGTTATGTATTTTTGTTTCATCGCGATACTGGCCTGCCGTTATTCCCAATTGAAGAAAGAAAGGTACCAAAATCAGATTTAATTGGTGAAGAAGCATGGGAAACTCAACCTTTTCCATTAAAGCCACCTCCTTTCTCTAGGCAGCGGTTTACTGAAAACGAAATAACAAATATCAGCAAAGAGTCTTATGAATATGTAAAATCTATATTAGATACCATTCGAACTGGAGAACAATTTATTCCACCCAGCACTCAAGGAACGATGTATTTCCCCGGCTTTGATGGGGGCGCTGAATGGGGTGGCGCATCATTTGATATAGAAACAGGTGTTCTTTATGTAAATGCAAATGAAATGCCATGGATACAGCATATGGTCCCTCTTGAACTGGGAGATAGCAATCCTATAAAACCAAAAACTGTGTATGATGTGGGTAAAAAAATTTATAAGGCTAATTGTGCAATTTGCCATGGGCAAGAATTGCAAGGAGATGTTAAGGGAGTGTTTCCACATACTACGGGGACATATCCATCTTTAAAAAATATTGATAAAAAACTTTCTCAAGAAGAGACAATTAAAATTATTGAAAAAGGGAAAGGTTTCATGCCGTCTTTTAATCAATTTTCCAATGAAAAGAAAAATGCGCTCTTAGCTTTCTTGTACAATGAGAATCCGTCTATAAATAATGATGATAGTAATAATGATAATTGGCTTGAAAACCTCGGTAAAGAATTATCTGAATTTAAAATTCCTTATACCCATACAGGATATAACAGGTTTTATGATCAAAATGGATATCCTGCTGTTAAACCACCATGGGGAACGCTTAATGCAATTGATTTGAACAAAGGAGAAATTTTATGGCAAGTACCGCTAGGAGAGTTCATAGAGCTAACAAAGAAAGGTATTCCAAAAACTGGAACTGAAAACTACGGCGGCCCAGTAACTACTGCTGGTGGATTAATATTTATTGCTGCATCAAAAGATGAGCACATTAGAGCCTTTGATAAAGATTCTGGTGAAGAGCTATGGAAACATAAGCTACCAGCGGGGGGGTATGCCACTCCAAGTATATATGAAGTGGATAATAAGCAGTATATAGTTATAGCCTGCGGTGGAGGGAAAATGGGAACAAAACCTGGGGATTATTATATATCATTTGGGTTACCATAGTCTTATTTGTTTGCCTTGTAATTGCGTATTTCATTTTTAAATGAATTAGTTGAAATATTTCTAGTATTATAAGTTTTCATATATTCGTTATGGTTATTATCGACAGATAATGAATCATTTGATTTTGGAGGATAAGAAAGCATTCCATGAAATGGTAACGGAGAAGCTGTTTGACCTTGCGCGGTATTTAAATCACCATCCTTTAACCATCCATCATTATAAAATAAAAAATCCCTTTCCCATCCATTTGATAGTTTATCTAATGATGTTTCAGGAAACTTTAGAGAAATTTCATCTCCAGAATTCATAATTACATACTTATTGTCTGATTTTAATAATAAGGATAGAACGTCTCCATATTTCGTGTAGCGCCCGGTTAGATCTCGCCATTTTTGCTTAGTAACTATATTATAATAATCTGGTATGTGTGGGCTGCTGAAGTTTTCTTTTGAAATTTCTGAAAATCCCCTATAGTGAAGATTTGCATAGATGGGTTGCAATTCACTAATGGCAATATTCTTATTGCTTACATCAGAAGAAATAAATATATGATCCCAATAAATTTGCATATTAGTTTGTATTCGTATTCTATAATCGTCAGAAATAAACTTATCAGATAAGTTGACGATCATGGTTTTATTCTTACCTTTTGGAAAACCAATATTATCATAAACACTTTCCCATTCTCCATCTTTGTTGACAACTTGGAGGCTTGGAAACAATAAATTTGTGATTCCAGATTGAGAGACATTAACATTTATACTTGCATCTGTTGGGAACAACCACCCATTCATAAATAAATATACTGAGTCAAGGTTTTCTAAATCCCCAAAATCTAAAATCATGTCATGTGCTTCTGTTATTCCCTGGTAAGCTGATGGTGTTAAGTGGTTAGTATATATTTTATCTGGCAATAATAATGCATTGCGAAGATCGTTGCCTAAATTATCAATAGCGCCAATAGGGGATATTTTATTGCTTACTCTATAAATGCGAAATGGCGGATACGGTGGCGGTGTAAATGTCTCATTAATATATATATCAATACTATCAGGGTGGTCAACAACCATTAATTTTATATTATCTAGATATGGAGTTTCCCATAATTCAGTAGTAAAATTTAATTCATAACATCCGTTTCTTGGTTTTACGCTATTTCCAGATACTTTTAAATACTCATCCGTTGAGTTTGGAAAAGCAAATAGTTTTTCTCCAGCCATAATCCCTAAAGGCATCCCAAGGGCGCTTGGCCATAATACATCTGTTATAAAATCAAATTTTGACCCATCCCATGCAAACAAATATGGGCATGAACCTTTTAAAATTTGTGTCTCAACAATGGTTTGATTTTTTTTGGGATTTAGATGGTTTTGTGGTACGCCATTACTCCATAAAACCCTGACAACATCACCTTGAGACCTATCCCCTATTCCAAAATGACTTACCGCTCTGCTTACTGAGCGCATCTGATATAAGCCGCCTGCTTTCAGTTCTAATTTTGACCCAATACCAAAATAATTATTTTTACTACTACCTGCTCGCAAACCTGCAAGCCGAACTTTCAGATAGTTATTAAGGTTACCACCATCATTTCTTAAAACTATCGAATTATTATTTTGAAGCAGAATAAGATCTATATCGCCATCATTATCAAAATCACTTGATACAATATTATTAATAGGGTGCTTTATCAAAGGTAATGAGCTTGAGGCATCATTAAATTCTCCAGCTCCATTGTTGTGCAATAAGATTATTCCTCCATGTTTAATTGATTCATTTATTGGCCCTCCACCAATAATAATATCTAAATGACCATCATTATCTATATCTGCAAACTCCGATTGCTGTGCGGAAAAACCCCTTAAAAAGTTATTTGTTTGAAGAAATTTACTATCATAGATAAAACGGCCTTCTCCATTATTTTTATACAAAGAATGGCTACCTTCTAAATCAGAAATATAAATATCTAAATATCCATCATTATTATAATCTGCTGCATTAATACTGCTTGGTTTTCCATTATGTGATAAACCAGAATTTTTAGTTAAATCTCTAAAATATCCCTGTCTTATATTATCATAGTATATAATAGAGTTGTTTTCATTAAGCACTATCATATCTACATCACCATCATCATCAAAGTCGCCAAAAACTTGGTTTAAAGTGTTTTCTCCATTTGCCATAACATCAGAAGTGGTAGAGACATCCGTAAAAGTACCATCTGAATTATTTCTAAATAATTGGTTGCTTCCATTACTGGATATATACATATCTAAATCGCCTTCTAGATCATAATCAAAAAACCCGAGATTATTCGGATAATTATTTATATATATACCTGATGATTTTGACATATCTACAAATTCAGCAAGTCCATTATTTTTATAGATTTTTATTCCCAAAGAGTTGATAATTATAATATCAATATGGCCATCATTATCATAATCATGACTTATGGCAAAATAATCAACTCCTGGATGATTTATTTTCGCATCTATCTTTTTAAATACCCCATTTTCATTTATTAATATTACTTGATCTGTTAACTGTCTTTCATCTGTATGTGAAACAAATAAATCATCATCGCCATCCAGATCATAATCCCCCCTTATCAATACGTGTATATTATTCAGATTATCTAAACGTGATTGGTTTGTTATATCTATAAACTGTATACTGCTTATTGCGTTTTTATTACCATAAAGTTCTGAGATATTTAAATTAGTAAGGCTGGTGATTGGTGCGCCTGCAATAGGGCCGGGCCCTCCTTTTAATTCTTGTATGCCTGATTTATAAAATGTGGTTGATTTAAGTAGGTTGTGAAAAATTAGAGACTGTACCATTGATTTTTTTTGATTATTATTTCGTAATAATTGGATTGATTCATTTAAATAGCTATTAGTTTCTTCTGGGATTGCGGGTAAGATTTGTCTAATAGATTCTAATGAAAAGAGGGCCTTTTCCAGATGACCATTCTTAATTGAAAGGTCAACCATTTTTAAGTGTACAGCAATATTCCCAGGGACAAGCTCAAGCAGCTGCAATAACAGTTTTTCTGCTTTATTTAAATTTTGTCCCTCTCCCGGTGTTCTATAATATTCATAGAGTTGATATAAAGAAAGTATGTGATCGGATCTATAATTTATTATTGATTGAAGTTGTTTTATAGCAGCGGGTTTTCTATCTGTTAACTCATACATCTTTGCAACTATAAATGATATATCGCTATTGTTTTTACTTAACCTTGCTGCTTCCAATAGATAGAATTCTGCTGAATCAAGCTTGTCTGGTAATTGCAAATATGACCAACCAAGGTTCGCATATCCTGATGCCTCAAAAGGAGCAACCTCAATAAAAGACTTAAATTGATTAACTGCGTTTAAATATTGCTCTTCTTCGATATAAGCCAGTCCGCTGTTTCGGAAGGATAGTAGTTGTTCATATTTATCTTTATCTATTTGTTGTTTTTTTGTACATCCTGAAAAACAAATAATTAATATATATATTATATAAATGATGTTGATCTTCATTGTTCTTGAGCTAAATAATAATCTTATTTAATAATAATATTAAAGCTGGGGGCAGTATATATCCTATTGGGATTTATGTAAATATTTTTGTGGATAAATAATTTCATTATAGATTTGTAAAAATTCAATTTCGATGAATTGAAAAAAATGAAACGTGAGTCCATAAATAATAAGGAGGTGCTATGGAAACCAGACGTGAATTTCTTAAAAAATCAGCAACTATTATTAGCGGTGTTGGCGTTATGGGCGTAGGTGCTACTTCTCTATCATCGTGCAATGATAGTAATAATCCATTGTTTAAAATTTCTCTAGCGGAATGGTCATTAAATAAAGGTATGCGTTCTGGAGAAATAGACCATCTAGATTTTGCAAAAATTACAAAAAGAGACTTTGGGCTTGATGCAATAGAATATGTTAATCAATTATTTGCAGATAAAAGTGGCGGTGATGGTAAATATATAAAAGAGATGAAAAACATTGCTGATGGTGAGGGGGTAAAAAGTTTATTAATTATGTGTGATGGCGAAGGATACTTAGGCGACCCTGATAGCTCAGAAAGAATGAAAGCTGTTGAAAATCACTATAGGTGGATTGATGCGGCAAAATATCTTGGTTGTCATTCGATTAGAGTAAATGCTCAAAGTAAGGGTGAATATGATGAGCAGATGAAGCTTGCTGCTGATGGGCTAAGCGCTCTAACCGAATATGGCGCCAAGCACAATATTAATGTTATTGTTGAAAACCATGGAGGTCTTTCTAGTAATGGGAAATGGCTTTCTGGGGTAATGGAGATGGTTAATCACCCACACTGTGGTACTCTTCCAGATTTTGGCAATTTTTATTTAGGGACATGGGATGATAAAGGCACAGAATGGTATGATAGATATCTTGGTGTGAAAGAGCTAATGCCATACGCTAAAGCTGTTAGCGCAAAAAGTAACGAGTTTAACACTGATGGTAATGAAAAAGATACCGACTACTACAAAATGATTAAAATTGTACTTGATGCTGGTTATCGGGGATATGTAGGGATAGAATATGAAGGCCCTGAATTAAGCGAAATGGATGGCATAGGCGCTACTAAAAAACTTTTGGAAAAAGTGCGCGACAAACTAAGTGAGGATTATAGCTAGCGTGGCATCAGCTTAAATGGCATCAAAATCATCTAGGCGTTTATTCCTAAAAAACTTCTCTGCATTAATAGCTTTGTCATCAAGCTCTTTACCTGCAGCAATAGTTGATCAACAAAAAAAAGTTCTTTTAAAAAGGAGCCTTAAGGCTGTCTCTTCAAACGATCAATTGCAAATAGGAACTATTGGAATGGGGATTATTGGCTTTATAGATACCATAACAGCTCTATCGGTTCCAGGAATAGAGTTAGTTGGGGTATCGGATTTGTATGATGGCCGCTTACATCATTCAAAAGAAGTTTTCGGTGATAACATCTTTTGTACTCGCGATTACAAAGAGATTTTAAATAATAAAGATATAGATGCTGTTTTAATATGCACCCCAGATCATTGGCATGCAAAAATAGCGATAGATGCTTTAAAAGCAGGAAAGCATGTTTATTGTGAAAAGCCAATGGTTCAAAATTTGTCTGATGGAAATAAAATAATAAAAGCTCATAAAAACTCAGGTTGCGTTTTTCAAGTGGGGAGTCAATTTGTAAGTTCAATTGTTTTTGAAGAAGCTCGCAAACAGTTTTTATCTGGTGCTATAGGCGACCTAAATATGATTGAAGCAAGATATAATAGAAACTCCTCCATTGGCGCTTGGCAGTACACAATACCTCCGGATGCCTCATTGAATACAATTGATTGGGAGCAGTTTACAAAAGGCACCAGAAAATATCCTTTTGACCCAGTTAGGTTTTTCCGTTGGCGCAATTATTGGGACTATGGCACGGGTGTTGCGGGAGACCTGTTTGTTCATCTTTTTTCTGGGCTTCACCATATTCTTTCATCAAATGGGCCAGAACGTGTTGTTGCGACAGGGGGACTGCGTTTTTGGAAAGATGGAAGAGATGTTCCCGATATAATGCTTGGACTTTGTGATTATCCAGAAACTGATACTCACCCTGCTTTTAATCTATCACTACAAACCAACTTTGCACATGGTGGTGGTGGTGGAACTGATATGAAGCTGATTGGTAGTGAGGGCGTAATGGATCTTGGTTTTCGAAGTCTAAAGATAACTAAAACTCCACGTTACAATCCTACAAAAACACAGCTTGTTGATGGGTATAATTCTGTCAGGACTTTCTCAAATTCAATTAAACAACAAATTTCAGATAATTACAAAAAATATTATATAGATACTAGTTCGAAAAACTATGAAAAAAATATTTATGAATTTCAACTTCCTGAAAACTATGATGAGCGATTCGATCATTTTGTCAACTTTTTTAATGCTATAAGAGGTGATAGTGAGGTTGTGGAAGATTCCATGTATGGTTTTAGAGCCGCTGCTCCAGCCATACTTAACAATACCAGCTTTCTTAAGCAAAAACCCATTAAGTGGGATCCTGAAAAAATGCTAATTAGAGCCTAAGAGTTCTGAATCATTATTGTTCAAGATAAATATATAAAAATCTTAAGTTAACAAAATGACAATAAAAAAATCTTTAATTACTATTATTATATTTGCTTCATGTCAAAGTAATAATATTTCAGATCCTGAGATTGCTAGATTAATTTTTCAGGCCGAAAGTGCATTTAGGGG
>JAZAOA010000079.1:0-9266 GCA_036228285.1 Fidelibacterota bacterium
AGTATTAAACGATTCCCAATTTGCCGATCCATCTGGATATCTACCATATGATATATCATCTGTCTGCTCTCCAAAACTTAAGGAATCAACAAACACAGTATCCGTACCTGAAATAAAAATAAGGCCAATTTGTTCTCCATCTGCACTTAATTTTATATCATCTGTGTGTAAGATACCTTGAGTATCTTGATCTTTATCTGCCCAAATAACAATATGCCCACCTGCAGCCACTGTCGTGATTGAAGCGTCTGTAGCCGGTATTTGTTCCCAGTTTCCTGTGTCTTCCAAATCATCTGTAATCCATAGACCTCCAATATCAACTGCTTCATTTCCTGGATTATATATTTCAATAAAATCTTCTACCTCGCCATTTCCATCATCACAACATAAATCCGTAGCTGCTAGAAATTCATTAATTACAAGATCTGGTGGATCCACTACATCTTCTCCTGGAATAAAGTCAGTATAATATCTTGGGAGAATTTGATAGCCTGAATCATATGGATCTGTGCTATCATACTGACCTGCAATTCCACGAACATCAAAGGGGGCTTCTGGCTCGTCATTTCCAATAATATCCATATCACTATCAATGCGCATAGTTACTGTAGAAGTCCCACCATCATCTGATATTGTAAGATTGGAACTGACAGCTGTTGGCCAACTACCATCTGTAATACTAACGGCATTAATTTTGATTAATTCAGATTCATAATCCTCTGCATTGGCAACATAATCTGCAACGGTAATAACTTGAAAATCTGGTAAGTCATTATTCTGACTGATTATGGTTATATCATCAGCACTACTAGGAATCACTTCTGTTTTTCCACTAAAAATATCTAACTCTCCCGTTACTTCAACACTATCACCAACAGCTAATTCAACATACGGTGCGCTAAAATGAAAAATAACAATCCCACCCGTTCCATCTTGCAATCCATATTCCGTATTGGAACTTTGAAAATTTGGTGTTGTAACTATACCGCGAACTGTAACACTAGTACCTTCATCCTGATTCCTTGCTGCAGCAATTGTGATATAATTTGCACTTGAAAGTTCATTTATCCATGTCTGGACTAATGTTCTATTTGCAGAAGACATCAATGCGCTTGGTGGCATTTGCCCGCCATATGTCCCGCCATTTGTTATTTTATCGTAAAGAACGGAATTATCAGCGTCACCACTTGCTACTCGCAAAGCGCCGTCATATCCATTGCCTGATGATGCGACATCGACCAAATTATCATAGCTCTGCCCTGTACTTAAATTGAGACCACCACTACCATTAGCACCATGGCAACTTGTACAATTAGCATTCCATAATGGCTGAATGTCCGTATCATAGTCTACTGTTTGCGCAACAATGACTGTAATTAATAAAGGTATAAATAGAACTTTTCTCATGCCTAACCTCCTCATATTAGCATTATTTAATAATAAGAAATTTACCTTCCTTTATCTTACCATAAGATAAAGTTTCTTTATCCAAATTTTTAACAGTAAATAAATATAAACCTGATGCAATTGCTTGATCATCTTTTGTTATCAAATCCCATGCATGTTCTCCTCCGCTTAATTGTGGGGCTTTGTACTCATCAATATTATATACATCATTTCCTTTATAGTCAATATCATGTTCAAGAATATCTACTAAATCTCCTGCAAGTGTAAAAATTCGTATTTCTGCTTTACGTGGTAAATTAGTAAACCATATCATTTGTGATCTACTACCATATCCATCCCATTTTGCTTGTCCTTTATATGGGTTTGGATAAACACTTGGATCAGCAGTCCAATCGGATGGGTTTGGTTTTACACCTGGATAAACATACCTTCTGTTCGCATAAATAGAGCTTTCTAAACTTTCCAAATTTGCATCCATATCCCCTCGATCATATGCTGTAACTGTATAGTAGTTAAGCCATCCATTTTTCACATGATCGTTCACAAATTTATAATGATAAAATGAACCATTAATTTCAACGCTATCTGATTCACCAAATTCATTAACAATCCTAATTAATTCAAATCCCGTATTATATCCAATATCCATATGATTTGGATCGGATAAATCATATTCACCTAATAAAGTAAATTCATTATCAGAATCATTCATTGTCTTTCGAGCGCCATAAACACGATATCCTTCAAAATCCATTTCACGACTGATTGGATCAATAAAACTTTCTGCATTATCCTGCCAATAAATCGTAACCATCTGATCATCAACATCAATTGCTATATTTGGTACTGGAGGTGGCTCTGGTAATATATACCGATCAATGATTCCATCGCTATCTAGATCTTCATCTGAATCAAGAATATTATTTCGATTCTTATCTTCCCCATTATATGCCCGTTGAGCCCAATCAGCATTCACATATAAATTTTTTCTTCGCTCTGGAGAATCATCACCAGACCCATCCCATTTTGCTGTAACAACTGCCATCACAATATTACATGAATCACCTGGTGGCAACTCCCAATAAGATGAATCATTTTCTATTGGCACACTTCCAAATGGCCCTGCTGAAAATAAAAATATCCAACTATTGGGCTCGTTTGGATATCCATCAGCTCCATACTCAGGTCCAGTTCCTTTTGCTACAGAACTAGATAATTTTTGATACCTTTCATTATCATCTAACGGCATACTATATACTGGATAGGATGAATTATTGGAGTTAGTCCAAACCCATTGATTGTAGTTGGACTGTACATATGGGCGAGGAACATTCCCTCCAAGCCAAGTAATCCCAATATAACTTTGAGCCCATCCATCATCTCCATCTACATCATATTGATATGCAATATCTCGACTGAACTGTGAGTCATCACTAGAAACATCAAACCCATCCAAATTATCATACCAAGTAAACCCGCCGCCAGGTTCATATTTATTTGTATAATTCATATTTGCGACAGAAGCATCTGTCCATAAACCAGCATACAAGTTTTCTATAGTCTGATCTGATTGATTAATTATTGTGTAACTCAAAATAACAAATGCATCTGCAAAAGAAAAATTCCAAGCGTATGATTTCAGTCGTACATCAATTCCTAATGGTACATGATTTGGTATATTGAAATCGTCAGATGGGTCAGTACCATAATCACGAAACATTGTATTAAAATCTTGGTGAGATGTGGCATACGGTGAAAAATATTGGGCAATAGAATCTAATGAAGTGGAAGATATGGAAGATTCAATATCTATATTTTTAACTGCAGAAAACTCGAAGCCTTCTTGGCCAGATTCAAATACCCCATCAACAATTGCGGTTGAAACACGACGTTGCCCATTAACAATTCCACCAATCCATAATCCGGCATAGGAAAAATGTTCTACTTGATCTCTAAGAATTTCCGTATTCTGCTTGTATTGGCAGGAAGGTAAAATTCTTCCATCAATTTTATTCCAGCCATTTCCTAAAACCCCAAAATTCGTTACGGTTAAACCAAGTTGTCCTACGGAAGTATATTTATCATATACATCGGTAACTGATTGTGCGGCAATAAATGATGGTAACACAATAGCAAAAAGTACAATATAAAAAAATCTATTCACCCACTCCCCGGTTTGGACTACTAATAGTATAAGTCAAATTAATGAAACAGATTTGAATTTACCAATGGATTGGACAGAAGGTTATTTCATTAACATCAGCTTCTGTGTTTTTATTTTCTTATCATATTCAAGTGAAAGAAAATATATACCACTAGATAAATTATCCGCATTCCATATAAAGTGATAATATCCAGGCGGAGTTTTTGCATGATAAATATTTTGTATTAATCGTCCATTGATATCATAGATATTTAATGAAACAAGTATTCTATTATTGATAGAAAATGAAATCTTAGTATTTGGATTAAATGGGTTTGGGTATGGAGGATATAATTCAATTATTTCAGGAGTTAAATGATTGTTAACTATTGAAACTACAATACTATCGTTCCATGCTCTTCCAGGTGTGCCAAAATCTCCATCGCCATATGAAATAGTTGATGCTGTCCAGTTAGTATCTACATCATTATCCATTAAAGGATCTTCAAGATACATGGAAACACCATTGGAATAAGGAAATGTTATTCCATAAGAAATATTATCCACAACCTTTTCATCTTGATCCAGCAAAATAATTTCATCATCACTATTTGCTAATGCAAATGATGTATATGTATAATCAGAAACATAGCCTCCGTTTACATTTTCATCACTGTTTCGCCCTAAGACCATGTATTCTCCTGGCTGAAGTTCTATTGATGATGTAATTATATGAGAATCACTTCCTTCATCCATAATAGTCCAGCCATTCAAATTAATTGGAATAGAGTCCAGATTAAATACTTCAAACCATTCTCCATAAGAATCTGATACAGCAGAAGGATTTGGCATTACTTCACTAATTACCAAGTTATAATCAGACTCATCTCCACTTGGGAATTGAAAATCAGCGAACACAGGTAAATGATCCGATGCTCCATGTAATGCATCAGCAATCTCTTGGCTAACAGCGCTATTAGTTCCGCTATTAATTGCTTGATTAAAGTGTGCTCCATCATTTCCCAAAACGATATAAGTATTTTCAACATAAGTCATTTCATAGGTTTCTTCCATCACAGCTGAAGAGGCAAATATCCAATCAAATCGATCATCCATTCCACCATTTGCTCCACCTCCAAATTGTGTCGTTCTAGGGGATTGGGTATGTACATCTGCAAAAGAACTATTATTATTCCAATGTCCAATACGATTGATAGGATCAAATAATTGCCCAGAAATATTTTCTCCGGCAACAGTTAACATGTCAAATGCAGGTTCTGAAGTAGAGCTGTTACTATAAATATTAAAATCTCCACACACTATAAAATGAGAACCTAATGGTAAAGTATCTAAATAACTTCTTAATGCAGTTGCTTCTAATAGACGCTCTTGAGCATTGCTAGTACCAGAACTAGCTTTTAAATGGACACCATATACTCGAAACTGGACAGAAGATTCTATATGCTGCAACACCCATTCAATTACATCTCTTGTCCCAGATCCTTGAGCTGTGTTAATCACAGATGTACTGATATAATTGAAATACTGTGGCTTATAATATAATGCAATGTCCTGACTAGCTGACTGATTGGTAAACTCTGCCCCCACCCACTCATTTGGTTGAGCAACATCTAATACATCACTTAAAAAGTGATTAAACCCTTCGTTTGCATTCACCTCTTGGCAAATAATTATATCTGGCTGTATCTCATCAATAATTAATCGGTACAATGGTTCCCGATCATCTTCGTCTTCATAATTCAACAGGTTATATGTTAATATAGTATGGCTAGACTGCGCACAAAGCGTACTTAGAGATAGATATCCAATAAATAAAAATAATTTTATATACATTATAATTCTATTTGGATCGACCCAATTTCAATCCCTCGATGATTTTTCAATTTGATATTGTGATAGATGTTCAAAGCTTCTAGTTCATCTTCATTAATTAATTTTAGTTCTTTCAGCACTGCTAATATTGCAGCTGGATTACAACGTTGATTCCCATCAATTATTTTTAATGCTATACCATACACATCTCCCTGAGAGGTGCGAACTCCAACTCCGCGAACTCCCTCCCCTCCAACTTTAGTTATAGCATTTCCATTCATTGCCTGAATAAAATCTGTATCAAATCTATCTTTCCCAGCAATTTGATATGGATTAGATATAACAGCATCATATAATATATTTAATTCATCATAATCAGTGCTCGCAAGTTTCTGATACATAAGCGCAAGGTTGTATAATGGCAAAAAGGGGACTGGAGCACTACACCCATCAATAGCAATAGGAAATTCTTCTAGTTCAGAAAAACGTTTAACCTGTTCTAGTATTTGTTTTTGAACTGCATGATTTTCGTCCGTATAGCCTTTAGGATCTTCTTTTAAATATTTTGCTAAAGATAGCATACCAGCATGCTTCCCGCTGCAATTATTATGTAGTGGATTTGGCTTCTCATTATTATATAATAACGTCTTTTTAGAGTTCTTATCATAAGGAGAATGTGCACCACATTCATAATATGATAAATCATATCCTACTTTTTTTAACATTTCGTTCGCAGTATTTACGTGTACATCCTCCCCATTATGCGATGCGCACATAAGCGCAATTTCCTTACTTGAAAAATTGAAATGCTTCACGGCTCCAGCTTTTACAGAAGCAGAAGCTTGAAAAGGTTTTAATGCGGAACGAACACAGGTTAAATAATGAGCATCTCCATTGCTATAAATAATTTCACCTTTTGAATCAACTACTACAACAAACCCAACATGCATGCTTTCAATAAAATCACCTCGATGAACTTTACATAGAACTGGCATAGCTTATTTTACAGCAAATGATGCAAATTGAAATTTAAAACCATTTTTTTTCAACTTAGGAATCTCATTTTTTAGTACCTGTAGCGTTAACTTTTTTGCATGACCAATTCCTATGGCACTACCTTTTGCTTCCGCTTTATCTACTAACTTATATAATTGCTCACGAATTTTGTTTTTATCGTTATCATTATCAAGAAACACATGCCTTCTTGCCGTAGGGACTCCTCTTGTTCGCATAATATCTTCCGCCACAGTTTGAGAAGTTGTTCGACTATCAATAAAATACTTTCCATGACGTTTTAATACATTGCTGACAATATTCATTATTCTTTTATCTGCAGTTGCTTTTGACCCTTGATGATTATTTAATCCAACTGCTTCTGGATATTCGGAAATTACTTTTTCCACTCTTTCCTCTATTTCACTGCTAGTCATCGATGCAGTAAGTATATATTCTAACTCGCCACGTGTATCATTGGTAGACTCCATAGGCATGTGAATGATAACCTCATATTCTTTATTATCTGCTTTTTGGGAAAAGATTTTGCTGTTTTTATGTCCTGGGATTACAGCAAAAGTTAAATCTGCATCAAGAGTTAAAAACCCTTCAGATACTTCATCATTTCTATATCCGAAATCATCAATTATAATAATAATATTTCCTCGTTCTGGCTCTTCAACAATCGGAATGGATTGAGGTATTGGAACCATAGGAATCTCTGGCTCCTCACTTCGTGATTTTAAAACAAGAACAATGCAAATAGATAATAAAACAACAATTAAAACAAATAGACTTTTTAATCGATTAAAAATCATTATGGCAATTTTATTGATATATCAAGCATTTGCGGAAGACCTAAATGTTGGGATCCAATCTGAATTCCATAATGGAAATTTAACAAACCTAATCGGACGCCAAAACCACCAGATACTACTGTGACTTCTTTAGATGATTGCGTTCCAAAACGAAGATCAAATTTTTCAAATTTTGTTTCGCTAGCTACTCGAATAATTGATCCATCAACAAAAGAGGATTTTTCTGCAGATAAAGAAATTTTATGGTCCCATTTTGATGTAGGAAGTTTATAAGATAGTGCAGATAAAAAACGAAGTGGAAGAGATGGATTGTAACTATCAGTTTTATTGATATATCCTGAATTTAATATTGAAAATCCTAAGTCAATATTCTTACCAAAAGAACGTGTAATTCCTACATCAAAAGTTGCACCTGTAACGTTTTCTGTATACAATTGGATCAATAAATACTGAAGAGTTGCTCCAACTTTAAGCGACCCATAAGATTGTGAATAACTGCTAGCTACAGCAAATGAAGTGGAGCTAAATGTTGCTAGTGGATCATCAGTTGGTCGGTTACTTCTAAGCTCAAGATCACTTATTCCCATATGCCTAATATTCAGTCCAATATTTCCACGGCCTAATTTTGATGCCAAAGAAAAAGATGAGTTCGAAATATTATTAAACCAAGTTCCATAGGATATATTCATGGAAGCTCCCTTATTTGGAGCAATAAGCAATGCAGGGTTATTTATAGATAAACTTCCAAAAAGAGGGCTAGGCCCAAAAGCTAATTCAATCGCACTCGATGGAACGGATAAAAATTGTGTACCTAAACTATAGCTAAAATTAATTAAGGTAATTAATAATAAAACGTGTCTAAAAATTAAATGCATATGTAAATACATGAATCAATCCTTGGGAAACCGAGTGTGGCTCTACTACTACAGCATAATCAAAAAAAGCATCATTCGTTTTTAAGAAAGTAAAATTTAATCCAGCGCCCAAAGAAAATCTTGAATTTCCAAATCCTGCACGAATGAAATATTTCTCTGAAAAATGATATTCTCCACCTAATCTCAATTTCGTTCCTAATATATCTTTTTGACTCGCTACAACCCCAATATCTCCTACAAGATATATTTGTTGAAAAGTAAATGTTGTCCCAAATTGATACATAGTTGGGAAAGATTCTTTGTAAATACGTCCCTCTCCTTCAAGAACTTGCCCCGTATTCCATTGATAATTAGTATTCAAATCTTTTATAACAAAAGCAAAATTCCATTTTTCTTCTGATAAAAACATAAATCCAATATCGAATCCAGTTCCTTTTCCAGCTAATTTACTTTCATTCATTGGAAGTTGATGGTTGAGTATTTTTACATTAATTCCTAATGATAACCAAGGAGTTATACGTTGGGCAAAACTGATATAAATTGCATCTTCACTTGTTGATAACTCTTGTGTTTTATACCCAGATGTTGTTCGACCTTGAATATTATCCACTCCGCTACTTATCCAAGCAACACCAAGTCCAGCTGTAGGTGGCAAATTTGAAGAAACACTTGACATCATTAATCTTCTATCGAGATTCAATGAATGATATGAAAAACCAACTTGCTTTTTATCAATAAAAGCTAGCGTTGCTGGATTATGATATGCTGCAAATCCTTGATCAATTTCTGCTGTAAACCCACTCCCCATTGATAATGATCTAGCTGAAGTACCCATCCGTAAAAATGCTCCAGAATAACTTGCATATTCTGAACCATAAATCGATGGAACTAAAACAATGAACAATAAAATATAGCGTTTCATCTATTTTACCACAATTAGCTTAACCCAATGAGGCGAGGGTTTGCTGCTTTGATTTTCAGGATATGTAAGTTTTACAAAATAAACACCATTATGAACATAAGTCCCTTGTTGATCGCGCCCATCCCATTTTAATGCACCGGATGATGATATGCGTTTATCAAATGATCCGGCATATACTTTTTCCATAGCAAAATTATATATATCAATATCAATAACAAATGTACCGGGCCACTCATTTGTATGAAAACGTACATATCCATTATCATTACGTACAT
>JAZAOA010000080.1:0-5289 GCA_036228285.1 Fidelibacterota bacterium
CCCTGCTGGACCACCTCCTATTATCTTAATATCCATTAATCTTTTGGGACTAAATGATAGGTGCCTATTTTAGACCACATTCTATTCATATAAGGATTATGATAAAATATAGTATCGGGTATTATCATATATTTTTTTTCAAACAATTTTTTGAATTCACCAATAACAATATTATTCTTACTAATATTGTTTATTTGATTCGATTGCTCGGCGTTTTGGATATTAATATCAATATAATTTTGTTTCAGTCCATGGGATTTCATATAATAGTTGATTAACGGAATACTTATGATATCTAATGATTCATTTGAATTTGAAAGATATGTATATAATTGAGATATTGCAGTAGATCCCTTATGCTGAATTGTTAACGTATATGTTATTATTAGCAAATTAAATAATAATGTAGTAGCAATAATGTTAGATAAAATTGGTTTGTGATTTCGGGAATATTTATATGCAAGAGTAATTAAAATAATAGCGAATGGCAATACAGGTAAAATATGTCTACTTTTATAAATAATATTTTGAAATAGAAATATCCATACTGTATAAATAATTAATGATGCTATAATTAATTTATATTTGCGACTTTTTAACCAAGACCAATTTCCACTATATCTAAATTGATATAAGAAAAAGATCATACATGCTGAAGTAATAAATGTTGGAAATGCTCTGCTACTCCAATAGCCACCTAGCCCATCCGCCCAGATTGATTGGATAAAATAAGAAAATCTTTTATACCAATCTAATTCTGAAAAGATTGTTCCGCCAAAATCTCTAAAATGTCCAACCGTTTGATTAAATGCGACATGCAACAAATTTTCAAAGCCAGAAATATATAAAAAAGGAATAAACCAAATGCACAAACCAATAGTAAATGAATATATCATCTTAATTTTATTTGTGTTTTTCATAATACGATAAGCAAGTGGTATAATTAATATTGGGACATATGACAATCGAGTACCAAATAATAAACCGGTTAAAAAATATCCATAGTTAAGATATTTATTCTCTTCAAAATCGAATAACAAATAATATAACGCCATTAGAGATATGCTTAAACCCATTAGATCCGGCATATAACGATTACTCATCAACCAGATAAGTGGATTAAAAAATAACAACAGCATCATAAAACTTTCTGAATATACATCAGATGTAATTTTGCTTATTTTAATAGTATAATAGATAATGATAAAAAGAGAGATGCTACCAATAATAGAAAAAGCGATCCCCATATTATTCGTTAATAAATAAATTATTTTCACAAAAAAAATAAATACCGGATAACCAGGAAAATGTGGCTGAAGCTTAATTAGACTATACTCATTTATACTCAAAGCAAAGCGTAGACTATCAATATCTTCTATATAATATATTGAGGTTAAAATACGTGTAAAAACACATAATAATAAGACTACGGGAATAAAATATTTTTTATCTATCAAACTATTTCTTATCAATAATTCATATATAAATTAAGAAGGGTCCAACAGTGGACCCTTCTTTTTTACAATCAAATAGAGAAAAGTGATTTTCTACCAGTTTGCAACATTTGCATCGGAAAAGCCATAAGAAGCTTTAAATATAGCTCTAACTTCTCCAACTAATGCATCATGGTACGCTTGCATTGCTGAGAAATCACCATTTTCTGGATAAACTGGTGCTGTTCCCATAACTCCAAGAATACGATTTAGATTATCATCAGAAATAACTTTAAAGTCATTATACATTAAACCATGAGCGTAAGCTCTCATTTCCCCCCAATGATTTTCGTAATCAGCGGTTGCATCCGACATGGGCGCAACTGTGGCATCTCCAGCTGTAATAATAGCAGCTATATCTGCAGCTACATCATTTACATAGTGGATTGAAACAGCAGCAACTACTTTTTCCCACTCATTTAGAATAATATCTCTTTGAACCAAAATATCATCCAATGGTGCTTGGTTATATATCAATGTTCTACCCTCTAAATAAGCATCGAATATTGTCTTTGTAAAATCATGATTAACATCACACCCACTACAAAGATCTCTCTTTGCTGCAGTAACAGCCCATCCATAATTGAATTCTGATTTAAAATCGATTGAACCATCACCGTTTGAATCATTATACGGACCTGATTTTCTATCATCATCATCTGTATAACCTGTGTTATAATCACGGGCAGCCCCAAAGTAACCAAATGATTCATCCCAATGATGCTCCATTGCAGTGTAAGGGTCTCCATCATCAGACATAGTGTTATCGTCAGTTGGGATTTTTGACATGTATTTAGATGTTCCTTGCCAATACGCAATTGAACCCCAAAGTGTTTTTTGTATCATTTGGTCAAGTCGAACACCATTCGCTCTTGTTTTTCCTGCAGCTGCAAGCTCATTGAGCCAACCATTGACAAGCGTACCAGCATTTGCTTCATAACCAGGTATCACATAATCGGATACTGCATCTAATCGATCATTTAGATGGCTAGATGAAATATCGTGATATTTAGTTTGAATCGTTGTTAGCCCATCAGCAGATAATATGGATTGATTTGCATTATCATTAGCCATCATACTAAGTAACGTTGCAGGATTACCAGATGCTGCATCTGTACCACATTGTGTCTTAATATCATTGATTAATAGATTTCTTACAACTTGTCCAGAATATGATACGGAAGATTCTCCCTCGGAAAACCTACTATTAAATACATATTCACTTGGCGTCTGTAGTGCTGTTGGTGTAGAATCATCATTTGTTGCATCATCATCTTCACAAGCAACAAACATGATAATAAATAAACAGCTAAAGAACATAAGCACTCTATTCTTATCTATCATGAATTACTCCTTTTTTATTATTTTTAATGAGACTCATTATTGTTAAAGCAATTTTTATATTTGATATTCATAATTATTTACAAGGTATAGTTTATACCAATATTGATTTGTCTTCTTGGGCCAGGAATTATCCCAGAACTTATATTTGCATTTTTCTGACCTGGATTTGAATGCAATCGAGAACCTATATAAATATTATCCGTTATATTTTTACCTGAAAAGAATACTTGCATTTTATCAGAGACCTGGTAATTCGCACTCATATTAAGAAGATTATATGATGGCACAGGTCCCGTTACTCCCAAATTATCTGTAGCTATAATATTTTCAAAATCTGTATATACTTTACTGACAAATCGATAATCCATTCTTATAGAAAGATTATTGACCAATCCAGTCTCTAAACCTACTGTTAAAGTATTTCTAGGAGAGTAAGGCAATTCTTTCCCTTTGATACTTACTTCTGATCCATATGTACCTGACACATTAGAAATAATAACTCCATCAACAACCTCTGTATCAAGAAATGAATACGAAACATGAATGTTGGGTAATAGAGTTACCATTTTTGATAGATTGATAAGAGTCCTAAGCTCTATTCCTTGAGTAATGACCTTACCAAGATTTTTAAAGGCAGTTCCCCTACCTGCGGCTACAAGATTATTTATATTAACATGGTATCCAGCAATTTCATAATCAATAACAGATATTTCTCCTCGAAATCCAATTTCTTTATTCCAGCTATTTTCTGCTTTTAAATCCAAACCATTATCATCAACATCCATTCCAAAATTGACAATTTTTAAAGCACCACTTGAAGGCGGTGTAAAACCACGGTGTACTCCACCAAAAATGCTCATCCCTGCAAAGCTTTTGATAAAACCAATTCCTGGTAAGGCAACTGTAATAGTTTTATCCTGGTAGCTTGATCCAGCTAAACGATCGACTCTTTCCTGCTCAAACGCTTCAAACCTTACACCTGGTCGCAGCGTGAATGACCCCATTTCAATGGACTCAGAAATAAATGCAGATAATGCAGTCGTTTCATAATGATGACTTTGACCTACAATTTCTGGAGAGTCATCTTCCGTAGCTGCAGGTATAAAATATATACCATCGCGACTATCTGTGCTAGAACCAGTCTTTTTATCATCGATAAAGCGCTCCCAGTATAACCTTGCACCGGCCTCAGTTGTTGAATTAAATCCAAAAAGTTTATGTTTTAACGAATATGACTTTTCAAATCCTAGCACATAAAATGTTCTTAGAATACCAAAGTTGTCTTTTCCATTACCTGTGCGAACAAGATTGCTACTACTATAATATGGTTGCGGGGTTGGATTCTGAGTACCTAAATCTGATGATAAAATAAAAATATCATTTTCCCTCCACCATTTTCTATCAAAAAACGAAAGGAAGGCAGTGGTAGTTTGAGATAGGTTAGAATTTATTCGCTCAGTTTCTATCAGATCAAATCCAAATCGAAACACTTTAAAATTGTCATCTTCTTTTGGATTAAATTTTGGATTATTATCAAAGGACCATTGAGTTAAACCAGTATATGTAGCATTGGAGTTTTCATAATTGAAATTTGTTTTTAAATAAAGATTTTTATTTATTGTTGAAGCATAATTAAGCTTCAACGTACCATTAACTTGTTCAAAACTATTGTTATTTCTATATCCATCTCCTCTTTTTAACAGAAACTGTACTTCAGGTTTTAACTTTGTATTCCCCCATCCTCCAGTTTCAATAAATGCACTAGCATATCCATTTTCACCTGCAGTCAAACGAACCATTCCTCCAAATTCATTTCTGGGTCGTCTTGTAAAATAATTAATTACCCCGCCCATTGTTTGCGGCCCATATTTTATCGCACCACTTCCTTTAATTACTTCAATACGATCAATACGATCTGCCGGTGGATTATAATACATATTTGGATACACATATAATGCAGGCTGAATAGGAACGCCATCTTCTAAGACAAGAACTCTAGAGCTTCTACGCGGATTTAATCCTCGTATACCAATACTTATTCTTGAATTACCTATACCATCATCAGCATATCCATTAACACCAGGTATATATTCTAGCATTTCCTGGGTTCCAATTGGATTAACCAATTTTATTGTTTCCATATCTAAAACCGTTGCAGCCCCAGGGAGATTTTTATACGGTACACTTGCATCACTTATGATTTCTAATTTCGCCATTACAATAGGCTGTATTATAAGCTCCGCGTCTATCGTATATACTTTGCCATCTTCAATTAGTATATCTTCTTTATAGTCTTCAAAACCAATAAAACTAATCGTAATAGTATAGTTTCCAGGGGCAAGATTAGAGATGCTATATACGCCCATCACATCCGTTGTTGCGCCATATTCTTTATCACCATTTTTAAATGTAACATTTGCACCCTGAAGGGGCATTTCTTCACTACTGCTAA
>JAZAOA010000081.1:0-5591 GCA_036228285.1 Fidelibacterota bacterium
TATGCGCCCGTAGCTCAGCTGGATAGAGCGCCTGCCTCCGGAGCAGGAGGTCACAGGTTCAAATCCTGTCGGGCGTACAGATATGTTAAAAGGTTAGGAGCAACAATGAAAAACAATGCATTTTATATTTTATTTCTATTCACACTTTTTATTAGTGGATGTTCTCAAAAAGTTAGTGACTATATAGAATATTCTTCTACTAGTTCTGAGGCAGTAAAGCAAATGAAAGCAGGATTAAGGTACCAAGATAATTTAGCGCAGCATTTAGCAAGAGATGCATTTCAAAAAGCAGTGGATTTAGATCCAGAATTTGCCATGGCATATTATTCATTGGCTCAAATGACAGGTGATGCTGTGAAACGATATGAAATAGCTGAAAAAGGAAGAAATTTATCTTCCAATGCCAATGAAGGAGAGAAAGCTCTTATGACTGCTATGGATAAAGATTCGTGGTGGGGTGGCGATGGTAATATAGATTGGTTTGAAGAAGTAGAAACGTTCACCAAAATGTTTCCAAAAGAGTACCGATATGTAAATATGCTTGCTAGTATGTCCAATTGGAATGGAGATGAAAAAAAAGCAGAAGCATACTATAAACAATCATTAGCAATTAAGGATAATCCTGATGCATTGAATTCTCTTGGTTATATATACAGCGGACAAGGCAAAATGGAAGAATGCAAAAATACATTGGAACGCCAGATTGAAATAGCTCCTGATCTTGCAAACCCTTATGATTCTATGGGTGATTACTATTTAGAGATAAAAGACAATGCAAATGCTAAAAAATATTTTCAAAAAGCTTTAGCAATTGACCCTCAATTCATTTCCTCTAAAAGAAAGATATGGAGAATTGATGAAGAAGAGGCTGGAAATGATCTTTCGCCAACTAAATGGTCTACGGATAGCACAGCAGCAGTAAATGCATTCAATATTGGTTTCTGGCAGTTTTACAATATCCATTGGAATAAAGCTCGAGAACAATTTGAAAAAGCTGTTGCAATTGATCCGGAATTTGCAATGCCGTATTTATTTCTTGTGTTTACTCCTGGTGACTCATTGAGAAGTGTGGAAGCAAAAAAGATTGCAGAAGGATTGGCTTCAAATGCAGGTCAGTATGAAAGAGATATGATTGAATATCATTTATACCGTATGGATAATACTGACGCAGATGACCTTTCATCCAGAATTCAAGTACTTAAAGAGAAGTATCCATTTAAACCCTTTGTTATGATTACGGAAGCAGGGGATTTATATAGCAAAAAAGAATATAAAAAAGCTTCAGCTATTTATACCACCATGTGGGAACGATTTGACTTTCCTGCATCGTTGAATATGCTTGGATATGCCAATATGCGACTTGGCGATATGAATGCTGCACAACAAGCATTTGAACAGTATATTGATAATAATAGAATGCATCCGAATCCCTATGATTCCATGGGAGAATATTGGGAAAACATGAAGCAGTATCAAACTGCTTATGATTATTATATGATGGCTTATGAGCAAGATAGCACCTTTTCCATATCCAAAGAGCGCGCAGAAGCATTAGAGGATAAACTAATTAGGAAATAGGTAATAGGTAGAATACATATCGAATTTGCATTGATATTCAACACATGAATTAATTATTATCTACAAGCGTTTTTGCTGATTGTAATGAAAATAGTTAGACACATACCATTGCTTGTTATTTCTTTTTGGTTCACTTCATGCGCCACATTCATTTCTCATGCGATCTCATTAGAAGATGTGGCACCTCCATCTGGTACATATACAGTAGGTACCCAAATTATCCATATGGTAGATAAGGATCGTATTGCATGGTATAAAGATGGATTAAATAGTCCCCGTGAGATGATGGTTCGAGTTTGGTATCCTGCAGTATGGAAAGATGGCTATCAAAAAGCCCCATATAACTATAATGAAGCATTAATTGCGGATATGATTGCTAAAGGTTTTGGAATTCCAAAAGCAATTATGCGAACAATAAATAGGATAGAAGGAAACTCCTGGTTGGACGCAGAGCCCATTCAGCAGCAATTCCCAGTGCTTATATTTTCTCATGGTCATGGTGCCTTAAAAACACAAAACACAACACAAATGGAAGAATTAGCGAGTCATGGATAGATACTATTTGCATGTGATCATACATATGATGCAGGGATTTCTGTTTTTCCTGATAATAGAGTCATTCGGAATAAAACGGATCTTCCTGAAGGAATATCGGATAAAGAAAAATGGGCAATTCGGGAAACACAGTTAAACTATCGAGTGGGGGACATTCAATTTTTATTAGATGAAATGGAAGCGGGAAATTATTTACCACCATCAATCCGGAATAACCTTGCTTTAGATAATATTGGAATATTTGGCCATTCATTTGGTGGGGCAACAAGCATTGTTGCTTCAATAAAAGATGATCGAATAGATGCAGTATTGGGTTTAGACGCCTGGTTTTTACCAATTCCAAGTGGATTAATTAATGAAAATATGAATAAACCATTTATTCATTTAGGTCAAGTGCAATGGAGAGAAAAAGATAATTATCTAAAATTAGACACCCTTGCTTCTTCTAATAGCACTCAGAGTTTGCGTTTGGATGTACAAGGGTCTTCTCACTATGATTTTTCAGATTTCTCTCAATTTAGCAAAGTATCAAAGAAATATGGATCTGGTACTATTGCTTCTGATCGTATACGATTAATTATGAATACCACTATCCGAAACTTTTTTGACCAAAACCTCAAGAAAAGTGAGGCTATATCTTTGACTGACTATCAATCTTTGTATCCTGAGATAATAATTAAAGAATACTAAAGTTTTGAGTCATGCTCTCATATTAACGACCGTTTCCACAGAAAAAGAGGGTCGTATGATTGCAAATGAATTGGTGCAAAATAGACTTGCAGCATGTGTAAGTATAGTGCCAAAGATTTATTCTGTATATGAATGGGATAATGCCATTCAAAATGATACAGAAGTATTGTTATTGATTAAATCAACAATAGCAAGAGAAAAGGATGTTTATAGTACGGTTCAGTCATTGCACTCCTATGATACTCCTGAATTAATTACATTACCTATTCAAAATGGATCGGATGCATATTTACAATGGATACAGCATTCTGTACAAGTCCAAGGACCTGAATGATGTTTGATCGACAATCCCTAAAATTCTTGACCTATTTTGCAACGGTAATTACCATTGGAACTGCAGGATTTTATTTTATCGGAGGAGAAGAATGGTCTTTAATTGATAGTTTTTATATGACGATCATTACCATGACTACTGTTGGATTCGGTGAAGTACATCCCTTAGATGATATGGGCAGGTTATGGACCAGTTTTGTCATTATTTTTGGCGTTAGTGGATTCTTGTACATGATTGCAGAATTTGGTGCAGAACTCTTAGAATTCAGTATTTATAAAAAAAATAAAATGAAAAGAAAGATAAGAAAGATGAAGAATCATTATATAATCTGCGGCTATGGTCGAATGGGTGCAGTTATTGCAAAAGAATTATATGCTAAAGAATATCCACTAGTGATTGTAGAAATGGATGAACACAAGATTGATGAGATTACACGATTAGGATATCAATCTATACTAGGAGATGCTACCATAGAAACAACATTAGAGGAAGCTGGAATTCACCAAGCAGCTGGTATTGTTGTTTGTCTAAATAATGATCCAGATAATCTATTTGTTACCTTAACTGCACGTTCAATAAATCATGAAGCATTTCTTGTTAGTAGATGCGCTCAAATTAGTAATACACCAAAACTAAAACAGGCAGGAGCCAATAAAGTGGTTAACCCCTACACTGCAGGCGGACATCGAATGGCAGAGCTATTAATTTCTCCAGAATTAGAAGATACAGTTTCCTTATCCCTTGAACATGGTATCGTAGATTTGGCTATTGATGAGATTAATTTGAAGACGATCCGAAAATTACATGGATTGAAAATTAACGATTCCAAAATTCATGAGAAATTTAACTTAGTTATTGTTGGATTAATAAATGGAGATGGAAGTTATCAAATTAACCCTGATCCAAGTACGATATTAAATGAAAACCATACACTTATGTTGATGGGTGAACAAGAGAAATTGGATTTATTTAAACAGAAGTTTCGGAAAAAGTAATATTAAATTTTATTATTCATATCCTTGAATAATAGTAGATAAAGTTTTGATTCCATCTACAAACTTTCTATCAAATTCATCATTGTATAGATTTATTTGATAGAAATATTCAGCAATTTTATTATCAATAACATGAATATCGCCTTCCAGGGATTGTGGAGCAGGAAAAAGGATTTCCCGACCAGCTTTAAATAAGTTAATATTATTTAGTATCCCAGGGTTCATCTCTAACACGCGTCGTAAAACTAACACTTCATATAATCTTCGTTCATGTTTTGGAGCTTTCAGGTAAATAGAATAGCCAAAACTCGAATCAGCGTTTAATTCTCTTAATGTATTTTTATAAGTCCCACTTAATTCAAAACGATTAATATTTGCAACAGGACGAAGAGGATAATCATCTGCAAATTCAACACTTTCTGTAGATTCGAACTGTAAAGCTAGTCCATCACTTTGTTTAAAACGTTTTAAATAGCTTCGATAGATTTCCCCAAAATTTCGTTTATCAACAACAGCGTTCCCTTGATTGTCCAGCATTTTGCCAAAAAATATTACATTCTCAGGAACGATATACTTGTAATAGTTTTCTTTCTCAATAACATCATATAACATTCTTCGGATCAATACTTCTTCTCCAGGTACTGAACCACTTACAAAATCTGCTAAATCTTCATTTGCAGAAGCAACAGCGTTTTCTTGAATCACATTTTGAGCACGATTTAAAACCGTATTGTAAAAAGAAGTATTTTCATAAAAACCTAAATCATATAGATCGGTATTTCTTAGACGATAACTATCTTGAAATAATTTATTTCCCCAATGGTTAAGAATATCTATATCTTTTGGAATTACATGTGCAAAACTTCCAGATCCTACATCAACAATATGAGGTGTAATAACCACAATCACTTCTTTATTGGATCTGACTTTTTTATTAAACCCTAATAAACTTCCTAAAATGGGTACACGCCCTAAAATAGGAAACTCGTTTTCTTGTTTGGTATCTTTATGGGAAATTAATCCGCCAATAATGAAGGGAGTATTATTTTCCACTTGCACATAGGTTTGAACTTTCCGACTGGAAAAGGTTGGAGCAGAAAGAACATCACCACCGACACTTCCCACACCAACACGCTCTTGCGCTTCACTGATAATAGTTTCTACTTGCATGGTAATTTCATTTCCATCGCTGCTGATTCTTGGTCGAAGGTTTAATACAATACCAATGGGAATATATTCTGTTGCAGATACTACATTTTGTCCAGTCGCAGTGCTTCGTGCAATGGGTATCTGTTGCCCTACAACAATACGCGCTTGTCGACCATCTAATACAAGAACAGAAGGTCGAGATAAAATTTCAGAGGTTTGATCGCTAATTAATTTTTCTAATTTTGCATTGATTTCTAATGCATTGCCAATTAACCCTTTATCCATAATAA
>JAZAOA010000082.1:0-7092 GCA_036228285.1 Fidelibacterota bacterium
GGAATTGGTTTTTCTCAAGAACTAAAAATAATTGATATGGAAGGAACATATGATTTGGATGGTGATGGACAATATGAATTTGCTGCATTAGAGTATAACAGATTAAACGGTAATACTATTTCTATGATACGTTATTATGAAATTGATATTGATGGGTACCAAAATCTATCCTGGGAGCTAGAAATGCCAGATGGTTTATTGGGAAGCTTTATAGGAGTAAAGCTAGCTGATATTATTGGAGATGGTATACCAGAACTTGTTGCAGTTGCCAATTTATCATCAAATGGAGATGAAACAATATTGCAACCAATCATATTCTATTATAAATGGTATGATGATGGTTTTTCGGAAACGCCGTCTGGATATTTAAATATTGGCGATCAAAAAGATTTTATTAGATGCCACAATTTTGATCTAATTGATTTGGATAATGATGATAATCATGAAATAATGCTATCTCTTGGAAGCCCAATGAGAGCATTGGCTTTAATAGATGTTAGCAATGATGGAACTTTGGTTATGATAGAACGCTTAGAGCCACCTTTGTTGAGCACAGGAGTTGGTTTTGTTTATGGTAAGTCTATAGATTGGAATAATGATGGGTACGATGAAATAATAAGCTTTAGCCCTGAGGGCAATGTTCTTAAAATTCAACCATATTTGAATCGCAATGGGAAGCTAATTCTTGGTGAAGCTAAACAGGAAATAATTGCTGGGTTAAACGGTCTTCTAGCTAGATCCATAGTTGTTTCTGATTGGGATTCTGATGGGTTTAGAGATGTTCTTTTACCTTTTCAATCTGGGCATGTTGTTTCTATGACTTTATCCCCAGCTACTGTAGCAACTGATGTGTTGCCTATTGATGCTGGTCCATTATCAGATATGAGTGTTGTTGATATTAATTCAGACAATATTAATGATTTGTTTCTTGTATCTGGAGAAATGAATATGATAACAATGGCCATTGGTTCTTTGGACAATGCTGGATTAAATACTAGCTATTTCACATTAGAGACGGACACAGCTGATGCGCAGGTTTTTAATATAGTCCCCATTACTGAACAAGGTGAATACACTGGATCTATAATTGCTTCTAGTTGGGATGGTGACGTAAGCAATGTTTTTTTAACTGAAGTTGGTAAGAAAGAAATTAATCTTCCAATCCCTGATGAGGAAGATGTTATTACCGCTCTAGATGAGCAGATTGAGTTAATTGATTTATTTCCAGAAATTAAACATGCCATGGATTTACCAAAATTACCAAAGCCTCCTGCTACAATGGGGCAGGTTTTACCAAAAAGCATTTTACCTAGACATGTTCTTACATTAAACCAGCTTTTTACTTATAAAATCCCTGAAGATGAGGCGCGTCAATTTTATAGTTTTCGTTGGCTAACGCCGCCACCTAAAGGTATGTTTTTTCATTATGAAAGTAGATCTATTCAATGGGTGCCAGACAATACTCAATTAGGGGCATATAAATTAGGATATCGAATAGAGATGAAAACAGGTGAATCTGTATCACTAGAGGCTACTATCAGAGATTCCTTATTAACCTATCAGATGATACCAGAATTAGAGGGCTATGATGAATATGTGTGGATTTATGTAAATGACCCTCCGGTTTTTGTTACAAGCCCCATCGGCACAGAATTTGTTTCAAATTCTGTTTTTTCTTACACGCCAGTTGTAAAGGATAGAAATATTGATACTAAAATTAAATATAGCCTAGAGATTTCCCCAGATGATATGATATTAGGAGAAAATGGAAGCTTAATCTGGCAGACAGACAGCGCCGATGTAAATGTTTATGATGTTAGGCTAGTTGCAACTGATGGGTTTGATCGAGATATACAAGAATTTAAACTATATGCAAGGGCAGGGGTAAAAATTATTTCAAACCCTATTCTTGATTTAAAGGTAAATGAACCATATCAATATCAAGTGGATGTTTGGAGACCTGAATTATCTCAGGAAATAAAAGTTAAATTACTTCACGCTCCTATAGGAATGTCAATTAATAAAAATAACTTAATTAATTGGACTCCAGAATCTACGCAGTTAGATACGCAATATTTTGCCATAGAGGCTAGTCATGGTGTAGCTAAAGACACTCAAAATGTTGCTGTGTTTGTTAACCACCCACCTATTATTGTATCTGCTCCACCATTAATAAATGTGGTTAATGTAGGATCAACTTGGGACTTTCAACTGGAAATTTCAGACCCAAATATGGCTGACAAATTGACCATTACATCTTTAGAAATGCCTGATGGAATGAGAATAGATCCATTTACATGGAGGTTGAGATGGGATCCAACTGATGAAGAATTGGATTTTTCACATTTGAGACTTGAAGTTACAGATGGAAAGGAAATCTATTTTATAGATTCAGACTTTTATGTCAACGCACCTATAAAAATAGTATCTGTGCCGCCTATGACTGCTAATTTAGGAGAGCCGTATCAATACAGAGTGTTGAATTCAGATAAAAATAAGAGCGCTTTACTGCCTTATGATAAAACTATACGTATAGATGAAATTAATTTAGTAAGGATCTATTCTATTGATATAACTGATGATGTATATAAAGAAAATATAGGAAGATATATAGGAGAGTGGGAAAGCGCTAAAGAAATTTATTTAACTGATAATGATAAACCTGAATCAAGCGCTTTTTCAAGACTAAATGCAAAAAAATATGTTAATAATATTTTTTGGGAAAATGAGAGATTGTATGTATTAATAAAAACTGTAGATGATAGGACAATAGGGATAAAAGATCTTTTATGGGAATTTTTTCAGGGAGCGAAAGGCAAGCCACCAAAAGTTATTGTTGAAAGATTAAGTCCTATAAAATATACTCTCTTAGAATTCCCTGATGGAATGGAAGTTGATGAATATTCAGGCATTATTAATTGGACACCTGGTCCCGAACAACATGATTCTCATACTATAAAACTTCTTGTTTCAGATGGATACATGAAAGATGAGCAAACATATGAAATTTATGTAAATCATAAGCCTGTAATTGTATCTAATGCACCTAAATCAGCTTTAGTAGATGAAGTTTATAAATATCAAATTCAAGTAGAAGATAAAAATTCAAACTCTGAATTAGTTTATGAGCTTTTAAAGGCGCCACAAGGAATGCAAATGACTGAAGATGGTAAAGTCGTCTGGATTCCTAGAGCAGCACAAATAAACAATCATTTATTTACAGTTCGTGTCACGGATGGCTATTCAGAGGATATTCAAAAGTCCCAAGTTTTTGTTAATATCCCACCTTCTATTATCTCTATCCCCAAACCAGTCGCTCTTACAGGGTATGAGTATACATATAAATTAGTGGCAGAAGATTTAAATAAAGACAAGATAAAATTTAAACCAATCAAGCTCCCAAAATATTCTACATTTAATAAACGTACAGGATTAATACAATGGAGACCAAGGAATAATCAACTTGGGCCTAATGATATAATTATTGCAGCTATCGATGAAAGAGGCGCCACAACGGCACATGAGTTTAAAATACATGCTTTTGAGAATCCAAGCGCAAGGCAATTTGTTAATACAGGTTGGCCTCTCATGTTAACCTTTGTAGGAATGATGTTTGCTTGGGGAGTTGCGCAGATCTAACTTGGATTGAGCTTTTGAGTTATAATATCTAAACAAGATTCTGATATTGAAAATCTAATCGGTAAAGCAAAAAGTTTATTAACAATTATTTTTCTAGTATTTTTTAGTTTAATTAAATCCTTTTCCGTTGTAACAATAAAATCAGGGTTGTATTGTTTTATCTTATTTTCAATCTTAGTAAGATCGCTATTTTTATATTCATGATGATCATTAAAAGCTATATGTTCAATAAAATCTATATTTTGCATTTTTAGCACAAACTCAAAACTTAAAGGATCTCCAATACCTGAGAAAGCTAATGCACGTTTATTCGTCATTTTAGTTAAGTCAACTTTTGCACCACGAATGTCCAACAAAAAATCGGATGGCTCATATTTACTATTATATTGATTTATATTTAATGATTTTAATTTATTAATAATAAACTTTGATGGAGATTTATTATTCATTTTAGTTATAATAACTAAATCAGATCGCTTCAAATTTTTCCACGGTTCCCGCAATAGTCCATAAGGGAGCAATTTGTACAAATATTTTGGTTGGTTTGCATTAATTAAATTTATGTCAACATCTCTATTTAACGATCGGTGTTGAAAACCATCATCTAAAATAATTAATTGAGTTTTGTATTTATTATATAAATACATACCGCCTCTATATCTATTATTATCAATAATTATTGGTATATCAATTAATTTTTTTGCAATTAAGACAGGTTCTTCGCCAAAATATTTCCAGCCCCTTTTGTTTACATTTTTAAAAATTAAATCAATTGTTCCTTTTGAAGATCTTCCATATCCTCTAGTTAAAATTCCAACTTTATATCCAAGAGATTTAAAATATTTAGCTAAGAATATTACCGCTGGAGTTTTTCCAGTCCCGCCAGCAATTAAGTTTCCCACACTAATTACTTTACATGGAAGATTATATGATCTAAATATCCCAATATTATAAAAGATATTTCTCCAAAATATTATCCCCCAGTAGAGTATTGCTAATGGTGAAAGAATTATGCGGAAATAGGGGTTGTTAGTAAAATTATACAAGTATGCGCTTATCAACTATTTGTTCCAGCTTATCCATTGATTCTTTAATTATAGATAAACAATCATCGAATGATTGATTTTTATTGAAATATATAGGATCTCCATAAATAATTTCAATGCGACCAAATGGTTTTGGTACATAAAAGGTATCCCAATTTGTAAACCCCCAATGTTTTGTACTATGTGCAGCAGCAGGAATAATTGCGGCACCTGTAATTTGTGCAGCTTTTACCACTCCAGCTTTAGGTATTTTAGCAGGGCCTTTCGGTCCATCTGGGGTCATCGCAACCAATGATCCAGGGGTGTTTAATGCATTAACAATACCTTCAAAAGCCTCTTTCCCTTTATCAGAACTTGATCCTCTAATAACTTTCCAACCAATATCTAAACATATGCGTGAGATAATCTCAGCATCATTATGTGTTCCTGCAACGGCATAGTATTGTTTTTTAGATAAATGTTTTACAAAGGTTAAAACTCTGCCATGCCAAATTGAAATAATTACCGACTGATTGCTATTAATTAATTTTTTATAATTGTTATCCCCTTTAATATTCCATTTATTTGTATTATACAATAATAATATAATCAACTTTGCTAATTTTGATATCAAATATAGTTTTATCGATTTCATATGTTTAATTTTTTTATTATCTCTTGCGCTCCTCTATCATATACCCCAGGAATACCTAAAGTTCTTCTTACTTGATCGTATCCTAATAACATATTCTTACGAGTAGATGTGTTGTTTAATAAAGGTATAATCGCATTTGATAGATTATTAACCGTCATATTATTTTGTATAAACTCAGGTACAATTAATTTATTTGCTATAAGATTAACTATGCATGCAAATTTTACTTTTGATATTCTTTTAGCTATTAACCATGTCAGTTTAGAAAAACGATAAAAAGTTACTATTGGAGTATCCAACACTGCTGATTCTAATGTGGCAGTTCCCGATGCAACTAACGCTGCATTTCCAAACTGTAATGCCAGTTGAGGATGATCACTTTCAATCTTAATATATTCAGGGATATTTTCAATTGATACGCCAGGTGCCTTACCAATAACAATCTTTAGATTTGGAATCTCTAATATTAATTTTTCTATTGTTTTAATTAATATTGATAAATGTTGTTTTATTTCTTGCTGTCTACTTCCTGGGAAAATTGATAATATTTTATCATTTGGATCAAAACCGTGTTTTTTATAAAAATTTAATGATTTGTTTTGATTTTCTAATTCTATAAATGGATGTCCAATAAAACTTGTTTTAACATTGTGTTTTTCAAACCATTCTTGTTCAAATGGAATAATTGATAAACATTGATCTGTGCTCTCTTTTAGAATAGATACTCTTTTTTCTTTCCACGCCCACACTTGAGGTAGGATAAAATAGGTAACAGGCACACCCAATCTTTTAGATTCTCTTGCTAGGCGCAAGTTGAATCCTGGATAATCAACTAAAATAATTCGGTCAGGTTTATTTTCTCTGATCCAATTAATGGTTTTACCCATTACATTAATCATAAAAGGAAGATGTTTTATTACTTCAAAAAAACCAACAATTGCGAGGTTGCTAATATGCTCAATTATCTGAACCCCCTCTTTTTCCATTCGATCCCCACCATGGCCATAAAATTTAATATCTAGACTACTCTTTTTTAATTGCCTTACTAATTTAGAAGCGTGCAAATCACCAGACTCCTCACCAGCCACAATAAAGATTTTGTATGATTTATTTTTTATCATATGAACTGGTTCTTAAAATATATAATTATTATTAATAAAATTATATTTTGAAGCGTCCTCTTTTCAGTTTTTATAGTATTTAATAATTTCATGGGCACATATTTATCTTTATTTATCCATGGTGATAATCGAGGGAATAATATTGGAACATTATCCATATACGCTTTGTATTCTTTTCCAAAAATTTCAATTAATCTATTTTGCTCCAGTTTAATAATCAGATAATACTGTATGATAAAAAAAGTCCATGTAATTATTAACATTGATAAAATATTGTATGATCCCGCAACGTATACTACACCAGTATAAATAATCATATTTCCTATATATAGAGGGTTTCTGGTGTAGCTATATGGCCCTGTCGTACATAGTGACGGAGCACCAACTTTTGTCGTTCTTGTTATTCCACCTGCATAGCTTACTGCCCAAATACGAAGTAATTCCCCAATAAAAATTAATGTAAGACCAATTATCAAATTTTGAATTTGAAAATTTGAATTAATTAATATATATAGAGCTAAAGGGATAGGAGTATAGCTTCTATATTTAAATAGAAAATTAGCTATTTTCATTAATGAAGGTCTTTACGGATCATACGATCAATAATAATTGCCAACTCTAATGCATTCTTTGCCGCCACTCCATCAACCAT
>JAZAOA010000083.1:0-18417 GCA_036228285.1 Fidelibacterota bacterium
TGCATCCACATTGGAGATGTATTTGGGTTTGTGGATTCATCTGCTGTTCCTGTATCTGTAAAAACATTATAAATATTTGTTTGATCTAACAGGTTATCTATATCTGCATAAATTCTTAAGTTTGCAGACATTAGCGATAAGTCGTAATAAGCTCTCATATTTACTACAGAAGTACTTGGCATTCTTGCTGAGTACGGATCATCGATTGGTCTTCCTCGAGCATCTGTTGGAGTATAGGGTAAACCACTACCATAATTTCCAATTAGATTTAACCCAAATCCTTTTGGATGTTGATAATCAATACCATAATTAATTACGTGAGTTTGATCCCATGACATATTAAATGTTCGATTATAGTCTCTCCACCCATATACAGATGCTAAGTATGCAACGTCCCAATGAAAGAATTCATTTGGAGCACTACCTTCAGCTTTAGAAAGAGTATAATTCATATACCATGCAATATTATTTTTGAAATTTTTTCTTAATTCTAATTCAAAACCTCTTACGTTTGCATAATCATGATTTTCATAAAGCGAATATTGAGCAGGGTCAGCATCATAGATTGTTGCTGAAATAAGGTCATATATATCCTTATAATATACTGTCATGCTCATTATATATGTTTCAGCTATGAACGATCTAAAACCAAACTCATATTGAACAGTCCTCTCTGGTCTAACATTTGGACTACCAATTGCTGGTATGTAAAAATCAGCAGTATTTACAGGAAAAGGAGAATAAGAATTTCCAAAGTTGAAGTTATCCACATTAATCCCAGTTAGACCTGGAGCTAAACCACTAGCACCATTACTATTTGTATAAGCATATGCACTACTCAAATTTGGATAATCAAAAAACTGACCATAGCTAGCATGAAATGCTATATTATCAGTAATTGGATAACCAAACCCTATTCTTGGACTCCATTTTTTCTTGTAGCTAGCCCATTTAGCTGGTTCAAAAATAAAATTTCCATCTCCATCAGTAAGAGGAATTCCATCATCATCAATCGCAGCATAGCCCCAGTCGGCTTGTTGCATTTGTTGCTCACTTAGCTGGCTAAGATCAGATGGTGCATAAGCTTGACCATCATATTGATATAATAATTTTCTGCTTGGATCTGGATAGCGTGAGTTTGGATCTAGCGCATCATAACGCAATCCAACATTAATGATAAATTCTTTGTACTCCATTTTATCCTGGATATAAAATGATGCTTCTTCAGGCTCAAACTCATACATGATCCAACTTGGATCAGAAGTATTACCAAAAGGACCACCGCCTATATTTCCACCAGAAAAATTTGAAATTTTATGCTTTTTGTTATCAAAACCAGTTTTAATTTGGTGAACATCATTGACTTGCCAAGTAAGCTCTGCTCCATATTCATTATAACTTGTCCCATACCATTGATAATCATGATAAGTGGAATACCCTTCTCTTATAGTATCACCAAAAAAGTTGACCACTGGGTATTGTCCATAAAATTCATAGTTTGATGTGCCATCATACGCATCACCTTCTCTTAGCCTAGGATCCACACCTACATCGTAGTAACCATCGCCATCAACATCCACAAAATTCTCAGGATCAGGAACCCCATCACCATCGATATCGCGAATAATTGTCCAACTTCCATCTCCATTCCAATCATTATAAAACTCGCCTTCATCCCATGTGCCATTTCCATTGCTATCTTTCCAGTATTCAGCTGCGCCAAACGGGCTATATTGACCATCACCATTCCAATCCGCATATGGTTCTGCATAATAACTAAACCAATTCATATTTTCTCCAGCAATTACTGTTGCTGGTATATAGTTTTCCCAATCAGATGGTATTGAAACTTCTTTTCCCCATAATTGGTGTTGTTTATTTAATAGGGGCTTATATCCATTATGACTATCCCGTGAATAGTTTTGCGCTTTTACAGTTAGGGACATGTTGTCACTTATAGAGTAGTTTAATTTAAAATTGGTCTGAGCTGTACTTCCAAAAGAAGTGGAATATCTATCTGGAAGCTGCCTGTAAGACATGCTAAAACCCTTTGCTTCAGATTGATAATAATTGGTGCCAAGAGTAATTTTTGCATTTTTAAGTGGTTTAATAACTAATTTACCTGTAATTCTTTGATAATCATTGAAGGTGCCTGTTTCTTCCCATGCACCTTTTTTTAATTGGACAGTGTCAGCTATACCATTTGCTGTTATATCTGCCATCGCATAGGTATCTCCATCATCTTCATCATAAACGCCATCACCATCTAAATCGAGTGTTAATACATCACGAGGCAGTTGATTTTTCCATAAATTTCCTCTTGATTTATTAATATCTGCAGTAAAATTAAAATTTGCAATTTCACCCATTCCAGGAATAATAGGTCCACTTAGATTTATAATATTTCTACTTGTTCCCCAATTATTCTTTTTTCCACCAAACCCATCGGTTGCAGTTGTTACACCAGCCTGATAGTTAGAACTTCCTTCTTTTGTTACAATATTTACAATACCGCTCATTGCCTTACCATACTCTGCATTGAATGCACCTGTGATTAATGATAATTCTGATATAGCATCTTTTGCTATATCCATACTCATTCCACCATAAAGAGCATTTTCAATAAGAAATCCATCAACGAGGTAAGATATTTCTCCCGTACGACCTCCGCGTAAATGGATTCCACCATCCGCATTGTTATTTTCAACAACACCTGCCATCGTCGTCATTATTTCATCAAATGAATTCACAGGCATATTTACAATATCATCATCTTCAACCGTAGTTGTGGTAGCTGTTTGATCTCTAACTATTGGAGGTCTTTTTGCTTCTACAATTACTTCTTCTCCTTCAACAGCAGATACCTCCATTGCAAAATTAACTATTGTAGTAAGATCTGCATTCACACGTGCGTCTGTGACATTAATAGTTTTATAACCTATGAATGAAGCAGTAATTGTATATGAAGCTGCTGGTACATTTAAAATGATATAGTTCCCATCAGCATCAGAAGCTGCTCCCATCGATGTGCCTTTAAGTAAGATATTTACTCCTACTAAGGTTTCACCAGTTTCACTATCTGTTACTTTACCAACAATTTTCCCTGTATCACCTGCAAGTAATAGGGAAAAACACAGGAATATAGAATAATATAATTTTCTATTCATAGTCTAGTTCCTTCCAACTATTAATAATAAATTTCCACCAATTTAATTAAATTAATTAAATAGGGGTTAGAATAAATTTTAATTAGGCAATATTCACGTTGAGGATATTGTGCACTTGATGTAACTTATATTTAATTATCTTTTTAGGAGTAATGAATGTCGAAGAATAATGGATTAGATAAAAAACAGCAGCTTTTGTTTTCTCAAGCAGAGATTAATGAAATGTTAGAATCTGCACCTTCAAAAATTCGAAATTATATCGATAGTTTGCAGAACCAAATATCAAATATGTCTGCAATAGGATTGGCTCTTTCAAAAGAAAGAGATATGGAAAAATTGCTTGAAATGATTTTGCTTGAAGCGAAAAGAATTTCAAATGCTGATGGTGGAACTTTATATATGATGACAGATGACCAGAGACTAAGATTTTCAATTATGATTACGGATTCACTTAATGTTCATATGGGTGGAACATCAGGGAAAGAAATCCCATTTTACCCTGTTAAATTGTATAATGATGATGGAAAACCTAACGAAAATATGATTGCTGCAAATGCAGCAATTAATGGAAATACAATAAATATTCCGGATGCTTATAAAGCTAAAGGTTTTGATTTTTCTGGAACCAAAGCTTTTGATGAAAAAACAGGTTATAGATCAAAGTCATTTTTAACAGTTCCATTAAAAAATCATGAGAATGAAATAATTGGAGTTCTTCAGTTATTAAATGCTCAAGATATAAAATCAAACAAAGTAATTTCTTTTTCCGAGAGAATACAAAATAGCGTTGAGGCTCTTTCAAGTCAGGCTGCAGTTGCTATTACAAATAAAAATTTAATTAAAGATTTAGAAGTCTTATTTGAATCTTTTATTAAGTTAATTGCTTCAGCAATTGATGCAAAATCACCTTATACAGGTGGACATTGCTCTCGTGTCCCTGAAATAACTATGATGTTAGCAGAATCTGTTAATGAAATTAATGAAGGTCCATTTGCGAATATTCAATTTTCAGATAAAGAAATGTATGAATTAAAAATTGCTGCTTGGCTTCATGATTGTGGAAAAGTGGCCACTCCAGAATATGTTGTTGATAAGAGTACTAAATTGGAAACTATATATGATAGAATTCACACCGTAGCAACTCGTTTTGAGGTTATAAAAAGAGATGAAGAAATAAAATTTCTAAAAAAACAATTGTCTATTCAAAAGAAAGATTCTTTATCAGATGTAGATAAAAAGGAAGCTATAAAAAAAGCGAGAATTCTTTATTTGAAAAGAATCAAACAATTAGATGAAGATAAAACCTTTATTGAAGAGTCTAATTTTGGTGGAGAATTTATGTCTCAAGATAGAAAAGATAGAGTAAAGAAAATTTCGTCATATCGTTATAAAGATAATGGAAGTGCAAAATCATTTTTAAGTGATAATGAAGTGTACAATCTCTGTATTAGTAGAGGCACCTTAACTCCTGAAGAAAGAAAGGTGATTAATGATCATATTGTAGTTACAATTGAAATGCTAGAACAACTTCCATATCCTAAACACTTAAGAAATGTTCCAGAATTTGCAGGAGGTCACCATGAAAAGCTTGACGGGACCGGTTATCCAAAAGGATTAAATCATGCAGAAATGTCCGTGCAAGCAAAAATAATGGCAATCGCTGATATTTTTGAAGCGCTAACAGCAAGGGATAGACCGTATAAAAAAGGCAAGACGTTAAGTCAGGCAATGCGAATACTAGGCTTTATGAAAAACGATGCGCATATTGATGCAGAATTATTTGATGTTTTCGTACAAGAGAAGATTTATCTTAAATATGCTGAAGGTTTCTTAGACCCAGAACAAATTGATGAAGTAAAAGATTAGTATTTAATTAATCATTATTACTATTAATTGTAAATCATGACTATTGATATCTTTATTGTATTATTCATTATCCTATTGGCATTTATTTTATTTGTCAGTGAATTATTGCCAATGGATGTTGTTGCATTAGCAGTATTAAGCTTACTTTTAATAACGGGACAACTTGATCCTAACCAAGGAATTTCAGGTTTTTCTAATCCAGCAGTAATCACAATTGCTATTTTATTTGTTTTAAGTCATGCCTTGCAAAAATCGGGAGTATTGGAATATCTGGTTATTAGAATAAATCGCCTTGTTAGTAAGTCATTAATTGGAGGGTTAACGATTTATTTGATTTCTATTGCAATTTCTTCAGCTTTAGTAAATAATACAGCAATTGTAGCGATATTTATGCCAGTTACAATTCGGATGGCTGAAAAGTATCATATAAGTCCATCAAAAGTGTTAATGCCTTTGAGTTTTTCTGCTATTTTAGGCGGTACGCTGACATTAGTAGGTACTTCTACAAATTTAATTGTTAATTCAATTTACACAAATAGCGGTGACTTTACTCCGCTAGGAATGTTTGAGTTTTCAAAATATGGTATTTTTATTTTAGTTGTTGGATTAATATATATAATATTTTTTGCTTATCGTTTTCTTCCATCAAGGACAGTTACATCAAGTTTGACAAAAAGCTATCATATGGGTGGTTATTTGACAGAATTTAAGATTGGAGAAGGATCTCCTTTGATAGGTGCAACTACTTTAGAAAGAGGAATTAACAGGAATTATGATATTACAATATTAGGAATTCAAAGAGGAAAAAAACTTCTTTCAAAAAATTTAAGAGAGACTCCTTTAGAACAAGATGATGTATTACTTGTTCGAGGTTCAGTAGAGAATTTTTTTCGTATGAAAGAAGTTGAACAAGTATTTATGTTAACGGATGAAAAGTTGAATCAGGAAGAATTAATTAAAGAAGAAAATTTACTTGTTGAGTGTTTAGTGACTAATCAGTCTGATTTAATAGGAAAATCATTAAAAGAAACTAATTTTAGAGGGAGGTTTGGAAGTTTTGTTTTGGCTATTAGGCGTGAAGGTGGCATTGTAAAGAAAAAAATAGCACATGTTATTTTAAGGACATTTGACACTTTATTAATTTATGGTCCTAAAAATAAGATTAAAGAAATGCGAGATTCTGGCAGCTTTATCTTATTAACTCAATTGGATAGATCTCTAAGAAAACATCGTTTTTGGTGGTTAAGCATTATCGTTATAATTGGAGTGGTATTATTAGCTGCCTTATCTATTATGCCTATTTTAAAGGCGGCAATTATTGGTTTAGCAATTATATTAGTATTTAAGGTTATTTCACCTCTTGAAGCATATAGCTCAATTAATTGGCAGATTATTATTTTGATTGGTTGTTTAATTCCATTAGGAATTGCTATTGAATCAAGCGGAACAGCAAAGTTAATTGGCGATACCTTAATTAATTTATTACAGAATATATCTGTAGATCATCAAGCAATCTTTTTATTAGCAATGATATATTTTATATCAATGGTTTTAACAGAAGTTTCTTCAAATGCAGCAACAGCAATCATAATGACTCCAATTGCCATATCTGCATCTACAAAACTTGGATTAGACCCAAGACCATTTGTTTTTGCAATATGTTTTGCAGCATCAGCATCATTTATTACTCCAATTGGTTATCAAACAAACTTAATGGTGTATGGACCAGGCGGATACAAATTTTCCGATTATATAAAAATTGGTCTTCCACTATCTATTACGTTATGGATTATGGCCATTCTATTACTTCCAAAATTGTGGCCATTTAATCCAATTTGATTCTATTATTTTTTCCTAGTTCCAAAAAACATTAATCATAAATTCGCAGTTATGGATCTTGGGAAAAAAGAACAATCAAGATTAAATCAATTCCAGTCAAATCCATCTAGAGCATTATGGACCTTGGCTATTCCAATGATGGCAGGAATGGGCATCCAGACATTCTATAATATAGTAGATATGATATTTATTGGTCGATTGGGTGGAGATGCTATTGCAGGAATTGCATTTAATATGCCACTTTTTTTTCTTGCACTAGGGCTAACCATGGGGCTTGGAACTGGTGTTACAGCATCAATAGCAAGATTCATTGGTAAGAATGATAAAGCAGGTGCAGATAATAGCGCTGAACACGCGATAATAATTGCATTCTTAATCAGCTTAATTTTATTCATTGTTGTGGTATTATTTGGGAAAAGTATTTTATCTGTTTTTGGTGCTTCAGGTTCAATTCTTTCTTTAGCATGGGATTATTTAAGAGTATTGAGTATTGGTCTACCATTTATGGTTTTTTCTGGTTTCTTTCGTTCCATTCTAGCGGGAGAAGGAGATATGAAATTCCCGATGATGGTTGCTGGATTAGGAACAGTTTTAAATATTATTTTGGATCCAATATTTATTTTTGATCTAGAAAACCTAGGTGGGATAGGTCTTGGAATGGGTATAAAAGGCGCAGCAATGGCAACAGTAATTAGTCAGTGCACAGTTTTTACTATATTTATTTATATGTTATTTATAAAGGAGCATGCTTATATCACTTTCCGAATTAAAGATTTTTCTTTTTCTAGTGAAATAATATGGGATATAATTAAAGTGGGCTTACCTGCTTCTCTTTCCATGATTGTAATGGCTGTTGGGCAGGGAGTGTTTAATAAAATATTAATATATTTTTCATCAAATACAGTTGCAGCATATCAAGTGGCAGGTCGAATAGATATGTTGGTTTTTCTACCTATATTTTCTATTGCAGCATCTTTGACTACTCTTGTTGGAATGTTTTATGGAGCAAAGAATTTTGATATTCTGAGGTATACTATTAAATATGGAATCACAGCTGCATTTTCTATAACTGTATTAATGTCTTTTCTTCTTTATATATTTGCATCAAATGTTATTGGGTTTTTTACATCAGATTCTGAAATAATAAATGTAGCAGTTACATTTCTAAGATTATTTGCATTTGTATATCCCTTGATTGCTGTTGGGATAACAACAGGACGCGTATTACAAGGGATGGGAAAGGGATTGCCTGTATTAATAATAACAATCATCAGAGTTTTAGGAGTTTCAGCGCCTTTATCATTAATTTTTATTTTTAAAATGGGAAAACCTGTTGAATGGGTTTGGTATGCAATGATGATTTCTACAGGAGTAGCATTTATAATTGCATGTTATTGGTTATTTATTTCGTTAAAAAACTTAAAGAGAAAGGGAACATAATGAGCATCTTAAGCGATGAAAAAATAAATGAAGAATTAAGTAATATGGATGGATGGATTTTTAAAGATAATCAAGTTTCCAAGTCCTATGATTTTGATAAATATATGGATGGGATAAAATTTGTTAATGTTTTGGCTAGAGTTGCTGAAGAAGTAAACCATCATCCAGACTTAGTTGTAGGATGGTGTAAAGTCTCTGTTAGTTTTACTTCACATGATCAAGGTGGAGTTACATCTGATTGCATAAGTATGGCAAAAACTGTTGATAAATTATAGTTTTTTCAATCTATTCAAGGGATGATTTATTTATTTGTAATTGATTTGTAAATTGTTTCATTATTGAAAATAAATATGTCTACAAATAATATTATCGGAAAAAAATATGAGGCTGATTATGAAATCAGTTTTGAAAAGATAAAAGAATTTGTCGAAGTTCTAGGAGATAATAATCCTCATTATATTGATCGCGAATTTGTGAAATCTATTGATGGAGGAAATCCATATGCGCCACCTACTTTTGCTGCAGTTTATTGTCAACCAGCATTAAAGAATCTTTATTTTGATCCTGATTTTTCAAAATTGGTTCCAAGATTAGTCCACGGGGAACAAGAATATAATTTTGTAGAACCTGTCAGAGCAGGTGATCTTATTCATACATCTGCAGAAGTAAAGGAAGACTATACGAAAACAAATCGTTCTGGAAAAATAAATCGGATTATAGAGTTATTAACTACTTCAACAAATCAGAATGATAAATTAGTTTGTACTGCAACGTATAGATTGGTTATTAGAGGAGAGTAATGGCTGTTAAAAACGAATCAAAATTAAGGATAAGTAAGTATATGCCATATTTTTATGCTGGCGCGAGTTTAGATTTTAATCTTATTCATATTGATCGTGAATTCGCCCAAGCAAATGGCTTGCCAGATATTATTCTCCAGGGAATGTGTACAATGGGGTTGGCTGCAAAACATATTATTAAAAATGATCATCCATCAAAGATGAAAACGTTCAAAGTTCGTTTTTTAAATCCCGTATTGCCTAGTGATGAGCTCACTTTTCTTAGTCAACAAAACGGTGACGAAATTAATGTAGAAGTGAAAAATCAAAAAGATAAAAGAGTGTTAAAAGGGCAGGCAATAATAAAATGACAGATATATTTACGGGCATTAGTCAAGAGGTGATTAGTGGTATTGCATTAGGTTCAATATATGCTCTCATTGCTTTGGGTTTTACCATGATTTATAAAGCCACAGAGGTAGTTAATTTTGCTCAGGGTGATGTAATGATGGTTGGCGCCTACGCAAACTTCTTTTTTGTTTCTACTTTCTTATCTAATTCTGGAGAACCAACTGCATGGACTTTTATGGTAGCATTAGTTTGCAGCATGATTTTTTCAGTACTATTTGGTTTTTTTCTTGATTTCATCATTAATCGTCCATTAAAAGATGAACCAATATTTTCTGTGATAATGGCTACTTTAAGTTTAGCCATCATAATGCGAGCAGTTGTTGCGATGATTGCAGGGCCCATTGCACTGATGCCCTTATCTCCATTTGGTGGTGGCTCAATAACACTTGGAACGATAGTTATATCTATTCTTGATTTATTCATTATTGGCAGTGCGGTTGCTTTAGTTGTTATTTTTTATTTCATTTTTCATTATACAAAGTGGGGAATTGCTATGCAGGCTACATCAGAAGACCCTATCGCTGCACAACTCATGGGAATACCTATTAAAAAAATATATGCCTTGGTATGGATTTTTTCTGCTCTAGTAGCGACTCTAAGCGGTGTATTACTTGCACCAAGGATTGCATTATTAGATACGTCAATGGGGTTTTTAGGCTTAAAAGCATTTCCAGCAGCAGTCCTAGGTGGTTTTGGCTCAATTCCAGGAGCAATTGTTGGAGGAGTAATTCTAGGAGTGATTGAAACAATTAGCTTAGGAACTTTATCATTTCACTTTGATTGGATAAAAGAAATTAATGATATAATTGCATGGTTTGTTCTTATCGCAGTGTTGATGGTAAAGCCAGACGGTTTATTTGGTGTTGAGAAAGTGAAAAAAGTCTGATGAAAGATCGTTACGATCATGAAAATCTGTATTGGATTCCCATTCTAATTATATTTGTATTTCTATTACCAATTATTTTAAAAGGTATTTCATTTAGTTATAAGTATTATTTGTTTGTTTTGAATTTGGCGGGCATTTATATCATATTAAATGTTGGTTTAGATTTACTTAGCGGTTTTACTGGACTTGTATCTCTAGGTCACGCTGGATTTCTAGCTGTTGGAGCGTATACATCAGCAATTATGGTTGATCAATTTGGTGTTCCTTTTTCATTATCATTGATTTTATCGCCAATAATAGTTGGTTTATTTGGTTTTATAATTGGTTTTCCTGCTCTAAGAATCTCAGGTATGTATTTAGGTCTTACGACGATGGGTTTTGGATTTATAGTTAAAAGGATTATTATTTCTTTTCGGGAATGGACTCAAGGTTCGGCAGGTTTAGAAGTATCATCTCCAGTACTTTTTGGATATACAATAAAATCAGATTGGGATAATTATTATTTAATTTATACGTTTGTAATTGTGGCCATTGTAATCGGACGTCGTATTGCGACTTCAAAGATTGGAAGATCGTTTATGGCTATTAGAGATTCGGAGCAAGCAGCAGAAGCTTCTGGAATAAATTTGTCACAATATAAAATGTTAGCATTTTTTATTTCCGGATTATACGCAGGATTTGCCGGAGTATTGTTTGCCCATACTAGTTCATTCATTTCTACTGATCATTTTGATATTTTGCTATCCATATATTTTATTATAATGGTACTTGTTGGTGGTGCTAGCTCAATATATGGAGCAGTTCTAGGATCGTTATTTATTGTTTTATTAGATAATTTATTTGTACCATTAATTGAAGATCAAATTCAGTTATTATTTAATACACATGCTGGAGATATTCAATCATTGATTTTCGGACTTATTATGTTTTTGTTTATTATATTCCAACCCATGGGTTTGTATGGTATGTGGCTTAAAATGCGCATATATTGGAAATTATTTCCTTTCAATCCAAGGCAACGATTTACGTAATAATTAGGAGGAGGAGTTATTATGAAAAAAATAATAGGAGTTCTTATTGTAATCGGGTTTTTTGGCTCAGGCTGTGTAAAGCGTACGCCATCACCTGGTATAACAGATTCTGAAATTCTTATTGGTAATGTTCAAGATCTTAGCGGTCCAATGAAAGAATTGGGTGCGATTATTCCAAATGGATCAAATATGTATTTTAAATATATTAATGATCAAGGTGGGGTAAATGGAAGAAATATAAAAATGCTGATTGAAGATCATCAATATAATCCACAAAAAGCTGTAGCAGCTACAAAGAAACTAATTGAAAAAGATCAAGTTTTCTGCATGTTTCAAGTTATAGGGACATCTCCATGTGAGGCGATACGTCCTATCTTAGCTGAAACTGGTACGCCTTTGATTGCGCCAGCAACCAACTCTGGTACAATGTCTGACTTAACTAAAGAAGCAGGTGATCTAATTTTTCATACAGATACTGGATATGATAGACAAGCAGAAATCTTAGTTGATTACATTATGGGTAAGAATTCAAATGCTAAAATTGGTTTGGTATACCAGGATGATGATTATGGAGCAAACGTGCTTTTAGGAATATCTAGATCAGAATCCAAATATGGTGTTTCAATTCAAAAGGAATCATACCAGCGTGGAGCAGTTGATTTTAAAGGTCAGACTATGAATCTATTAAAAGGTGGTTTGACAGATGTTATTATTGCTGGAATTGTTCGGGAACCTGTGGTTATAATGAAAACCGCAGAAGCAATGAATTTTAAACCAAATTTTTATGGAACTGGTCCAACCATTGATGCCAGGGTTGGAAAAATGGCGGGATCAGCTGGAGAAGGATTCACAGCTACATACTGGGCATATATGTGGAATTCTGATAAAGCAGGTCCAAAATTATATAGAGAGTTATGTGAAAAGTATGATATACCTGAACCATATATAGGTTTATATCATTATTATGGATTTGCTACTGCTATGCTTTTAGTTGAAGGTCTAAAACGAGCTGGGAAAAACCCTACTCGTAATAGCTTAGTTAAGGGTTTAGAGTCATTCGATGAATGGGAATCTGATACATTCCCACCTATTACATATAGTCGAAATGATCATGCAGGGGTAGATAAAGTAAAACTTGTTCAAATGCAGGATGGCAAGCAAGTCGTCATTTCTGATTGGCTCGAATAGATTATAGTTAGAATATAAGGGCTCTGTTTATACAGAGCCCTGTTTTTTTATATGTCAGACCTCATTATTGATAGTTTAACAATGCGTTTTTCTGGACTAGTTGCGCTTGATGAGGTTTCCTTTTCAGTAAAAGAAAACGAAATTTTTTCTCTTATAGGCCCTAATGGATCTGGTAAAACAACATTATTTAATTGCATAAATGGATTCAACAAACCTCAAAATGGAACTATAAATTTTTATGGTGAAAATTTATTAGATAAAAAGACACATCATATAATTCATTCTGGTATATCACGAACTTTTCAAAATGTTCAGAATATTCCATTTATGACAGTACTAGATAATATTCTTTTAGGCGCAAATAGTCGAATTGATACTTTAGGAACAATAAAGAGATGGGTAAGTAGAGATCAAAGAAAAGCTGAAGAATCAATGGCTCTTGAAATTATGGATTTTTTGGGAATGGCTAATTATGAACAAAAATATATGATGGGATTGCCATTTGGTATTCAAAAGTTAGCTGAAATTGCTAGAGCACTTGTGTCTAAACCAAAATTAATTCTATTAGATGAGCCAGCAGCAGGTATGAATGATCAGGAGACCAGAGAAATAGCAAATATTATTAGAGATATAAGAGATGAGCTTGGAATAACAGTTTTATTAGTAGAGCATGATATGAATTTAGTTATGAGTATATCTGATCAAATTTGTGTATTAGAATCAGGAAAAGTTATTGCATCAGGTGATCCTAGTGTTATTAAAAATGATCCAAAAGTAATCGAGTCATATTTAGGGGAACCAGCTGATGCTTAAACTTGTTGGAGTTGAAACATATTATGGGAAAATAAAAGCATTGCATGGAGTTTCACTTAATGTTGAAGAAGGTCAACTAGTAACTATTCTAGGGGCAAATGGAGCAGGGAAGTCTACAATATTGAAAACTATCAGTGGATTAGTTGAGCCGGAAAATGGAACTATACATTTTAATGATGTCCGTATTGATAGAAAAGATCCTGAAAAAATAGTTTCTATGGGTATTAGTCATGTCCCGGAATGGCGAAGAATATTCCCAGACTTAACGGTTTATGACAATTTATATATGGGAGGATTTTTAATTAATGATAAAGAATTGTTAAGTGAACGAATGGAAGAAGCATATATTCATTTCCCTATTTTAAGAAATCGGAAAGATCAGTTAGCTGGCACTCTAAGCGGTGGGGAGCAGCAAATGCTAGCTATTTCTCGCGCATTAATGATAAAACCTAGGTTGTTATTATTAGATGAACCATCAATGGGACTATCTCCATTATTAGTTCAAGATATTTTTGCCACAATAAAAGAATTACATAAATCAGGTGTAACAATTTTATTAGTCGAGCAAAATGTTAATCATGCATTAAAGATAGCTGATTATGGTTATGTGTTAACAACGGGAAAAATTTTCTTAAGTGGAACATATGATGAATTAATAAAAGAAGAAAAAGTACGTGAGCAATATTTAGGTGAGGGGAAATATACTCGTAGAGAAAAACTGTGGGGCGGATAATGGATATGATGGATAAACCTGATACTAATATTATAAATACAGTTCCAAAACTATTTTGGTATAATGTTGAAAACTTTGGAGATGATATTACTATGTGGCGGAAAAATAAAGGTATATGGGAAAGTCATACTTGGAATGATTACGGAAACTGGTCAAGAGATTTAGGACATGCATTAATTTCTGAGAATTTAAAAAAAGGAGATAAGGTATCTATCTTATCTGAGACAAGGCTAGAGTGGGTTGTAATAGATATGGCTATAATTGGGATTGGATGTATTACTGCGCCAGTTTATGCTTCAAATACGGAAGATCAGGTTAAATATATTATTGAACACAGTGAAAGTAAGATCATCTTTGCTGAAGACCAGGAACAGTTAGATAAATTATTAGCAATCTGGGATGATCTACCTGCATTAAAAAAAATAGTGGTCATGGATAAATATATTCCTGATGATTTACCAAATGTATTATCAATTGAAAAGTTTCGAGAATTAGGGGTATCTCATCGTTCGAAACATATTGGGGATTTTGAGGATAAATTACAATCTGTTAGCCCAGATGATATCATCAGTTTTACATATACATCTGGCACAACAGGAAATCCCAAAGCTGGTATGTTTAATAGCACAAATGTTATTTCTGTAGCTAAGAACTTACCAGATTTATTACCTACATATAGAACTGATCTAGGTATATCCTATTTACCTCTTTCTCATATTGCTGAAAGATTATTAGGTCATTTTATAAAACTATATTCTGGGTACGTAACAGTTTATGCCGATAGTATTGAAGATCTGCCTTATAATCTTCGTCAAACAGGTCCAACAGTTATGTTTGGAACTCCTAGAGTTTTTGAAAAATTTTATGCAAAAATTTCTATTGCAATAAAAGATGCAACGCTATTTCAACAGAAAATATATAATTGGGCAATATCTACAGGAAAAAAGTATTCAGAATTAAAAGATGGAGGTAAAGAACCGAATATTTGGATAAAATTAAATAGATTATTAGCTCATTTTCTTGTTTTTAGAAAAATAAAGGATATGTTTGGAGGAAATATTCGTTATTTGCTTTCTGGCGCAGCACCAATCTCTCCTAATATTATAAGATATTTTCATTGGGTTGGTCTTGATATTTATGAAGGATATGGAATGACTGAAACAACAGGAATAGTAACTGGCAATAAAATTGGTAAGGCAAAGATCGGATCAGTCGGTCAAGCATTAGCAAATACAGAAATAAGAATCGCTGATGATGGTGAAATTTGTACAAAGTGCCCACAAAATATTTCTGGATATTATAACAATGAACAAGGTACAAAAGAATTATTAATCCCTGATAAAAATGGAGACGTATGGTTACATACAGGTGATATTGGCTATTTGGATGAAGATGGATATTTATTTATTACGGATAGAAAAAAAGATATTATTATTACTGCTGGTGGAAAAAACGTTGCTCCACAAAATATTGAAAATCTATTGAAAACAAGTCCTTATATTAGTCTTGCTATGGTTTATGGAGATAAAAAGCCATATCTAACAGCTCTAATTACTTTAGATGAAGATGAAATTGCCAAGTTCGCCAAAGATAATAGAATAATGTATCAGGATTTACCTGACTTAACAAAAAAACAAAAAGTATTAGATTTATTAAATTCAGAGATCTCTCAGTTAAATAGAGAGTTAGCTAGTTATGAAACAATTAAAAAGTTTCGTATTCTGGAAGAAGAATTAGATCAAGATAAAGATGAAGTAACGCCTACGTTAAAAGTGAAAAGAAAAGTAGTTATAAATAACTATCAAGATTTAATTAGTGAAATGTATTCTTTCTAATTGTTCTTATATAAAGAAATCTGGCATTAATTCACTATCTGGAACATTAGAATAAATACTGAAATCAGTTACTCCTTCAGAGCGCAGTAATTCTTCATCTACAAAAAAATTTCCTGTACAATCAGCACTATTTTTACTCAAAACTGCAATTGCTGCATCACCCATTATATCTGGTTTCCGAGCTTTTTCCATAACTTTATCACCTCCCAAGAGATTTTGAACAGCTGCAGTTTGAATAACTGTTTTCGGCCAAAGAGCATTAACTGCAATACCGTCTTTTTTTAATTCTCCTGCCATTCCTAAGACGCACATACTCATTCCAAACTTAGACATCGTATAAGCGACATGAGGTGCAAACCATCTAGTTTCCATATTTAATGGTGGCGATAAGTTTAATATATGTGGGTTATTTGCTTGTTTTAAGTATGGAATACAATATTTTGAAGCCATATAAGTTCCACGAATATTGATTTGATGCATTAGATCATATCTTTTCATTTCAGTTTCTAATGTTCCAGTAAGTTGGATTGCGCTAGCATTATTAATTAGTATATCTATACCGCCAAAAGCATCCACTGTCTGCTTTACTGCATCTTTGACTTGGTCTTCAAATCGAATATCTGTGCAAATAGGAAGTCCTTTACCTCCGGCTTTATCCATTTCATCAGCTGCTGTAAAAATTGTTCCAGGTAATTTAGGGTGCGGTTCTACAGTTTTTGCTATAATTACAATATTAGCACCTTCTCTAGCTAATCTTAATCCAATTGCTTTTCCAATTCCACGGCTTCCACCCGTGATAAATACCGTTTTATCTTTAAATAAAGACATATTTGTCCCTTTCTTTATAGCCCCATTTATTAATAGTTAGATTGAAAATTCTATTATTTTTTCCTACGTGATATTATTCATTATTCCAATTAGGTTTTCTTTTCTCTAGAAAAGATAATATTCCTTCTTTTCCTTCTGTGTTTAATTGGGAAGAAAAATTTTCGCTGGCAAGATTAATAAAATCCTTTATGGAGTTACTTTGTGTAGCTTCAATCAAGCGTTTTGTTTCAGCTATAGCTCCAGGTGCACATTTAAGTACTTGCGATTTAATTTTATTTTCTTGCTCTTCTAATTCAGCGCTTTTAGTTACAAGAAAATCTGCAATCCCAATCTTAAAAGCTTCTAATCCACTAAAACGTGCAGCAGTTAGCATTAATCGTTTACCTATAGTATGTCCTACTCTTGAAATAATATATGGGGAGATTTGTGCTGGTGTTAATCCAATCATAGTTTCTGTTAGTGAAAATTTTGCATCACCATATGTGATTACTATATCGCCAGTTGATGCTAATCCTAATCCTCCTGCCATAGCTGCCCCCTCAATTATCATTATTGTGACCTGCGGGAGTGTGTTTACTCTATAAAAAAACTTACCTAATTTGACACTTAAGTCAATTGCATCTTCCTTAATAGTGTTATTATCAATAATAGATTTAATTTCTTTTAAATCAACTCCGGAACAGAACACGCCATCCTTTCCGCGAAATGAAATACCTCTTATTGAACGATCACTCATTATGTTATCAAATACATTATTAAAATCATCTATCATATCATTTGATATTGCATTTCTATTTTCAGGTGAGTTTAACCAAATGGTAAGCCAGCTATTCGATATTTCTAATTCAAGATTCTTTACTTTTGGTAGTTTATGCATATTATTACCTTTTATTCGAAATCAAGTTATATCCGATTAATACTAAAACTATTTGGTTTTAGTATGCAATGATTATTGATTTGCACATAGTTATTATGTATAAAGGATAGATAATTATTATAGCTTTCCATCGAGAGCATCTGGTAATTTTGAAAGATGAAATCCATCAAACGGTTCATGTTTTTTAGTTTCTTTTAATGGCCAAAAGTTACTTCCTAAAGGAGATCCACCATCTACCTGAATGCATATTCCATTTATATAAGCTGCTGCTTCTGATAATAGAAAACAAACTGCAGCACTAACTTCAGCTTCAGTTCCCATCCGTTTCAATGGAACTATTTTTTTTAATTTGGGGATAATTTCTTTTATTATACCATCATCATAAGTATCAAGCCCACTTGACGCAATATATCCTGGAGCAACAGAGTTTACACGAACTCCAGCATATCCCCATTCATAGGCAAGAGTTTTAGTTAGATTATCCATGCCAGACCTGGCTGCTCCCGAGTGACTCATTCCTGGCATGCCATTCCACATATCTGCAGTTATGTTTACAATATTACCACCAGTTTTAATCATTCCTTGATTAAACACCTCACGACTAAATAAAAAACCTCCAACAAGATTTGTTCTTACGACGGTTTCAAACCCTTTTTGTGAAATATATTCTGCTGGCGATGGAAATTGTCCGCCAGCATTGTTAACTAAACCATATATTACCTTA
>JAZAOA010000084.1:0-3237 GCA_036228285.1 Fidelibacterota bacterium
TGCGGCATTAAATTCAAAAAATAAAACACTATTTAAAGTATAATATTTTCTGTCTAATATGGTTTTATCGCTTTTTAAGCTGTATTTATAAAAGCCAGAACTAATAGATTCTTAGGAGTCTATTGAAGGTGCTTCATTTCTGAGTTATTAATACCACATTTGCTTTATTGTTAATCTTCTGTTTAGATAAAAAATATTTAGACGTATGTTTGTATGATGATTAATTATATAAGCAATATTATTGAAAAAATAATACTTACTATTGTAATCTTATTTTCTATCACATGTAATACATCAACAAGTAGTCAATTAATTAATAATAGTACTTTTATCTATATTCTTGGCGTTGCTCAAGATGGGGGTTATCCACAGGCTGGTTGTCTAAAACAATGCTGTGTTAGGGTTATAAACAAACCATATCTTCAACGAATGGTAACTTCAATTGCTATTGTAGATAATATAAAAAATCAATGTTGGATTTTTGATGCAACTCCAGATTTTCCTCAACAACTACATTTAATCAATGAAATTACTGATTCGAGTAATCCTGTAAAAATTGCTGGTGTATTTTTAACACATGCTCATATTGGTCATTATACAGGTTTAATTCATTTAGGTCATGAAGTTATGGGTGCGAAAAATATTCCAGTATATACGATGCCTAGAATGACCAACTTTATAAATAATAATGGTCCATGGAGTCAATTGATTACTAAAAATAATATTCAAATTGATACTATTACAGATGAATCAGTAATAAATATTAGTGATCAAATATCAATAATTCCATTTTCAGTCCCTCATCGAGATGAGTTTTCTGAAACGGTTGGTTATCAGATTAAAGGGCCCAATAATTCAATATTATTTATACCTGATATAGATAAATGGAATTTGTGGGACAAAAATATTATTACCGAAGTGAATTCAAATGACTATTTACTTTTAGATGGTACTTTTTATAACGGAAATGAATTACCAGAAAGAGATATGAGTGAAATTCCACATCCTTTTGTAGTTGAAAGTATGGAATTATTTAAACAAATACCAAAAGTTGAAAAAAATAAGATTCATTTTATTCATTTTAATCATACTAATCCTCTTAATAATCCCAAAAGTAACGAATTAAATTTATTAATTAATAAAGGGTTTAATGTTGCTAATCAAGGACAAATTTTTAAACTATAGTTATTATGAATAATAGCAGAATGATAATCATAATTATATTTTATATATCATCACTTGTTTATCCGTATGATGGAGAAGAAATTCAAGTTTACTTAAGCTCTGAACTATTACCTGAATCTTCAATATGGTATAGAGATCCTCCTGATCAAAGTGAAATTAAGTATAAGTTAGATAAGCAAGAAAGCTTACGCTGGGATAAAATCAATAAAACTAATAATCTAACTATATCAATTAATCCAAAAATTTCATACCAATCAATTCTTGGTATTGGGACATCGCTTGAAGCAACAACAATATATGCTATTTCCAAAGGGAAAACAGATGAACAGATTCGACAAATAATAACTCTATTAATTGACCCAAAGGATGGCCTTGGTTTTAACATGTTTCGAATAACAATTGGTACATCTGATTTTTCTGATGGTAGAAAGGTGTCATCCCATCCAAAAGGATTTTATACTTATCAAGATGATAAAGAAAACTTTTCAATTGAACTGGATAAAAAAACTGGAATAATTAAAATAATCAAATTGGTACAAGATGTAGCAGCAAATTTGGACCCTCCTCAATCAATTATATTTTTTGCAGCACCTTGGAGTCCTCCAGCTTGGATGAAAACTTCTGAAAAGCTTATTGGGGGTACGTTAAAAAAAGGATATGAAAAACAATATGCTAATTACTTAAGAAATTTTGTTGAAGCATACGAAGATGAAGGAATTCCTATATATGCAATTTCTATACAAAATGAACCAAATTTTTTACCAGATAGCTATCCTGGAATGAAGTTAAGTGTAGATCAGCAATTAGATTTAACAATAGCAACGTATGAAGAATTTCACAATCCAAATAAAACCGAGTTACATACAAAATTATGGCTTAATGATCATAACTTTGAAGATTGGGTTAATGCTGATTATATATTAAATGAATTAAAAAAAAATGGTAAAGATTATTATGCTTCAGGAACAGCCTTTCATAACTATACTAATTTTCCAGCGACATATATGTCTAAGCTATATAAGAATCATCCTGAACATGAAATAATTTTTACAGAACATTCCGAATGGGGAATTTCAGGTATGTATAATATTCAAAATTATTTTTGGAATTGGTCACGATCATATATGTATTGGGTAACTATGACAACTCATGATCTTGATGAATACAACCAAGGACCATATAATAATCTAAATGATCTTAGTCCTACCTTATTAATTGAGAATCCAAATCAGTCTGATAAGTGGTACGTTACGCCAGAATTTTATTTATTAGGTAATTTTTCTAAATTTATTCGTCCAGGCGCATATCGTATAGATTGTGATATGGGAAATACTAAAGAGTTATCATTTGTTGCGTTTAGAAATAGCGATGGAACAATTGTATTAATTGCAACTAATCTAACGAATGAGTTAAAAGATTTTACATTTTTGTTTAATAATAAATCATCTTCATCTAGTGTCCCTCCAAAATCTATTGCAACATATCTCTGGATAGAATAATGAAAAGAATCCACTCATCATCACTTATTTTTTATATACTTATATCTTTATTATTTGCTAATGGTAAAACAAATAATATCATATTTATTACTTTTGATGGTTTGAGATGGGAAGAGGTGTTTCATGGTGCGGATAGCTTATTAATTCACTCAGATGATTATACAAAAAATCAAAAGCGGATGTTATTAGACTATTGGAATTCTTCTGATAAAATTCGAAGAGAAAAATTAATGCCTTTTTTTTGGAATACAATTGTTAATCAAGGTCAATTATATGGTAATGTAACAAAAGGAAGTGAGGCAAAGCTTAAAAATCCCTATTTGTTTTCTTATCCAGGATATAGTGAAATGTTGGTTGGTTATGTAGATTTAACTAGAAATAGTAATAATAAGGAAAATAATCCAAATATTACTGTGCTCGAATATATACATAACCAACCAAGATTTAAAAATAAGGTAGCTGCATTTTGCTCTTGGGAGGTTTTTGATTTTATCATTAATGAAGAGCGCTCAGGGATTTATGTTAGCGCTGGTATGGAGCCTTATAATAAAGG
>JAZAOA010000085.1:0-4875 GCA_036228285.1 Fidelibacterota bacterium
AGTTCTGGTCAGTCTGTATCCCCAAAAATGTATTTGGCCTTGGGGATTTCTGGAGCGATACAACACGTTGTTGGCATGAAAGCATCAAAAAATATTGTTGCGATCAATAAAGATCCTGAAGCTCCTATTTTTGAAATTGCTGATTATGGGGTTGTAGCTGATTTATTAGAAATTGTTCCAAAACTTACTGAAGCTATCCAATCGGAATAGAATTATATGCATGATATTTATTTTTCTTTAACCGAACAAATAGTACTCGGTTCAGGAATTATATTATGTTTGGCTTCATTTTTATATGAAGTTTCACGCCGATTCTTTATTGTTTTTAAAGGATTAGGAAAACTTCCATTTGATCGTTTTGGCGCCCGTTTTTGGCGAATGTTTCGAGAAGTTTTTTTGCATGAGAAAGTTGTCAAAGGGCGCTTTTGGCCGGGCTTGATGCATGCGTTTGTTTTCTGGGGATTTGTAATTTTTGGCTTAGTTACTATTGATCATTTTGCAAAAGGTTTTGGTGTTTCTTTGTTCAGTCAAAAAATCCTCAAAATGTATTCAATGATTGTTATGCCATTTTCAATTTTGGTTATTATCGGTATTTTATCTCTTGCTTATCGTCGATTCATAACAAAACCAAAAGCACTGGGCAAATTATCTCCGACTTCAGGATTAGTTGCATTTTTTATTGTAGTTCTTATGGTTACATATTTGATTGGTGAAAGAGAAATCTCAGCTTTTTATTGGAAAATAAATTGGTGGATTCATTCAGTTATTATTCTTGCTTTTTTATTTTTGATACCTAGATCAAAACATCTTCACCTGGTTCTAGCTCCAATAAATATATTTTTTCGACCCTTTGATCAACCAGATCATACCCCAGTAAATATAGATCTTGAAGGGTCGGAAGAAGAGCTAGATGATATGTTAGCAGGGCTCACTAAAATGACTCAAAATCAAGCACTGGACATATTTTCTTGTGTTGAATGTGGTCGTTGTGTTGATGTTTGCCCAGCAAATCGAGGAGGTGGCATTCTTGATCCAAAGCATCACTTTATTCTTGATTTACGTCAGCCTCTTTTAGATAAAAAAGATGTAGATGTCTTATCACAGATTAATGTGGAAGCAGGTTGGGAGTGTACAACTTGTCAGGCTTGTACGGAAGTTTGTCCCGTAGGAAATCATGTTGAAAAATCTGATGAAATAAGACGTTTAGAAGTATTAGTTGAGGGTAAGGTTCCACAGGAATATCAAAAATTGTTTACAAATTTACAGGAAACTGGAAATACGGAGGGTGCCACAAATAGTCCATTAGCTGAAAGATTACCAAAGTTTTCACCAGATAAAGAATATGTTTTATGGTTGGGCTGCTTTGCTCGTTATGAGTTAGATCCAGAATTCACAAAATCGGTGGAAAACTTTACAAAGATTCTTGATGTTGCTAATGTTACTTATGGTATCCTTGAGCAGGAACATTGCTCAGGAGATCCAGTTAATCGTTTAGGTGACAAGTTGACTTATTCGATGTTAAGGGAGCACAATATGGAGCAATTGAGTGATGCAAAAAAAGTGGTCACACTATGTCCTCATTGTGCATTAAATCTGGAAAAAGAATATAGTAAATATGATACTATATCTTATAAGGTGGAACATCATACTCAAGTCATTGAGCAATTAATTTTAGATGGCCGTATCCAAGTGAATAAAACTGCAACTGGAAAAATCACCTATCATGACCCATGTAATTTATCAAGAATGCTAGATGAAGTAGACGCACCAAGAACGGCAATAAATGCTACTTCAGATAATTTTATTGAATTACCTGAATCAGGGAAAAACACACTTTGTTGTGGAGCTGGTGGCGGACTTTGGTGGAAAAAAGAAACAACAGGACGTACGCATTTAGTTCGAGCTGAACAAGTAGTTGAATCAGATGCTGATACTGTTGTAACGGGCTGTAATTTTTGTTATGGTATGATGAACCAAGGATTAAAACCGCTTACACCTGAAGGCCGAAATGAGATTAAGGTGAAAGATCTCGCAGATCTTGTTGCTGAAAACATATCTCAGTAGATATTATTTCCATACTAGTGCAATATTTTGCAATTATATTCTCTCTCTCGAATGGGCCAAAATAAAGCAATAATTATATATATTATTATTAGCGTATATCTATTTGCTGATAATTATCAGATTGAAGATCCAAATCAATTACGTTTTCGTGAAATGATTGCAACCAGAACTGATACACCGCCAATAATTGATGGAAATATTGATGATGAAGTATGGAAGAATGCATTAGAAGAAAGCGACTTCTTTCAGTTTGAACCATATAATCTTGCTCAACCATCTGAGAGGACTGTTGCAAGAGTACTGTATGATAATGATAATATATATGTGTCCATAAATAATATTGATTCCCAGCCTGATAAGATTACAGGAAGATTAAGTAGGCGCGATCGATGGATGGAAGCATTTGGACCTCATTCGGACTGGATAGGAGTGGCATTTGATTCGAATAATGATGATCGAACTGGTTATTGGTTTGCAGTAAATCCTTTAGGATCTCGTATGGATGTATTTATTTCTGGTGAAGGCATGGAAGCATTTAATAGCACCTGGGATGTAGTGTGGGAATTTGAGGTGGCTTTGCATGATAGCGGTTGGTCAGTTGAGATGCAAATTCCAACAAGTGTATTTCAATTTGATGCCAATACAGATAATGATTGGGGAATTGCATTTGCTCGCCATATTCATCGATTGCAAGAAGAGGTTCAGTGGCCAGGTAGGTCAAATGGTTTAAGCGGTTTTGTGCCATACTATGGTGTATTAAAAGGGATGAGTAATATCCCATCACCAAAAAAAGCCGAAATATTTCCCTATGTATTAAATGGAAATAGCGATCAGTCAAATGTTAGCTCTATTGGATTAGATATGAAATATGGATTAACTGCGCAATCATCATTAAATATGACAGTTAATCCAGATTTTGGACAAGTTGAAGCAGACCCATCTGTATTGAATTTGACGGCTTTTGAAACACAATATGAAGAAAGGAGACCTTTTTTTATTGAAGGTGGTTCATTTTTTAAAAACCGATATAAGCTATTTCATTCTAGGAGAATTGGTCAAACGCCTGGTTTTCTATTACCTGATGATGCCACCATAATTAATAGACCAGATGTAACTACAATTTTAGGTGCCGCGAAGATTTTGGGTCAAACTAAAGGGGGAATTAAATACGGAATTATTGATGCAGTAACAGATGAAGAATATGGCTCTTGGGAATATGAAAGTGCTGATTCAACTATTCAACAAAAAGGTATGCTTGAACCAATGACCAATTATTTTATTGGTCGCATAGAACAGCCAGTATTAAATAATGTGTCAACAATTGGCATTATGATGACGGATATTAACCGAAAAAATTATGGTAGCGCAAATGTAATTGGACTTGATTGGTTTATGAAATTCTTAGATAATAGATTGACTCTTAAAGGGCAGTTAGTGCAATCAAAGAAAAATGAAGTTATAGGTAATGGTGCACGATTTAACGCTGGCTATCTTGATCCAAAATGGTGGGATTTAAATTTTGTAACTGGTTTTACTGATGATACATATGAGATTAATGATATTGGATTTAACACACGTAATGACACTTGGTATTATGGAACTTATGGAGGGATAAGAAAACAAGACCCTTGGGGAATGTTTTTAAATAATAAATTAGATTTTCGATATTTTATAAATGGAAGAGGAGATGGATTGACTTTATCAAAATCCTTATCTATTGAGCAAACAAATGAGCTTAAGTCTTTTTGGAGTTTTGGTGGAGAATTAAATATGGAATTTGCATCCTATAATGATGATGATACTTTTAGAGATGATAGGGCTTGGGTATATAAATCAGAAACTGAAGGTTATGGAATTCTTTGGTTTCAAACAGACAAACGAAGAAAATTAATATTTAACCCCTATCTTGGATTTGGTCGTGGACAATATCGATCTTGGGGTTACAGAGGAGGTTTTAATTTAAGATACCGCCCAAGTGAAAATATTAATCTAATGATCGAAGGGTTTCAGGATTTAGGAACAAAGTCTATGGAATGGGTTGGCATTGAAGAAGATTCGATTAGTACATACATTATTTATGCTAATTCGGCAGCTATAATGAATGATGTGCAAATTAGATTTAATTGGACATTTTCTCCAGATTTAACATTTGAGGCATTTTTTCAACCATTCACTGTTGATATGGATTACAAAAATTATTACAAACTAATGGCTGAAAAGACCAGAGATTTAGAAACATATTCTTATAATGGGGACCCAGATTTCAAAGTGAATAATCTTGTAGGTACTTTTGTCTTACGATGGGAATATCGCCCTGGAAGTACTCTGTTTATCGTATATAATTTGCATAATGATAGTTATTTTTCTGCAAGCGATAACTCTTGGAGCAAAAACAGTTCAAATTCTGTTTTCTTAAAGTTTAATTATTGGTTCCAGATTTAAAATAGAACCTATTTACTTCGATAGATCTGTTAATTCTATATCAAGTTTATTGGCTAGTTCGATAACTTTTTCATCACGGTAAAATTCACCAAAATAGATTTTATTGATACCACTATTAGCAATCATTTTAAAACAATTATAACATGGTGATGCTGTGACGTATATTTCACTATCTTCAATTCTTATTCCATGCTTTGCGGCCTGGACTATTGCATTTGCTTCAGCATGTATTGTTCTTACACAGTGGTCATTTTCCATTTCATGCCCTACATCATCACAATGGTTTGCACCTTTGATGCTCCCATTGTAACCTGTTGATAAAATTGTTTTTCCACGAACAATAACAGCTCCTACAGATTTTCTATCACA
>JAZAOA010000086.1:0-21067 GCA_036228285.1 Fidelibacterota bacterium
GCTGGTGCTTCTTCTTCTGCTGGTGCTTCTTCTTCTGCTGGTGCTTCTTCTTCTGCTGGTGCTTCTTCTTCTGCTGGTGCTTCTTCTTCCGCTGGTGCTTCTTCTTCCGCTGGTGCTTCTTCTTCTGCTGGTGCTTCTTCTTCTGCTGGTGCTTCTTCTTCTGCTGGTGCTTCTACATTTTCAGTTGGCATTTCAATATCTAAAGCTTGGCTTTCTTCGCTTAATCTATTTAAAGCGCTATCTAAATTTTCACCTTCTTTTATATTTACTATTTGCTCATTGAACCTCCAATGACCAGTTTTCTCTGACAAAACACTCTTCACATACTTAACAAATGTGCCAAGGCTTTTTCCTTTTTTTGAAGCTTTATCTGCAAACGATTGTTTTTTAGCCATAAATTAATTTCCTAAGGTAAATTTATATTATTATCGTCGGCGAATTTAGTGTGCATCTTTTGGATCTCCAACGCCAAACAATCATGCATTAATTATTCGCTATATTTATATTGCATTATTTGGCCATCATCCCAATCTTCAGGTTTTAATTCTCCAGTGATGACATTTAACGTTTCATTATCACCAAAATTAAACAAACTTATTCTCCGTATACCTGAAGAAGGCATTGTCCAGTCTAATGTCCATGGTTTGGCTGAATAATCTATTGAAAATGTACCTTTTTCACGGTTACTAACCCTAGCTCCCATTTGAATCCACTGTTCAAAATCACCAGTTGTTCCATCATCTCCGCTTGTAGTAGTAAAATTCCATACAACTGTAATTACAGCTCCTTTAAATATCCATTGCCCATCTATCTTTCTTACATAATCTACATTTCTTACCATTAATGGATCGCTCTCATTTCCAGCAGGATCAATTCCGTTTATAGATACATTATAAGTTGTACTGGATAGTAAATCTGTAATATTATCTAATATTACAAGTTCGTAATCACCTTTTTTCTTTTCTTCATCTGATAAATTTATAGTATGAGGAGAATTTTTATCAATATTGCCATCGACCCTTGTCCAAATAATTTCAGATTCAAATAAGTCTTCAGATATACTATAGGATATTTCTTTTCCAATATTTACTATATCTGGTATAGGAACACTCATTGCAATCGTTGGTTTAGTTATATCATAGAGAATTGATTCTCTGTTTGAAATATTACTTTTATTACCAGCGCGATCAATACCTTCTAGTTCGATTTTATATACCCCTCCATCAACTAAGAATGGCGCTGGATTTAAAGGGTATCTTTCAGTAATTCCTTCAGGCAAACTTCTTTGATCTATATTGATAACATGTGGACTATTTCCATCTTCAACACCACTTAACCAAGTATATTTTATCGTTGCAGAACCTAGTTGCTCAGATATTTCATAACCAATATCTGTATTGTTTATTGCAGGGTTTTGCAATGGATATGTAATATTTAACTCAGGATTTTCAATATCATAATTCATATTATGATAAACAACACCAGATAAATTGCCCGCCAAATCTCTTCCATTTAATGTTAATCTATACACTGCTCCATTAATTAGGTTTGGGGTTGAAATATTTGATGTTTCCTGCTCTCCTGTTTCAAAGTACTCAGAAGGTATATCAATAGTATGAGGTGAGTTCTTATCCTCTTCTCCATCAATTCTTTCCCAAATTACTGAAGCACTTGATAATTTTTCAGTATTAGTAAATTTAACTATTGCAGAATTTACATAGCTACCAGCTTCAGGGGCGATATTAACAAAATCAGGTGGAGTTATATCATATTTAACACTATCTGATAATAAGATAGATAGCCTGTTTTTTGCTCTATCATATGCATCAATTGAAATATTATATAATAAACCATCAATTAATTCTATTTGATTTTGAAGCATAATTTCTTCAAAAGATCCTTTATCTAGTTCACCATTTTTTAGAATAATTTTAATAGGACTCCCTTCAGTTGGATCTATAGGCTCCCAAATAATTTCACCTTCAATTAATCTCTCATTCAAACTATACGTTAGCTTAGTAGAATTAATAAAATCTTTTGATTGGGGATTTGTCAATATGAATTCAGGTAATACATCATCATATATAATCTTGTCAATAACTCTAACCCTTTTATTTCCTCCCAAATCAGTGGCAATTACAGTTAAACTATATTCTGTGTTGTTTACTAATTTTGGCCCATCTTCTAAACGAATATTTTCATATCTTCCTTGAGGCAAATATTCTTCAGGTAAAATTGTAGAATGAGGTGAACCAGCATCGGAAACCCCACCAATTCTAGTCCATATTAGTTCGAATTCGCTTAAAGATTCATTAGTTGAATATGATATACCTTTATAATTAACAAAATCATCTAATACAGGTTCCAAAATAGCAATTACTGGTGGGATTGTATCATACGTAACATTTTCAATTAATATCTCTTCATCACTAGAGTTACCAGCTCTATCTAATATTGATATTTGTATATCATATCCAGCCCCACTTTTCAATGGAAGTATTTGATCTAAATCTATTGAGCTATTTTCTAACACTAAAAGTTGCTCATTATCTAATTCAATAGCATAAGGGCTATCAGCATCATATACACCGCGTGTCCTTTGTAAATCTACTCGACCAAAAGATAGTGGCTCACTTACATTATACTCTAATAAAAAGTCCAGATAGAAACTATCTTCCAAAGGAGAAGTAACTGATAATACAGGTGCAGTAATATCAAATGTAACATTAGATATTATAATTGTTTCTGCTGTATTCTTTGCCATATCCGTAACGACAATTGAGATTTCATAAGAAGAGCCATCCACGAGATTAATTTTATCTTCAAAATTAACATCTTGGTAAAAACCTTCGAATCTATATGTTGATGGTATATCAAATATATGCGGACTATTTGGGTCATCCGGTCCACCTACTCTTGATATTGTAATGATAGCCTCTTTAAGTTGTTCATTTGTTGAATAAGTAAATTTTGGAGCATTGAAATAGCCATTATTTAATGGATATTCTATTATTACAATTGGAGGGTTAATATCATATAGCACATTACTAATTGGAGTAAACTGAGCTTTATTCCCAGCTCTATCGCTTCCATCAAAAGTAATTTTATATCTTGTACCATCAACAAGATTGCCTTTTAGGTCTAGTGCCCAATCTGTATGCATTCCTTCTAAAAGACCTTCATCTATAACAGGTATTCTATGTGGAGAACTTGGATCAGACGTACCGCTTGTTCTTGTAAAAACAAAATCTCCAATATTTAATTTTTCAGAATTCAAAAAACTAATATCAACTGTATTGAGAATTTCTGAATCTAAAGGTCTAGACATAGAGACTACTGGAATTGTTGTATCAAAAAGCACATTATTTGACACAACTAGATTAGAAGAATTCGTTGCTAAGTCTTGACCAATAAATTCATACTTATATATAGATCCATCTGATAATTGAGGTGCATTTGTTATAATTACACTATCAGCAAAACCTTCTGCTAATTCATACATTACTATCTCCACATTATGTGGAGATAGCGAATCTGGCTGACCATTAATTTGAGTAATAACCAAATTTGCCTTTAACATCGTTTCACTAAAATTATATGTTAATAATGGAGCATTTAATGCACCATTTTCAACAGGCAAAAGCATTTCAATAACAGGTTTAGTAATATCATAGTGGATATTTGACACTGTATATCCATCAGCTACATTTCCAGCGCTATCTACACCATTTAGAGAAAAAGTATAAATCGCGCTATCTATCAAGCTGAGAGAATTTACTAGTACAGTATCTATGTAACTTCCTACTATCATTTCATCTTTAATCAACTGTACTTCAATTGGAGATCTGGGATCAGTCTTTCCTCCAGTATTTACAATTGACAAAGAAGCTTCTTTTAGATCCTCACTTAAGGTATAACTAATTTTTTCTGAATTAGTATATGGCCATTTATAAGAATCAAATACAGTTTGAGTAGCCATAGGCTTAGTAATCACAATAAATGGTTTAATATTGTCAAATCGAACATTTGGAATTACAAATTCTGAAACAAAATTGTCAGCAGAATCTCGTCCAGTATATGTGATAGAGTAAATTCCTCCAGATACTAAACGCACTAAACTTCTTGGCAACTCTCCACCTCCAGGACCGGCTTTCAATCTGCTTCCTTCTAATCGAACTAAATATTCACCATCAGGATCAGGTTCTCCGCCAACATGTCTAAATACAATCCTACCAAAAATAAGATCTTCACTTAATGTATATGCTAAATCAAGTTTTCGTATCCATTGGTTTGCATCAGGCTTTAAATCGTAAAATATTGGATATGTAAAATCATATTTTGCACGATTAATGATAACGACATCGGATTGATTCCCAGCGCGATCTGTTCCGGCCATTGTTAGACCATACCAAGACCCATCAACAAGTTCAGGTACATAAGAAAAAAAAGTTGAGTCATGATCACCTGAACTCAATTCTTCTCCCTGTAATTCAACTCTATATGGACTGAGAGTATCAATTCCTGTTTTAATTTCCCATGATACATTTGCTTGTATTAATGGTTCGCTAAAATTGTAACTTAAAGCTTTAGTATTAATATAGCCACCTTCTACAGGTTTATTAATTGAAATAACTGGTGCAGTAACATCATAAATAATTCCTTTAGTCATATTTGTTTGAAATGGATTTCCAGCTAAATCTTCACCAACAATAAACAAATCATAATGCATATTTTCATTAAGTGATGTTGGATACATAACCAATCTAGTTTCTCCAAAAAGCATATCTCTTTCTCTTATTCTTGAAGAAACTGCATCGCCTTCAACATTTACCCAGTACATATCAGCTGATATTAGATCTTCACTTTTATAGATCGAAACAGCATTTGTATTAATAAAAGAACTATCTATTGGATCAAAAATATTGACAATTGGTGGACTAATATCAAAATGAAAATCTTTTATGATTGTAGAATCATTCCAATTTTTAGCAATATCATAAACCTTTATTTGTATAGTATAAATCGTACTATCGTTTAATGGCAATTGATTCACTAAAGTATCTAAAGCATGAAAACCTTCTGAAAATTCTGTAGAATCCAATTCAAATTCCACACTAGGAATCAAACTCAAAGAATCAGATTGGTCAAAAAACAGCACTTTACCATAATAAATATCTTCAGATAACGAATATTCAAACAAAGGATGATTTGAGTAAGAATTTTGCGAAGGCGATATAATTGAAATAACTGGCAATGTTCTATCAATATGATAATTATATAAACCAACTGGCCTTGCATAATTTCCTGCCAAATCCCTTGCCTCAAAACCAATCATATAAGTCGCACTATCTCTAAGATCAGCTCTATTATAATCATCAGAATTATGAATACCAGCTAACAATCCTTCAGGGGTAATAATAACTTCAGTATTTAATCTTTTTTTATCTGCACTTGTACCAACATAAATTATTTTTGCACTTAAAAGGTCTTCAGAAGAGGAGTAATTTATATTTGTACTTGGAGTATAATGGTTATTCCCAGGTTCAATAATTGTAATTATGGGAGAACTAATATCATATGCTACATTATCATTAACTATTAGGTTGCTTTCATTTCCTGCAGGATCTTTCCCAAAAAATGATACTTTATATATCGTACTGTCTTGAAGCGCTGTCTGTGATATGAGAATAGTATCTTGATAAGATCCTTTCTTTTTTTCATCTTCATTAAAATTTATTTTATGAGGAGAATTAGGATCATCAGCACCACCAATTGCCTCCCAAATTAATGTTGCTTCTAATAAAGATTCATTTATTGAGTAACTTATTTTTGAATTATTTATAAAACTATTTGGTAAAGGATAATTCAAAGCTAATACAGGAGGATATGCATCATAAATTACTCCAAGTACAATTTCTGGCTCAGCAGGATTACCAGCTAAATCTTCACCAGTAATACTTAAAGTATATTGTGTACCCTCCATTAGTTCTGGAATAAATTCTGGCTCAATAATATGTGATCCAATTTTTAAATTATCTCCCTTTATATTATATATATGAGGGGATGATAAATCGTAATCTCCATCACTGTATTCAAACTTCACAACAGCTCTTTGCATATCTTCAGAAAGGTCATATTCAATTTGAGTCGATGTAATAAAAATATTAGGAGCGGGGTTTCTAATTGATATAACCGGTGGAGTTATATCATACTTAACATTTTTAGCAGTTGCTTTATTAGAGGGATTACCTGCCCTATCTTTACCAAATAATATTAAATCATAATATGCACCATCAACTAACTCAGGTGAGTCTTGAATTAAAATAAAATTTTTCTGTCCTATCTCCCTTTCGAATGGCGCTAGAGTCTGCACATGCTCACGAGTATCTAAGACACCATCCACCCATTTCCAAGTTGCAGTACCCTCTAATAAAAATTCACTCAATTCATAAGAAATATTTATATTATTTACAGATGACAATGTTTGGGGGTATTGTAAATCAATATATGGGGGTGTAAAATCGTAAGTAACATTTGTAATACGTTTCGGAATGGCTTCATTCTTTGCTAAATCATATCCTTCAAAAATTATATCATAACTTGCTCCATCCTTCAATTTTTTCATATCTGTAAATATTATTGAATCATTTATACCAGCAATTAATTCAGCGCCTTTTAAGATGACTGTATCTGGTTTGACTCCTCTTGTGTACAGTTGTATCCATGATACTTGGCCATAAAGTAAATCTTCTGTGATTTGATAATTAAAATAAGTTTTTGACTGATACGTATTATTTGCTGGATGAGTTAAAGTGATTATTGGAGGTGAAAAATCATAATGAACATTCGATACAACAAATGGTATACCAACATTTGTGGCTAAATCAGATCCCTCCATCTTAATACTATATGTAACGCTATCTACTAATGAAGTCATATTTTTTAGTACAATATCTGAAGAAACCCCTTCGATCATTTCATCGAGCTCCATAGTAATCATTCGTGGAGATTCTGGGTCTTTGACGCTATTTAAAGCTGTCCATGTAATAGTACCTTCTCGAAGAGGCTCAGAAAGTTCATAGGATAAACTTAAATAATTTGTGTATGCGTCATTAATTGGATCAAGAATTGTAAATACTGGTAGAGTAATATCATAAGTTATATCTGGAGTAGTGATAAATCCTGTTTGGTTTCCTGCTAAGTCTTGCCCTATAAAAATAAGATCGTATACAGTTCCATCAGATAGTTCAGTTTGATTTTTTAATGTCCAATTTGTTCTAGTATCTCCTTTGCGCTCATTATTTGTCAATGTGATTATATGAGGGGCTGAAGTATCTTTAAGACCTTCTCGATAAGCCCAAGTAAATTCACCTGCAGCTAAATCTTCGCTAACAATAAATGAAAGTCTGGGGTTATTTACATGGGATCCAATTGTAGGAAATATTTGTGTATATATTGGTGGAGAGATATCATAATAAATAGGTTCCCTAATAGCTGGGTCTGAAATATTTCCCGCTGGATCAATTCCTATATACTTAAAACTATATGTAGTAGTATCCATTACTGGCAGCGCATCATCTAATAATGCAGCATGAAGACCTAATTGCAGCTCTTTTTTAGGTAATTGATAAATATGTGGAGATAAGGTATCACGTGTACCAGAAAGATCTGTTAAAATTATTTGACCAGAAGCTAGAACTTCACTGGCCTCTACCTGAACTTCCAAATGATTAACATATGTATTACTTAATGGATAATACATATAAACTAATGGTGGAGATATATCATACAAAATAAGTTCCTGTGCTTGGAAAAAAGATCGATTTCTTGCACGATCATAGGCTGTGAACTGTAAATTATATTTTGCACTATCCAATAAAGGAGTTTGATTTTCTAAAACGATGTACTGTCTTAAACCTAGTTTTAATTCTCGATCATTCATATATACTAGGTGGAGGGTATCCTGTTGAGGTGTTGAAGGAAAAGGAATCCATTCTATATAACCTTCTGATAATGGTTCATCAGTAGTAAAATAAAATTCGGGTTTGTTTATGGCAGGTTTAGAGCCTACAGATATAGTTGGAGGTGTTACATCATAAGTGACATAGGGAATGATAACTTTAATTATTTCAAAGTCAAACGTACTTTCTCCGGTAAACTCAATATTGTATATAGCACCATCAATAAGATAATCATCTAATGCAAGGTCATAATTTTGATAAATACCTTTATAAAAAAGACTATCAGGGATCTTAAAAAGATGAGTACTATCAATATCTGGAACACCTCCTACCCATCGCCATGTAATATAGCCAACATCTATACTATCTAATAATTCAAATGATAAAACCGTGCTGTTCGTAAAACCACTGTCTAACGGTAAAATTGGATTATATACTGCTTGTAAGGAGTCAGGATTGAGTTGAATATCCATTACTAAAGTTTTCGTTGAATCAAACTCCATAATTCTAGTTAGCTTTGTTTCTGGGTCAAAATTATAGTTCCACAACCTCATTTCCTTACCATCAGGCAAACGCTTCCATGTTTGTTTAACTAACCAACCGTTTTCGTTATAATCTAACAAGGCATTTGCATAACCAATGGCATTAACATCAAATAGCTGAAATAAATAAGGTTTCTCATATTCATTATAGTTTACAATAGTGAAAACATCATCTTTCCAGGTCTTTAATGAATCCAATCCATACACATAGGAGATATAATCAGGCGCCTTACCCCTTAAACCAAAAATAGTTTTCCTAACTAATCTGCTATCTCCTTCATAATCACGTTTCTCTATAGGATCATAAGAATTGGACTCATAAGTAAAAGATTCTTTAGTAATAATTATATTACGGCGATTAAAGTTTGCTTTTGATATAATTCGATCAAAAGTATCATATTCTACACGAATATGAGGTTTATAATTTATTTCAGATTTAGGTGTGGGATGGCCACTAGTAAAGTCAAATTCATTAATATAATATAATGTCTTTACTATATTCTCTTGTCCATTAAGAACTATAGTAATTAAAAATATAAAGTAAATCCAGCGAGGAAAAAAATAATTCATATTAAATACGCTGGTTCAGGTGGATTAATCCGCTATTTACTATTCCTGTGTTTTCCAGCGCTTTTTTCGCCAATTATCTAGAGCCAGCTTTCGCATATCCACAACTGAATCTGTCTCATCAACAATTTCAACACCAAGTAATGTTTCAATAGCATCCTCTAAAGTAATTAGTCCAGTTACTTGACCAAATTCATCTTTTACCATAAACATATGTTCGCGACGTTTAACGAATTCATCTAAAACATCACCCACAGAATCTGTTTCTTGTACTGTATGAATTGGAAGGGCAAGTTCACCAATTTTTATATCGAATTGATCTTCTGCCTTACTTTTTAATAAAATATGACGACGTACAACTCCTATAATATTATCTAACCCATCATCACATACTGGAATACGAGAAAATTCAATATTTTCATGCTTTTCTAATACTTCTTTTACATTATTATCCTTATTCAAATAGAAAATAACAGATCGAGGGGTAAGCACTTCTTCTACAGGGATATCATCAAGCATTAAAACATTTTCGATAACTGTACTTTCACTCTCTTCAATGGTACCTTCATCTTCACCAAGCTCAGCCATTGCAATCACTTCTTCTCTAGATACCTTATCACCATTTTCCCCTTTTGCAAGCCATTTTGAAAGGAGCTCCAGTAATAAAACTAAAGGATACATTATTACAATTAATACTTGAACTGCAATTGTAGCAGGAATTAAAATCCTTTTCCAATATATTGCCCCAATAGTTTTTGGAATAATTTCAGAAAAAACTAAAATTGATAGAGTAAGTATTCCAGACATTATTGCAACCCAACTATTTCCAAATTCAACAAGTGTTATCGCCCCTACTCCTGCAGCGCCTACAGTATTTGCAATGGTATTTAAACTAAGTATAGCAGATAATGGTCGATTAATATTTTCTTTAAATGAAGATAATTTTTTTCCAATTGTTGGACGTTTTTTGGAAATAAGACTAATATGAGCATGAGATACTGAAAGAATAAAAGACTCTAATAAAGAACATAAAAATGAAACTCCCAGTACAGTAAAAAAATATAGAAATAGCCTGCTCATTATAACTTACTAGCCCAATTAAGTGATAGCAATACTGGCTTCCTCCCTATTTCTTAAAATAATCATTGGTATATAAAATATACCGAATAATATAATACCAGAAATCTCAAACCCAACTAAATATAAAGGCCAGTCACCAAAAATAAATGGGCTTTCTCCGCCAGGTTTTTCACAAATAAACCAGTAATTCCCATTAAGTATCGTATTTACTATTGATATTATAAAAAGACATCCATTCGTTATTATAATAGTATTTATTAATGAACCATTACGGCACCTCATATTATCTATAACAATCAACCAAAGTACATTTAAAATTATAAGACCATGTGATAAAAAGTTCCAAAACAGTGATACATCCATAACGAAACGAGTTGGGTCTGGGGTAATGATAGCCTGAAATGCTCCAGCAAGTCCCCAGAAATAGGATAGTTCAAAGGCTGTTTGATTTTTTTTATAAAGAGCATATGTTGAAGTAAAAAAACTAATTCCACACATATGTAATGGTAGATCATTAGATATTAACCAAATACCTTTGTTCCATCGCAAAATATCATCAATGAATTCTTGGCCAATTGATATTATTATCAAAAATAATACAAGTTTTCTTCGATGTTGTTCATTTAAAATTACTTTACCAAAAAATAACACTATAAACCAAATTGCAAATGTGCCAATCATATATAAATTGTGCTCTCGCCCAAACGTTACAAAGTCCATTCCCATTTGATGCATATTTATAGTTTATTTTTTTTAATTCTATTAATTATAATGCCTCTTCTTTATTGCTCTCATCGATTCCAACAGTTGATTTATCTTTTTCATATTTCTTAACCGAATGAAGAGGTAGTGTCCACTCCAACCCACTATTATCAACTGCAATAATTCGTGTTGGATAATGTGCAATTGAAACTACCGTCAATATTGTTCCAGAAGATAAATCCCCATTTACTTCGTGGTGATCAACAATAGTTTCAACCTTTGTTCCTTCATCAAATCCTGCATGCTGAACAGATCTTTTATCATATATATTTGCCATTATAAACTTTCCTTAACTATTAATATTAAAACGTATCTTTATCTATAAGATTTTTTTCTATTTCATTTCGAGTCCTCCAAGCAGGACGTAATTCTTTTTGAGAATAAAATTTTATTTGATCAGTTTTATGAATTGAATTTTTTTGAGATGCATTCCCATATCCAATACCTACCAATGCTTTTAATGGGCTACTAAATTCAACAATTGCCTGAAAAGAATCTCCACCAGAAGCTGCGTAACGATTATTCTTAATTGGCTTATATGATGTAACTCGAAATATTCCATATGGGTCTCCAGGCCCACCATTGCTAGGTAAATCAATTTCATCTTTAATAATTCTATATACATCACCCCAAGAAACATCCAAACTATCGTATTTGTTTTTTATCTCTAATGATGCCGTTTTGAGATTTTGCACGGCCATATCTAAATTTTTAATACCTCTAGGAGTATTCATTGGGTCAGCTTCATCCCATGGGATTGTAAAAAGTTCTGAATTATCAAACTTAAACCCTGAAATATCAACCCATTCCTTGAACAATATAGCACCTCTACTATTATTATTTGTACATCGATCCCAATTTTGCAAAACAAAAGATGCTTTCTTTAATAGCTCATCCTCAGATTTCATTACAGCTAGTATGAGATCATCTAATAATCGATCTGCTAATTCCATTCTTGTATCCATTTTATATAATAACAATTCATCAAAAGAAATTTTCTGATCTTCGTAAGCCATTCTTGCTGATCTCTGAGCACGAAAATGCATAAAATTACGTGACATATAAGAAGGGTAGTCATGGCGATTTAGTTCAAGTGGAATTGTAGTCGTCCAAGGAGGGTCATTCGCATTCTGCAACCAGCCTGAATTGGAATCAATAACCTTTGGTAATTCTTCATACGTATGTGTATTGTTCCATAATGTTAATGGTGTGTCTCCAGGCACCGTATTTGACCAATCCCAATCCCCTTTAGGCCTAACTGGTGTTCTGCCCCCAAATAGATGCATTATTCTTCCATCACGATCAGCATACATTGTAGTAAAAAAAGGGTTTTGCAATCGACTAATGGCTTTCTCGAATTGGTCAAAATTCTTGGATAAAGCCATATCAAAATATTGCTCAAAAACAAATGGCTGATCTTGACCAACAACTCGTAAAGCATAAGCAAAGTCATTATCTTCTCGAATTATTGGACCATGAATTGATTCTTTAATTATATACTTTTCTATATTTACATCACCATTTTCTTGCTTAACCTTTAACTGCACAGTCTTCTTATTAAATAGTTTAGTATTCTCACCCCATTTATATCCTTCATCAACTAAAATAAGTTTATATAAGTCCTGACCATCATGAACGTTATTTGTGTGAGCCCAACCTATATTATCATTAAACCCTATACCAATAAATGGGCTGCCAACAAGAGTAGCGCCATAGATATCTAGAGGTCCACAATTTAATTGAACTTCAAACCATGTAAACATATCGCCCCATAATAAATGAGGATTAATTATTAACATGGCATTACCTGATTGAGACCTAGAAGGGCCAATAGCCCAGGTATTTGAACCTTTGCTTTGATTGATCGAACTTGGATTAAATTTTGCATCCCTTGGATTTGTAACAAAATGGTACATAATTACCCGCTGATAGTGTGTTAATAAATCAACTGGTTTTATAGGTAAAACAACATGATTTTCTTTATCAATTTCATTTGGAAATTTTTCAGCATAATCATTAATACCATTGGTAAAACTTTCAAAATATTGTTTAAATCCAGGTTTTTGCAATTCCATCCAATCTTTAGCTCTCTCTGGAATATTATGTGTATGAACCCATTTATCTGAATCAAGATACTCTTCTCCATAATATTCTGCAGCCCTACCTCTTGATTGTGCAAATAAACGCAGCATGAGATTTGCATGATTTTTCATTTGAGCCCATCCAAATGAATAAAATAATTTATCATATTCATGAGCAAAAATGTGTGGAACACCATATCTATCCCATAAAATCTCAGCTTGATACTTATTGGATGAATTACATCCGCAAACAAATAATAATACTACTACCAATAATATTCGATTAAGATATTTTGTTTTTATTATCATTTCTTTCACACCTTATATAGATATCTGTCGTTGCCTTTCAAATAAAATAGCACTAACTGCAGCTGATACATTTATAGAGTTTATTTTTCCCTGCATAGGGATAGTTGCAATATAATCACAGTTATATTTTACCAACTGTCTAATTCCTTTTCCTTCACTACCAAATACAATAACAATTTTACCAGAATAATCAATTTCATGCCAAATCTTCCCATTACTATCATTCTCAACGCCTATAATCCAAAACCCTTCATCCTTAAGCCTTTTTAATGTTTGCTGGACATTTCCACAACTATATATTGGAAGAGAAGCAAATGCACCTTGACTAACTTGTAATACACTATTTGTGATTTGCGCATTGCCCCTATCTGGTATTATCAAACCATCTATTCCAGAGCATTCTGCAGTTCGAATTATCTGCCCCAAGTTTTGTGGATCTGTAATTTGATCACATAATAATAGTCCAATATCTTTATCCTCATTGAATTGAGGTAATTGTTTTTTTATTTGTCCTTCAAATGAGACTACAATTCCTTGTGTACGGAAATCATTATACTTTATTCCAAACTTTTTGGAATCAATAATATTTACTTTAGACTTATGGTTTTTTAATAATCTAGAAATAACCTGATGCTTTTCAGCAACACTTCTAGATTTAATATCTATATGATTAATTGAATAATGCCCTGAACTTAGAACTTCCTGAGCTCCATTTAGGCCATAAATTCTATATGATTGAGATGCAATTCTCTGGGGTTTCACGTATCACAAAAATAGCTAATCAAAATAAATGACAAAAGAAAATATTATGATCAAATAAGTTACCTTTTCTGTTTTGCGAGATTCCTATTTGGATAAATAGTAAAGCTAATTTCATCTAGTTCTTCATTATTTGGACCTCTAACAACAACTCTCCAATCGCCTTCAAAACCATCTCTTAGTGTTATATATGACCAACACCTCCATGAACTAGAATAACCTATTTCCATTGGGACTCTAGCCATAAAACTACCATTTCTGTACCAATAGTGACTTATGTTAACAGGATTATTAAGATTTTTTACAACTGTAAAACAATATACCCTATGATTACTTGAAGGAAATTCAAAATTAATATTATCTGGGAGGCGTTTTTTTGGATTAACATATTCAGCATTTACTATTCGAACAACGTCTAATTTAGAACCCCTTCTATTTCTAGGAATAAAGTTGTTTTTTTGCGTATTTGAAATTTGACTTTTACTTGAAGAAAATAATCTTTTAATATTTTTCTTTCTTTTTGATTTAGGTATTTTTTTATTTTCAATATCATTTTTATTTGATTCAACAATATCACTTATCCCAGCATTATCTCCATTAGATAATGAATTGCTAAATAATTCTTTTATACTTTTTGATTTTGGTTTTTTTACAGCTTCTGTATCAACCTTTTCAAACTCCATAGAATCTTTAATTTGATTCTGTTGATTAGTTACATCGGAATATAAGTCCACTGTACTATCTTTATTATTTGTCCTGTTTTCTTGATCAGTTTTTTTGAATGTTGATAGTAAACGATTAAATAAATTTTTACTAGTATCTGTTTTAATACCATTTGAATCATTAATTAAATTTCTATCTGTTAAACCATCGCTTAAAACTTCATCGCTGTCTGTAATAATTGTAGCAGATTCATCTGAAGATTTTTGAACCAATTTTGGTACTAACTGATTTTTCTTCCGCTTATTTATTGTAGATGTAATTGTAGGAGGAGGACCATTTAATAATTCTTTATTTTTCTTTTCTGCTGAAAACTCAACAGCTCTAGATGAAGTTTTCTTTGAAGAAGAGCTTTTTAAACTCTTTATTCTTTTATTTAAGAAACGTTTCATTTCTTTATTTTCACTAGCTCTTGATTCATTTAGACCAAGAATAACACCTAAGGAATCTTGATATATGGTTTTCTCTTTATAATTAGGTGATGTATTCAATATATAAAGATCAAAATCAACTGTTGTCACTTCATTGGCTTCTATAAAAACATTATGTATAACATCGCCAATGACATTCTCACTTATTGGATTCTCATACCATCTACTATTATTTATTGGGACTGGTGGGATACACCAAACTTTGTGCGACCCAACAGTCAATTCAATATTTTCAGATAAAGGAGTTAAGCCAACATATTCATCATCTATAAAAATTGTAATATCATTAATCGTAGAAGTAATCTTTAACTGCCCTCTCTCTAAAGGCGTATCTTTTGGTTGAAAAAAATCTTCTTCATACCAACTCTTGCTTGGTGTAAATAATTCTTTTATATAGGATGCTGCAGCATCATTTAATGCAAGATTTCCAATATCGGCATAATCATTCATAATATTTGGTTCATTATTTCGATTTTCTATGCCCTCATTCATTCTGATAAATTCAGTTTCGTTTTGAATAGTTTTATTTTTTTTGAATGCATTCACATCTGCTAAATCAAAAACTAAATCATCTATCATTTTATCTACGGCAGATTTTAATGAATCAGGACTAAACCCTTGATTCAAATAAGAAACACTTGGTGCGCGGTTTATACTATCCTGTAATTTTTTGCGAGCCAATGGTCTTGATCTTTGTTGAAATTTATAACTTTCATTCTTCTCATCGCTTACCGCCTCACCAAGCCTTTGTTTAATTGCTTTATTAGTTTGATATACAGCAGATACTTGAAAAGCGTTTGAAATTTCGGATTTTAAAATCTGTATATCATTAACTGGCTTTGATAATAAAAATGCAATTTGGCCAGATTCATGATTGTTTTTTATTACAATATCTTTTATCTGATCGATTGCAGGGATTTTACCAGGTATTTCTAATGAAAAGGTTGCACCATTTACTGTTATATAATACCAACCGTGAGGAGACATCCAACTAGAAACGTTATCAATATCAATTTTTTCTTCCGAGTATAACGTATATAATAATCCGTTTGTATATGGATCAATAAATACATCTGTAATCTGTGGTGAGTTAAAAGCACGAAGTGCGCTTAATAAAGCGATGAAAGCAAATGCCTTATTTATGAGACTCCGCATACTAAACATACTCTTACCAAAGTATGTTATTGAATCTATGTATTTCTTATCATTCTATTCAAGAAGAATGATACAATAGTTTATTTTAAAATATAAACTAATTTGTACCCGGGGCCGGACTCGAACCGGCACGGCCTAATGGCCGAGGGATTTTAAGTCCCTTGTGTCTACCAAATTCCACCACCCGGGCAACAATGAGGCGTCGATCGGATTCGAACCGATGAATGACAGTTTTGCAAACTGCTCCCTTAGACCACTTGGGTACGACGCCAAATTCAAATTAATCTGGCATGTTAAGTGGGCGAATATACAATCACAAACTATCCCGAACCAATCCGGAAGAGCAACTCCCTTACAGCTTCTACTTTAGTTTCCATTTTTTCAATATCATCATGCAACTTGTTAATCGCACGAGCTTGATACCAAATCTGCAAGGACAATGTTAAAAAGCCAATTATCAAAACAATGATTATAATTTTAATATATTTATCCAATCATTCCTCCCTTTAGACTAGTAATTAATATGTGTAATATTGGGCATGGAAATTGAAAAATTAAACATATATAATTGTTTGAGAGATTTTAATGTACCTGCTGCAGTATTAGATGAAATTTTTGCAAATGAACAAGACTTAAGTATACTAATTGATGCTTGGAGAGACCTGAGAAAAACAGGCCTAAAGCACGATGAAATTTCTGAAAAAGTTTCCAAATTAATTATGGATGAGATTGGTTTGAATACTGATCATAATCCAGTTGAAAAATAATAATATGTTATTTTACTAGGTTTATCTATAGGCAATTCAATTTTTTCAGGAATTGGTTTTTGTAATTCATTGCGAAGCTTAATTCCTTGATACCATACTCGTCCAATATGAACGGGTTCTTCATTTAAAACATCCAATACATTATCACAATAACCTTGCAATATTAGTTCACGTGATGATCTTGGCCCAGTTATATAATGTTCAGGATAAAAAGAGAATCGTGTTTTTATTTTAGCAATTGATTTTCTCATTTTTATAACATCTCTATGAGGATTATTCCCTTCAGCAGAAATGATTGCGTTGCAAAATAACAATCCGAAAATGTATACAATAATTACTCTCATTAAATACCCATACTACGTAAAAATGCATCAGAATTAGGTTCTCTACCTAAAAACTTTTTTACTAGATCAAGAGGTTCTTCCGTTCCACCTTTTTCTAAAATTATTTGACGATATCTCAATCCTGTTTTAGGGTTTAAAATTCCTTCATTCTTAAAAATAGAAAACATGTCATGGGCGTAGACTTCAGACCATTTGTATCCATAATATGCAGCACCATATCCATTTAAATGACCAAATGAAGCTTGTTGATGCGTTCCTTCTTGATAAGGATACAGTGTAACATCATTTTTTAATTCTTTAATCAAATCTGTCGTTGATTTATTTCCATCAGGATCAAAACCATCATTTAATGAAAAATCATAAATACCATAGAATACTTGCTGCAAAGCTTTTGTACCTGAATTGATATTTTTCGCTGCTATCATTTTTTCTAATAATTGATCAGGGATAATGTCCCCTGTTTCATAATGTTTTGCAAATAAAGATAATGATTCTTTTTCCCAAACCCAATTCTCTAGCATCTGAGATGGTGCCTCAACAAAATCTCTTGGAACTGAAGTTCCAGCATAGCTTACTAGGGGTGATTTAGTTAATACACCATGTACTAGATGTCCAAATTCATGAAAATATGTCTCTACATCATCATGAGTTAATAATGATGGTTGATATTCTGTTGGTTTGGGGAAATTGCAAACTAATGCAGTAGCTGGTTTTTGATAACCATTATCTGTCATTTTACCCATAATAACACTAAATGCAGCGGCATGTCCATACTTATTTGGCCTAGGAAACATATCTAAATAGAATTTGCCAATAAGATCATCTGAGTCCTTTTCATAAATAGAAAACATTTGTACATCATCATGCCAAACAGAAGGATTTTCTACTTTTTCAAATCGAACATTAAATAAACGTTGATAAATTGTAAAAAGACCTGAAGTCACATTATTAAATTCAAAATACTGACGTACTTCCTCAGCATCTAGATCGTATTTTTTTAATTTAACCTGATTTTCATAATAGCCAGCTTCCCAAGAATATATAATTTTTGCATCTGTCTTTAAACGATCTGATTTGATATTTAGCATTTCTTGGACATCGTTTTCTGCTTTTTTTCTCAGTTTCTGTTTTAAATCATTTTCAAAATCCCATACATTTTTAGGATTTTTTGCCATACGATCTTCAGTCCTATATTCGGCATATGAATTATAGCCCAATAGAGTTACAAGTTTTATGCGATTTCGAAGAATGTCATCTAATACTTCAAGATTCTTATCTACCGCTCTATTATTAAACTTGAATCGCAATTTTTCTCTAGCTTCATCGGATTCTGATAAATCCATAAATGGTATATAGCTTGGATAACTCATATCAATTGCATATTTACCACTGCTATGCAAACGTTCTTTTTTATAATTATCAGGCATACCCTTAAGTTCATTTTCTTCAACAAACAACGTGTCTTGAGCAGAACGGATATTCTTATCAAACTCTAATCCTAAATTAGTAAGTGTATTAAGAACAGTTTTAACTTTTTCTCTCTCTTCTTTTGGCAACATAAAACCAATTCTTTTATAGCCAAGTAAAACATCATCAAGAAACTTCTTTTGAAGACCTTTTAAGCTTTTAGCTTCATTTGATTTTGAATATGAAAGAACTGCTTTATACAAATCCTCATCCAATGATAACTCGGTTAAGTAATTTTGAATCGTTTTACTTGATTCTAAACCTTCATTGCGAATTTCCTCATTCGTATGAACAGACCCCATCAAATACCCTGGGCTCCAAACTGATTCAATTGTATTATAAATATCATCAATTGGAACTAATGTATTTTGATATGTCCTTTTATTATCATCTAGCTTAATAATTTCATTCTTTATTTTATCAGCTTGAGAAATAACATAATCTGTACCTTCTTTAATATGACCTTGTTTAATATTTTTAAAATCAAAATCTGTATTGAATTCAATAACCAATGGATTATTGATAGGTTTTACAGAATTATTATTAACACTAGTGTTCCTAGGCATATCATTAGAGGTTGGAGCACAACCTTTAATTAATATTAATCCTATAAATAATATGATTCTATTCATCTGCATTACAATTTCCTTTATTATAAAATATGGATTATCTAAAGAATTTAACTAAAAAAAACTGCTAAGGAAAAATACAACAACCATATATACTGCACAATATGCGCAAGAAGAAGAAAAACTTTTAAATTGATAACCCTGATCATAGGCTAACTTCTTATTCCTTTTATCTTTTGACTTAGCTTTTGCTTTACCACGATCGCTTAGGCGACACTTAATTGAAGCAACCATATATGGAATTATTTCCGTCATTTTTAATGATCTATTCTCATCACTATTTTTCATTTGAATTAATGGTGAGTCACAAGAATGTACTTCCACAGAATCAATATTGTTCTCTTGTGAGAAGATAAAAGTAATTACGATCAATATAATAAACACAAATCGCATTTTACCTTGTAAAAACTACACCTAATCTTATTATTGGTAATGATTTAATTAAAATATTTGGTCCATTTATATCTTCACCTTCATACTTCCATTTTTCTTTTGTATAAAAGTTTCTAATGAATCCTACGCGAAAATCAATACCTAAAGATGATTTTAAGTAATACCGCACACCAACAGAACTCAAAAAACCAAACCAACTCTTATTCATAATAGCTGTACTCTTAAATGTAAAAGTGCCTGAATTCCCAAAAGTGCTTAACAAATCTGTCCAATTAGTATTTTCATTTTCAATACCCATGGATATATCACATGAATTCCACATTGGTCCAATTACAAAATTAAATTCTAAAGACTCTGTTCTATGAAAATAAGTTTCTGCAAATATTGAACGGTATGTAAATATTCGGTTAAAACTATCTTTTTGATTATGAAATGAATACCAATTACTAATTCCAATTCTAGAATTATAATAGATTCTATACGTTGCAGTAAAATCAAGTAGTATATTATTTGAGAGAAAACTACTATCACCCAATGCAGCGTTTAATGCACCCAGCTTAGGTTGATAGAAACCAGTACCTACTTGGAAATGCCATTTTGGCTGTCCATATATCGCAGAAAAAAATATTAATATTATAGCAAATAGCTTTTGATTCATTATTGCCATGAATTTAAGTTTATATATCCACATAATTCAGCATATTGAATAAACAACTTAAAATTTGGTTACTTTTATTATTTACTTTAACCTTCTCTAAGGCTGAAGTAAAAGATGTAATTGTATTTTTTGACGGTTCCACTGCAATTGCATTAATTGATTCCATTGAATTTGATTCATTAAAATATATTGATCGTGATACTGGGGACACATTACGAATTGCAAAAAAAGAAGCCTATTTTGTCTATAATGACTTTGGGAGAATGTTTTATTATAGTCCATCAAGTTATCTGCGTATGGAATTTCTAGAAGAATATGGTGGATATATCCGAACAGTGAATGAAGATACTATATATTATGATCGCATCTATTTTGACCGAAAAATGATCCGACCAGAAGTAGCTTTATATCATGAAAATGAAGATTTACCATTTATAAAGTT
>JAZAOA010000087.1:0-7815 GCA_036228285.1 Fidelibacterota bacterium
TCATCCTTTTATATCTTGATAGTATATCAGTTGCAGTATAACCTAAAGGATGACCAACGTGTAGACCTTGCCCTGATGGATACGGAAACATATCTAATATATAATACTTTGGTTTATTTACATCTAGCTCAACCCTAAATGTTTTATTTTTTTCCCAAAATTGCTGCCATTTAGGTTCAATAGTCAGATGATCGTATTTTTCTCTCATATTTTTCCTACTATTTGGGTGAGAAGATTTGCACCTCCTACCTCGTCTTCTACCAAACGACGCGCGCTGTTCGTACTGCGCTACACCCTGTAATATTGAATGTTATATACATGTAATGGATACTAATCTACTCTATTTTGAAAATAATCTAAAATAGCTAAAACAAAACTTTCAGTGCAAAGAAACCACCAATAAGTACAATGGTAAACACTATAGATAAAATATTAAAATATTTATCAATGAAAGCAGTAATTGGTTTACCATATTTTTTAATTAAGAATGCTACCAAAAAGAATCTTGCGGACCTACTAATAGTAGAAGCAATAACAAACATAGGGAAGTTAATATTGAATGCACCAGCAGAAATGGTAATTATTTTAAATGGTATTGGTGTAAAACCAGCTGTAAATACTATAAAAAAGTTATATAGGTCGAATTTCTGTTGTATCGCCGTAAATAGTTCAGTTGAAAATCCTGGAATATGATTGAAAAAGAATAATGCAACGCTTGAATATTCTCCGATATTATTCCACCAGGCAAAATATCCAATTGCATAGCCTAACATTCCTCCTAAAATACTTGCTATACTGCAGATAAATGCAAAATACAGTGCCTTTGACTGCATACCTAAAGCAAGAGCAATCAATAAGACATCTGGAGGGATTGGAAAAAAGGAGGATTCAGATAACGATAAAATAAATAATGCAGGTAATCCATATTTTGTTTCGGACCAGTGTAAAACCCAATCATATAATCTTCTAAAAAAATTCATTAGTGCAATTTTAGGATTTCAATATTTTTTCAGTAATCTTACCAGAGTTTGGATCTTTTAATATTTGTTTTGTCGTACCATCTGGCATCACCTCTGTTTTAATTAATATCATACCATCAACATCATTTGTATTTCTTAAGTGGGGAATATCTTCATCTCCTCTCCATATAGATATATCTACAGGTTCCCATTGCTTTGTTTTAGCTGATTTATAGCATGCGTCAATAATCGTATTTACTATATACCCATCATAAAAAGTTTCCATTGGCTCTTCATTGTTATCCATAGCATTAAACATATTATTAAACATATCTGTATAGCCAAGTTCTGCCTGCTCATCACCGACTGGAAATAACCATCCACTATCTCCCTCTGCCTTTTCTGCAACGTATTCACCTTGAGATCCAGAAGTAAACATTTCAAACCCTGTTCTTAACCAATGATTCAGCCATATCGTTCCTTCTGTACCAGAGATTTCATCTCTTAAATCCATACCTCCCCTAAATGCCCAACTAACTTCAAATTGACCCATTGCACCATTTTCAAATCTCACCAAACCAATTCCATGATCTTCTCCTTCAATTGGGTGCACAAGAGTATCAGACCAGCACATTACCTCAACAGGGCGAACTCTTTTTCCAATAAAATTTCGAATAATTTCTACACAGTGACACCCCATATCTATAATTGCTCCACCACCAGCAAGATTATTATCCCAAAACCAATCACTATGAGGTCCAGGGTGTGTCTCGCGCGACCGCGCCCACATGACTTTTCCAATAGCGCCATTTTTAACAGATTGAATCGCTTTTAAAGTTTTTGGTGGATAGACTAAATCTTCTAAATAACCATGAAATACACCATGTTTTTCAACTGCATTTAGCATATGTATTGCTTCGTCCGCTGTTCTACCTAAGGGTTTCGTGCATAAAATAGATTTTTTTGCTTCTGCAGCTGCCAATACTGCATCTTTATGAAGATGATTTGGTAATCCGATTATTACCGTATCGATGTCATCATCTTGTATGGCAGACATCATATTATCTGTACTATTTGCAATTTTCCATTTTTCTTTAAATTTATTTCCTTTATCCATTGATCTTGAGTATACAGTATGCACACGATCAAAAGAGCGCTGGGAGTGCAATGTAGAAGTATAAAAATCTGATATAAATCCGGTTCCTAAAATAGCTATTTTATGTGATTTACTCATAAACGCACCTTGGATTTAGTTATTTAACGATACAGTAATAGCAGACATAACCTCTCTTTGATTGGAAGTGCCTGAAGGACGGTTTAATAACTTACCATCTACAACCATTGCGCTGGAACCGCCACCATCTAGATTAATCGCCTCTACGCAATCTAAATCTCTCATAATTATAGCTAATTCCATCAAGTCAACACCGCGACTATTTATTTGCCTACCATCTACAACCAATAAAATAAAGTCTCCATTTTTACGATATCCTGCAGCTGTTCTCGGATGAATCTCTGTTATAGAAGATCCAAAAAAAACTTCCTCATTGGTGGTTATCCTAATTTCTCCATTATGAATTAATACAGGACCAGCATGAATTGCATCATCTACATCCCAAAATAATGAATTAGTATAATCAAACGAATCTACCGGATTATTAGGAGAATTACCTATCGGTTCAGGAAAATAAAATAACGAATCATTCTTACTTGTAACCCACGCAATATCAATACCTTTATTATCCAAAAATCCCAAAGCACCCCTAGCAGTAAAATATCTTCTATTATTTCTAATTAATGATTTTAACGCTGGAGACACAGTTTGATTATTAACATACAATAACCCTACATGCTCACTAGGATTATTATCCGTAAGAAAGTATCCACCATTCACAACGATAGTAGCATTATTATTTTTCGAAAACTGTGATAGCGTTTCTTTTCTATCCAAATCATCAGAAACGACTACATTAACATCTATATTAGGATCATTATTATCAATTATTGCAACCCATACATTTAATGGTAATAAACTATTTCTTCCTTCAAGAATTTCTATTCCATTATATTGATTCCAATTAAACTTTTTCCATTCAATAGGAATTTTTGAGTATGATGTATTTTGATTCGTACAAGAAAAAAACAAAGTAAATAAAACGATAAGATTAATTTTTAAGAAATTAATTCGCACTATTTTCTTTATATCGTTCAATTGTGAATTCTTGCTTATCTAATATATTATTTTGATCATCCATAACAGACACAGACCAATCACCAGCTGAACCCTCACCAGGAGTTATGTAAGACCAACAACGAAAATATTCAGATACACTAATATTCATATGCACTTTAGCGTAAGGTTCTCCATTAAACTCCCAGTAATGAGAAATATTTTCAGATCTATCTGGATTCTTGATACCTGCAAAACAATAAATTCTTGATGTAGTATCTAAAAATACATCTCGAATTCGTATTGGCTTTCTGAGATTAAAATTTATATTTTCACATACAATTATTCTTTTCACTGAAATTGTCTTTGGTGTATCATCTATTTTCTTTTCTTTAGGAACATATTCTTTGATTTCAAAAGAGCTTGAACTTTCAACTTGTAGAGAAGTATTTTTATTTTCACTAATCATTTCATTTAACAAAGTGTCTTTTGAAACATATTTGTTAGATGAAGCATTCTCAACTTCATAATCACCTTCTACTTTATCTTCATTATCGTTATTATAGGAAAGTGCAGTAACGATCGTAAATGCAATATATACAATTGATAAATAAGGTACATACTTATTCAATTGTTGCCAGTATGCAAATAATATAAATAGAACAAATACTATTGTAACTGGAATAAAAGATGGATCCGATAGAAGTCCTTGAATCATAAATATATGCAATACACTTTCATTGTCTAAATTACTATTAACACTTAAAAAGCTAAAATATTATCTATAATATGACATTTCATCTAGTTATAGATTAAATTCACATAAAATAATACAATATTTTATTTACTTATGATTCGATTAATTTCAATTTTCAGCTTATTATTTATATCTACATATGGAAATCAACCCAGTTCTATTTCTGTTGGAACATTTTTACAAGAACAGCGAATCTTTTACAACAGTGATAATGGACTTCCAAGCAATGATATAAGAGATATTGTGTCTACAAATGATGGTGCCGTTTTTGTATCTACTTCAAAAGGAATTGTTGTTCATTCAAATAATCAATGGTTTACGATTGATGGATTAGAAAACAAAGATATATGGCTGTTAGCTTCAAATGGTAATGAAGTAGCAATGTTAGCTGGTGATGAAAAAAATAATCAACTATCGAATTCTAAAATTTATATCGTAAAAAATGGAATTTTAGATCAAACAATTACCATTCCATCCAGATATAAGATCCCAATAATAAATAATGATATTAGCTTTCAAAATAATATTATGCTTGGCACATCCAATGATATGATATTATTTGAGAGAAGATATGGAAATATGTTTAAACAATCTTCAAGGACTCCTTTTAACCCAAATGCAAGACCTATTGAACTAAAAATACCAGCAAATAGCATTAGGCAAATAACCGTTTCTGGCTCTGGTCATTCATATGTAGCAACAGATTCAGCATTATTTAAGCTACGCACTCCAAAAGAAGGATGGGTACAAGTACTTCCTTTTAATGCAAAAAGAAGCTGGGCTTTACATGACGCAAGAGCAGTTACGATAGATGCCGTTGGTAGGATATGGTTTGCGACTCCACAAGGAGTAGGGTATTTTGATGAAAACTGGCATCTATTTACCGGAGAAGATGGTTTACCGTTTAATGATTTTACTACAATGTCTGCAGGAAATTCTGGAGATATTTGGTTTGGAACAACAAAAGGTGCAATACACTATGATGGAAATGTATGGGAATACAGACAAGGGAAACGCTGGTTGCCTGATGACTATATTCGATCAATAACTGTAACACCAAATGGTGATGCATGGTTTGCAACGCCAAATGGAATTAGTGTAATACAACACAAACCGCTCACTCTTGCTGAAAAAGCAAAATGGTATGAAGATGAAATAGATCGATATTCTAGAAGAACGCCTTATGAGTTTGTTCTCGAAGTAACTATGGAAAAACCAGGTATAAAAGAAAACTGGAAACAATTTGATAGCGATAACGATGGTCTTTGGACAAGCATGTATGGTGCAGGTGAATGTTTTGCTTATGCTGCAACAGGAAGTATTCAAGCAAAGGTACGTGCAAAAAAGGCCTTTGATGCGATGGTATTTCTTGGAGATGTTACACAAGGAAACAAGCACTCACCTCCTCCCGGATATGTTGCTCGAACGGTATTGCCAACCAGTGGGCCAGATCCAAATATTGGTAGAATAGAACGAGATAAACATAAAAGAGAGACCGATGATGCAATGTGGAAAGTATATGAACCACGTTGGCCTGTAAGTGCGGATGGAAAATGGTATTACAAAACGGATACAAGTTCTGATGAACTTGATGGACACTACTTTTTATATGCATTGTACTATGATCTAGTAGCCGATACTGAATTTGAAAAAGAACGGGTAAGAGAACAAATTAAAGGACTTACAGATCATATTATTGAACAAGGTTTTCAATTGATGGAACACGATGGAACGCCAACTAGATGGGCGCGCTATAGCCCTGAAGAATTAAACTTTGATAAAAGTTGGTTTGTAGAAAGAGGTTTAAACTCGCTGAGTCTTTTATCCTATTTAATAACTACGGCACATATTACAGGTGATAATAAATACCGAGAAATCGCTAAAATGCTTATTGAGAAACATGGGTATGCCCAAAATATGACTGATATGAAATTTCAACGTGGATTCGGCACAGGAAATCAATCGGATGATGAAATGGCTTTTATGTGTTATTACAATCTTATTAATTATGAAACAGACCCAGAATTACGATCTATATACGCCTTTTCATTTTGGATGTCATGGCAACAAGAAGCACCGGAATTAAACCCATTTTTTAATTTTGCTTTTGTAGCTGCTTGTAAAGGTTTGATTTTTGAAGATCCGTGGGGTGAATACAAACTTGAACCATATGACGGATGGTTAGAAGAGTCTATAGAAACACTTGTTAGATTTCCATTGGATCGATTCAACTGGAGACATACAAATAGTCATCGTATTGATATCAATAAATTTCATCCGTCTACTAGAACATTTGATGATAATGATATGAGTACTAGTGGCTATAGGAAAAATGGGAAAGTAATTCCTGTTGATGAATCACATTTTAATCATTGGAATCGAGACCCATGGCGGTTAAATACTGGAGGAGACGGTAGGGTTTTAGCAAATGGAACTGTATTTCTACTTCCCTACTATATGGGTTTATATCATGGGTTTATTACTGAATAACATTCATTAATACATCAGGTCTGTCTGTTAAAATTCCATGTGCACCCATTTCTATAACTTCTTCCATCGTGCTTGAATCATCTACTGTCCAAACCCAAACCTGCCTTTCTCCTTTTGAAAACGCATTAATATAACGTTTATCTAATTTTAAATCTCCAAAAGGAGATGGAAATGTTAATGGTAATTGTGCAATAACTGAATTAACAGGAAGGAGACGCTCTAATCCTATCCTGCTTAACACATATAATTTTGTTCCTTTATTCACCGATAACGATATCGCAACTTCAGGACAAACATCGTGGAATCGATTAATTATATTATCATAAAATGATGCTACAATTACTTGATCTGATGCTATATCATATTTTCTAAGAAGATCGCATAAATCATTCTCAATTGGTGGATCATTTTGTTTTATTTCTATATCATACAGTTGATTTGGATATTGATCAAAAAGTTGCTCTAAAGACAAAATTTTTACACCTTTGCCTCGATATGGATAATCTTCTCCATTTATTGTCCAATTATACGCGCCATCTACACTTTGCAATTCATCCCAAGTCATTTCTTTAATTATTCCAGTCTTATTTGTAAGGCGATCAATAGATGTATCATGATGAATAACCAAAACACTATCCGATGTTCTATGAACATCTAGCTCTAAAACCTGTATACCTAAGCGGACAGAATTGTTAAATGCTAACATAGATTGATCTGGATAAACCTTGTTTCCTCCTTGATGGGAAATCGTTACAGGAATTTTAATATTATTTAAAACTGGATGAGTTGTTTTTTGTGGTATAAGAAAACCAAAAAAGTATAGAAATAAATAAATCTTAAATAGGGTCATAGTTTTTTAAATAAGATTATCTTAATAAAACAATTTTTTTTGTTTGAATAAAATCAGAAGACGATAATCGATAAAAATATATACCAGAGGGCAACATAAAACCACCCGTTTCCCTTCCATCCCATTTCACTTGACCATCACCCTGAGATATTTTATCATATATTAGCGTCTTTACTAGTTTACCTTGAATATCTATAATCTCAATACGAAAAATAGTGCCCTTTGGTATTCTATAGTCAATTTTTGTTTCTGGGTTAAAGGGGTTCGGGTATGCCGGAAAAAGCTGAAATGTATTTGGAAAACTTTCTCTATTTTCTATTTGAACATTTGATGGGCAATAATTTCCATCTGGAGCTAATTGTGGCAATAGATAACTATTATTATTTACTAAGGAAAACATAAGCGTATCCATCTCTTCAAAAAGTTCAGGAGTACATGGCTCCCATTCGTTGGCTATCCCTGCACAGGTTTGATTATCAGAAAGAATACCCATATCTGTTACAATGCACCAGTATAAATATTCTACAGCCATACATTCATAATCACATGTATAATCATCATAATGATACCAGGCTTCCTCTGGATAACT
>JAZAOA010000088.1:0-6851 GCA_036228285.1 Fidelibacterota bacterium
GAAAACTAATATATTTTAAATATTTCCTTATTCTCTATTTGCTAATAATATAAGTAATTCAATAAATTTTTATGTGGCAGTGTTGTACATAACAAACATGAAAGGAGGTGATCAGTTGTCTAGTTCAAGTAGCATGCTGACCTCCAAAGGATCAGTATTATAATAATAACTGATGCTGGCTTTTACGGAGGTCGGCAATTACAATGAACGAAGCCCCCAATTATTGGGGGCTTTTTCTTTATGGTAAAATTATTTTAACCTTTATTATTCATAGTAGTCTAATGATCATTTATTGAGGTTTTGATTAAGTATTATAATAGATAGATGACAGCCAACCAAAAAAAAGAACAAATAATATTTTATGCTATTGAAGGTGAAAGCCTCAAAAAATTACATATATATGAAGGTGGTGTTTCTGCGGGATTTCCTTCTCCAGCTGATGATTATCTTGATACAGATTTGAATCTTCATAAGTATCTTGTGAAGCATCCAGCGGCAACCTTTTTTATTATTGCTAAAGGGCATTCAATGGAAAAAGCAGGAATTAGTGATGAGGATTTATTAGTAGTAGATAAATCGTTGGATCCAAAAAATAATGATATTGTTGTCGCTGCAGTTAATGGAGAGTTTACTGTAAAGAGATATTTAAAAAATGGCGATCATGTTTCTTTAAGAGCAGAGGGTGTTTATGGTGATTACCCTGACATTAATATCAATGATTCCATGGAGTTTGAAGTATGGGGAGTTGTAACACACACTATTCATAATAACCGATGATTGCTTTAGCAGACTGTAATAATTTTTACGCTTCTTGTGAACGAGTCTTTAATCCCGGATTAAAAAATAAACCGATTGTTGTTCTATCTAATAACGATGGATGTATTATTGCTAGAAGCAATGAAGCAAAAGTCCTAGGTATTAAAATGGGCGTACCAGTTTTTAAGGTAAAAGATATTATTGAGAACAATAATGTATATGTTTTTTCAACAAACTTTGCTTTATATGGTGATATGTCTAGTAGGGTAATGTCCTTGCTTACAGATATGGCTCCGGAAACTGAAATATATAGTATTGATGAAGCGTTCATGAATTTTACTGGAGTGAGAGATAGTGTGGACTTAGCATCAACGATGAAGTCTGTTGTTGCAAAGTGTACAGGTATTCCTATATCTATTGGTATTGCCAAAACAAAAACACTTGCGAAAGTGGCAAATTATTTTGCAAAGAAACAAATGGATAAAGGAGTTTATTTATTAGTTGAAAAACAACAAATCATAGAAGCCTTGAATAAGTTGCCTGTATCAAAAATCTGGGGAGTGGGCTCTCGTCATTTACGTATGTTAAATAGTTATGGTATCAATACAGCCTATGACTTTATACAACTGAATGAGGAATGGGTATTAGAAAAAATGACGATTATGGGTTTGCGAATGCAGAGAGAGCTTAAAGGGGATTCTTGTTTTGGGATAGACGTATATCCATCAAGAAAAAAAAATATACGCACTTCAAGATCATTCGGGATCAAAGTGAAATCATTACAAACAATTCAAGAGTCAATCGTTTCACATGCGGCAAGGTGTGCGGAAAAGCTGCGAATGGAAAATAGTTGCGCAAGATATGTTAGCGTTATTCTTAGAACGAATCCATTTTCTAAATCACAAGATTACTATTATGGGTATAAATCTATTAATCTAGAGATACCAACCAATGATAGTATGGAAATTATCAAAGCTTCCAAAATGCTTTTACAAGCTATTTATAAAGAGGGTTTGATTTACGCAAAATCAGGAGTAATTGTTGGCGATATTGTTCCTGCAGATCAGGTGCAGCTTAATTTGTTTTATTCTCAAAACGGAGAAGAGAAACGAAAAGATCTTTATAAAAGTGTGGATTTTATTAATCAAACCATGGGTAGAAATAAAATACAGATTTTGGGGCAAGGAATGGCAAAAAAGTGGAAATTAAAACAAGAAAATCTATCACCATGCTACACAACACGATGGACTGATCTTCTTCGTGTTCATTGTTAAGTAGAGTATGTATAATTATAAGCGAAGCATTTATTGTTTAATTTTAATTATAGTATCTAGTTGTACAAAAGAGATGCAGCTAGTGAATAACGATGATACCTTGCTAATAAAAGAAAAAGGGATACTATATTATCATAACAAACCTTTTTCAGGAATAGTTACCAGTAGTTATGATAATGGAAAAATGCGATCCAAGCAATCTTATAAATCAGGAAAACGTCATGGTGAATATCATGAATGGTACCCAAATGGACAACAACGATATAGCAAACTATATGATACAGGTATTCAAAATGGATTACAGAAAGAATGGTATCGTAATGGTAACCTATCAAGAAAAATGGAATTCAATCAAGGGAGGCAAGAGGGAGGCCAGATAGGTTGGAAGGAAAATGGCGATTTACGATTTAAATATACATATATAAATGGGAAACGATATGGTTTTATGGGAACATCCTTATGTCAGGGCCCAGAAGGATAAAATTGAAAAACATATCAATATTAATAATTAGTGTGATTGCATTCATCACACTCACAAATTGTAACTCCATAAATAATAATGAGTTTCGCTTGCCAATATATACTCCAGCAGATCTAGATCCTGATTGGGTGGACCCATCACTTAAAAATAGTACGGATCCACATATAGTAAATGATTTTGAATTTATTAATCAAGATGGGATACTAGTAAATGAACAGACGGTTGAAGGAAAAATATATATAGCAGAATTCTTCTTTACAACTTGTCCAGGAATATGTCCTACTCTTACAAAACATACCAAAAAGATTCAAAATGAATTTATGGATGATAATGATATTCTAATTTTATCACATACTGTTTACCCTGAGCATGATTCAGTGGCAGTATTACATGCTTTTGCAGAACAAAACAATATAAACTCAACCAAATGGCACTTGTTAACTGGCTCCAAGCAAGATATATATACAATATCTCAAAAAGGATATTTTGCTATTTCCTATCAGCCTGATCTGAGTAGTGATGGATTTATACATACGGAAAATGTTGTTTTGGTTGATAAACACCGAAGACTTCGTGGGATTTACAATGGCACAAATGCCCATGAAATGAATCGATTAATTGAAGATATATATTTATTAAAAAAGGAGTACCAAATATGAATGGCGGAAAGATCAAAAGACAAATTCTTTCTTTAGTATTATTAATGAATATGCATTTATTTGCCCAAAATCAACCTGACATGACAGTATTATTTGAATATTTTGATTCTACTGTTACAATTTATGTAGATGGAGAAGAAATCGTAATTGAAGGTGATGGGGTTCCAAGTCATTTAAGCCCATATTTTGTTCAAACATATAATCAGACAAGTAATGGAATGTACTATTGGCAGGATGAAAACGGCGATGGTGTTAATGATTTATGGATCCAGACACCTACGGGTATGAATCTGAATCCAAACCGGATAGCACAACAAAACTATGAATTTCGTATTCCATTACATCCGACAATTAATCCCAATGGTCCAACGGATACTTTTTTGGGACCAATAGGAGTTTCCATTAATGGCGTCCCTTTTTTTAATGAATATGAGTCTCCTACTCAAACCATTACAAATCAGGTAATTCAATCATTTGATCCAGCAAATGGTCATCCTGCTCAGCAAGGGAATTATCATTATCATTTTCCACCAGAATCATTAATTACAGTAACAGAAGACAACTTTTTAGGATTTGCCGGTGATGGATTTCCTGTATATGGGCCCAAAAACCCAGATGGGAATCATGTGCAAAATCTTGATGAATTTCATGGAGAATATGGCCCAACGCCAGACTTTCCAGATAGTATTTACCATTATCACACGAATTATACACAGCCGTATATCATAGGTGCATTTGCAGGAACATTGGGAACAGGTTTTGGCGGCGGCGGCGGCGGCGGCGGAGGAGGAGGAGGAAATCCTCCAGATTGCAATCAAGTGCCTCCTGGAATGCCTTGTTGTGGTGATGGAACATGTGGCGGCCCTGAAACAGAAACAAACTGTCCAGCAGATTGTGCAACTGCCATAGAGCCTACCATAGTAGTAAATGAATTTCTGGCGTTAAATGATGCATGCTGTACTGATCCTAATGGAGAATACGATGATTATATTGAGCTATATAATTATGGAAATGAATCAGTAGATATAGGTGGCTATCTAATCACAGACAATATTGGTGACTATGATAATTATTATCAAATCCCAATTGGAAACGATTCAACGATTATTCAACCAGGTGGAATAATACTACTTTGGGCCGATAAAGATTCAGAACAGGGGGTATTTCACTTAGAGATTAAATTAAGCGGCAGTGGTGAACAAGTGGCGCTTTTTATGCCGGATTCAACCACAGTAGTTGATACGTTATCTTATGGAGAACAGACTGTGGATGTATCATATGGTAGATATCCTGATGGATCAGATACATGGCAACAAATGAACCCCACTCCTGGCGCTAGTAATACACAAGAATTATTTACAATGGATTCAAATACTATGCCTAATTCATATAAACTATATCCTGCATACCCAAATCCTTTTAATCCTGAAACAACTATTAGCTATGATTTACCAGAACAATCGTTTGTAGATATAACGATTTATGATATTTTGGGTAAAAAAGTTAGTAAAATTGTAAATGAATTGCAGAGTGCCGGGCATAAATCAATTATTTGGAATGCAGAAGATGAATATGGAAACCAGGTCAGTGCTGGTATCTATATATATCAAGTTCAAGCTAATGATTTTATCCAAACGAAGAAAATGATATTAGTTAAATAACGAAATACCCCACAGTTTGGAGGGCTTTTTTCCATATAATCTTTTTTATAAAATTCATTAGATTTACTCATATGATGGATAAAAAAGAATAATGGCTATACTCAATATAAAATATATAGATGTTTATGCAGTTTTTTCCATATTAATTCTATTTGGACTAATAGAGGCTTTTGGAGGTCTATATGGGAAAAAATCAATCCGTTCAAAAAATGATTGGTATGTGGAACTTTTTAGTACGTTTCATTTATTTGTATTAATTAAACCTATTATTTTTTTTTCATCTACATTTCTTTTAATTAATTATTTACCACAGTATCGTAATGTATTTATTGATGCGACCTTTTGGTTGTCATCGTTAATAGTAATCTTTGGAGATGATTTTTTACAGTATTGGTATCACCGAAAAGCACATCAATGGTCTTGGTTGTGGAAATTACATCGGCCTCATCATTCATCAAGGGAAATGGGTGTATTGGTTTCTTATCGTAATGCAATCATGTATTATATACTCATGCCAAATATATGGTGGCTTGCAATAGTAACATATTTTGGATTATACCAACAGATGATTTTGGCAATTATATTAAAACAAATAATTGTTACTGGCGCACATAGTGAGGCAAGATGGGATTCATTTTTGTATAAGTATAAATTTTTACATCCCATTGCTTGGGTGATAGAGCGTGTCATTTCAACACCAGCTACGCATTTTGCACACCATGGAAAATCTGCAGATGATGGAATTAGTAATCCAAATGGAAATTTTAGTAATATGTTTTTTCTTTGGGATGTGATATTTGGTACAGCAAGAATAACTAGAAAATATCCCAAAGAATATGGTATACCTGATGACCCAGATGATAATTGGAAATCCCACTTATATTATCCTTTTATAAAATCCGATAAATCAGGAAGTGAGATTGCTGTATAAATAGAATAATAATATGGATCTAATTATAGATAATATAGAAGAAGCAGTTGTTAATACTAAAAAACAATTGAAAAGCGCCCTTCCTGATCTTAAAGAAATTTTTAAAGATGTAGAGCATTATATATCTGAAGAAGTTTCTATAATTGAAGCTTCTATTCATGAAGGTAAATCAGTCATTCCTGAGATTTTATATCAAGATATTGAAAATGGAAATATTGATTTAGATACTATCGATTTAGTGAAAAAAAGAGGATGTGTTGTAATTAGAAATGTATTCTCAAAATCTCTGATTGATGAATGGAATGAAGACCTTGGAAAATATATTATAGAAAATGGTTATTATGAACAATGTCAAGGAAAAGCACATTTAGATCAATATTTTAGTTCGCTGCAAGCTTCTAAACCTCAAGTATTCGGAATATATTGGTCAAAACCGCAAGTCAAAGCTCGGCAGGATAAGGCAATGGCAAAAACAAAGGCTTGGTTAAATAATTTATGGGTATATGAAAAGGATGGTAATACAGTCTTTGACCCAAATAAGGAATGTACCTATGCAGATAGAATCCGTAGACGTGAACCTGGAGATAATACCTTTGGTTTATCACCGCATTCTGATGCAGGATCTGTTGAACGATGGATAGATAAAGGGTATCAAAAGGTTTACCGTCATATTTTTAATGGAAATTGGAATGATTATGATCCTTTTGATGCATCCCACAGAACAGAAATAAGTGAAATCCCTTCTCCAGCCGTAAGTCATGTTTTTCGTACTTTTCAAGGATGGACAGCTTTAACTGAGCAAGGTTCAAATGATGGAACATTACAGTTAATTCCTATCGTAAAGAATATGATATATATTTTATATCGTTCCTTATTAGATGATGTACCTGATGATTCGCTTTGTGGAGCGTTACCTGGAAGAGCGTTAAATACTTCTCCTGAATGGCATGCGTTATCATTAAAGGCTCTTGTATCTATTCCATTATTATATCCTGGTGATACAGTATGGTGGCATCCAGATATAACTCATGCAGTAGAAGATGTTCATATAGGAAATAATTATAGTAATGTCATGTATATTGGATCTTC
>JAZAOA010000089.1:0-42214 GCA_036228285.1 Fidelibacterota bacterium
TCAAAGCAATATGAAATGGCTAGATCAATAGCTCTTCGAGGTACTTCAAGTAATTTTCCTAAAGGATGGTCAAGACGTGTCCAACTTGCTGATGATATGTCATCAAATTATGGATTAAGAAAAGCTCGTTTTGCTTATTACTACGCATTGGATCTATTTAAAGATGGTGAAATTGAAGAATCAATTAGCCAATTTAATCTAATGATAAAGGGGATCAATGAAGTTTATGATAGAATCCCAAGAGAACATTATACATTGTATTTTTTAAAATCACATGCTAGCGAATTATCACAAATTTTACAAATATTGAGACAACATGATATACTTCAAAATCTAGTAGAGCTTGATCCTTCCAATAGGGATATTTATGAAGATGTGCTAAAGAAAATATCTCGATAAGTTTTCATTCTTCTAATATAATGATCCCAAATAATGCTACCTTTATACATTGATTTCATTATTTCATAATCACCAATTGTTCGTAAACGATTAATTTTTATTCTTTTATAAAATATGATATGGATATGAAACAAAATCCATAGATGTGCCTGTATTACACCAAACATATGTCTAAAATCTAGTTTTGTTAAAGCATAAAGTATAGCAACTAACTCAAGCATATATCGAATAGGAAATAAATAAAGAGTTGTTAAAACCTTGTAATTACTTAATAACATCATAAGTGAATTCCTATGATTTAACATAAATTTCTTAATTGATGTCATTGGTAGCGAAACAGCATTTTTATGATATATTACAGATTTTGGATTTACATAAATGTTATGGCCTTTAAGTTGCAGTCTCCAACATAAATCAATTTCTTCCATATGAGCAAAAAAGTTCTCATCAAATTTTTCTACTTCTAAAAAAAATTCTTTTCTAACCATGATCGCAGTACCAGATGCCCAGAAACAAGGCGCATCATCATCATATTGATTATTATCTATCTCTTGTTCTAAAAACAATCTTCCTCTTGCAAAGGGATAACATAAGATATCCATATGCCCTCCAGCGCCTCCTGCATAATCGAATTTATCTCGTTCGTAATAATTTAATATTTTAGGTTGGACAGCTGCACAATCAGGACGTTTATTCATAAAAGTAACTAAATTGCTAAGCCAATCTTTCTTATGAATTGTATCATTATTTAAAAAAACAATATAATCACCTTTTGAATTATTTATACCCCTATTGCAACCTCCTGCATAGCCATAATTTTTATCGTTTTCTATAATTTTAATCTTAGGATGATTAGCCTTTAACCATTTCACGCTTTCATCAGATGAATAATTATCAACAACAATTATTTCAAAATTAGAATATTCTGTATTATTTAAAGAATCAATACATTCTGATAAAATATCAATTCCATTCCAATGAGGTATGATTATGGAAACTAGCGTATCCATAGCTATATACCCTAAGTTTTAGGGTGAAGCACCTTTTAATTCATCAAGTAATTTTTTGGCTTGACGATCACTTGGGTTTCGTTCCAACCACCCAGTTAAAACCGCTTCTGCTTCTGTATTCATTTCAAGTTTTTGATAGGCAATAACTAAATGAGAAACAATGTTTGAATAATTATTTTGCCACTGTCTCCATGATTTTGAAGATAAACCTGCTGATTCTAATCCTCTAGTTTGAACTATTCTTTCAGTATTGTTAAATGAATTATATAATGTTTCATAAATACTTTTTGCAATATCGGGCTCATCTAATTCAACAAGATATGATTGACCATAATCTAATCTATCTTTGATTGAAAGATCATCTCTTTGCAATAAATTATCGAGAACATTACGTAATTTATCTTCTTGTCCAACTCCATAATACAATCTCCCCATTTGATAATACAGCTCTTTTGAATCCATACGAATTGTATTTTCGGGAATATTTTCATTCATTTCATCGAGAACAAGCAACACTTTTGCTTTTAAGGATTTTCCCTTTTCATCATCTTTTTGATCTTTTGCAAGTTTTTGGTAATCCATAAAATGATGTACAGCTAATTGCATATAAGCACTTCTATAGTTTTGAAGTAAACGAATTATTTGTTCATTATAGTAAACTTCTTCATTACCTAAATGCCTAAACAGATATCTAGGATCATAATCTTTAAACCAAACACGCCCTTCATCCGCTTTCCATTCACGACTATTAAATGCTTTTGACCACTCTTCTTGTCCAAATTCAGTGATCAAATGTTTTGACATATTTTCTGAATTAATTCCTTTCGTTTTATATGGACGTAAACGGTAAGCTAATCCATCCATTTCTAGATAAGGCTCAAGTCCTAATCGATTACTTGGAGATACAGTTACAGCAAAATATATTGGAGAATTCCATTTAGAATCATTAATAATTTGCATAATCATCATATCTTGTATTTTTAATGCTTGTCCAGCATATGTAGGCTTTACGGACCAGGAAATTTTATCTTTTGTGTCAACAGGTAGAGTTACCTCTCGTTTTTGCCAAGGCGTCAAACCGCGGGTAAGATCTCTAATCTGTCTGTCAGATAATTTGATAATCTGTAAAGAAGATTTATCCTTGAGAGAAAATCTATCCGCCTCATGTTCTCTAATTTCTCTGAGTTGTCTAATATACCATGGTGTATTTAATAGACTTAGATTCGCTACTGTTACATCCTGCCTAATACCATCAACTTCTTGTAAATACCATAATGGAAAAGTATCATTATCACCATTTGTAAATAGTACTGCGTTAGGCTCACATGATTGCAATAGATTATAACTATAATCCCATGCAACTAAATTACCTGAACGATTATGCTCATGATAATTTGCTTTTAGCATCATACCTGGAACAGCAAGTAATTGAAATATAACTAAAAAAGAAACTATCCGTATTCCGTACTTTTTCTCTTTGAAATAATTTGATACCCATTCAATAATTGATGAACTACCTAGACCAATCCAAATTGAAAATGCTAAAAAGCTTCCAACATATGAATAATCTCTTTCCCTTGGTTGAGGATTATCTTGATTAAGATAAAGTATGACAGCAATACCCGTCATTATAAATAGAGTGAATACTGAAAATGCAAAATTACCATCTTTATTAAAATGATAAAAAATGCCTATTAGACCTAATAATAAAGCTAAAGGTAAACCATAAAGAAACCAATATACACCATCTTGAGGTGATGGATGAGCTGGTGAATTAGCCCCAAAAGAGCTTACACCTGAATCACCAGATGGCCCTCTACCTGCAAATTGCCATAGAAAATAGCGCCAATACATCTTCTTCATCTGATACCCCCAAAAGAATTCCCACTGAGTACCAAAGTTATGGAACATATATTTTCGATTTTGTCTGCTAGAAAATTCACGATATGATTTACCATTGGTTGTTTTTACAGTTTCAGGATTTCCTACGATTTGTGCCTTATGTGAAGGAGTTCCAACTTTATTTTTTATATATTTTCTAGGAAGCTGACCGATGGCACCATACTGTTCTCTCTCTAAGTAAGAAATTGCCCTTGAAATTGTTTCTGGATCATTTTCATCAATCATCGGGTCTTGTCCAGAACGAATAAATATTGTTGTGTAACTTGAATAACCAACAAGAATAAGAATTACCGAACTAAAAACAAGAGATAATAATTGCTGTTTATTTTTTATAGCCCATAAAGTTATTGCAAAAATAATTAACACAAGAAAAGCAACTCCACCTAAACCCATTAACTTACTCAATCTTGGCAACCCTTTGATTATTCCATTATGAATTACTAGGAAAACTGCTGCAGTCATTCCCATTGTAATAAAAAAAGTCTTCCATTCAAAAGTTGTTTTTCGGAAATAAATTATTAAAGCCAAAAATGGCAGTGTTAATAGATTTAATATGTGGACTCCAATTGCTAGTCCAAACATATATGCAATAATTAAAATATATCTTTCATTACCATCTTTATCTGCATTCTCTGACCAAACTAAAATTAACCAAACAACTATTGCAGTAAAAAAAGTACTCATAGCATATACTTCCGCTTCAACTGCATTAAACCAATGGCTATCTGTAAATGCAAAAGTAAGTGCCCCAACTAATGAGCCTCCAAATACAATAAGTAAATCTGCATTATCTTTTATTTTACCTCTCCAATGCAATATTATTTTTACAATTGTTAAATATAATAGCATACATGCTAATGCACTGACTATAGGTGAAATAATATTAACCCTAAAGGCAATATCAGGATTGGTGGGTATCATAGAAAAAATTCTACCTATAAGTAAATAAAGTGGGCTTCCTGGAGGATGGGGAACTCCCAAAATATAAGAAGTTGCTATAAACTCACCACAATCCCAATACGATACCGTAGGTGCCATAGTAAGTAAATAAACGATAAATGAAATAGCTAATACAATAGAAGCAACAATTCGATTTAACCGTATATGATCACTAGAATAATTCAAGATTTTTGCTCCTTTTGATTATTTTTTGAATTAATACCATTTTTTTTATTGGGATTCTTTTTTTGTTCAACATAATTCATTTTTAAAGCATGAATATTTTCACTAAAAAATTTTTCTTCATCTTGAGATAAATTTCCTGTCATTCTCTTATATATCATATCAAGCATATCTATTTGTATAGAAGCCTGTTCTAAATCCTTTTCAAGTTTATCATTCATAGGATTTTTCATTGTTCCAAGATAGACCCAAGCACTATGCACTAGCGATGAGACAAGTTGGTCAAATAATTGTTGTTCAGTTAATTTACTTTCTAAAGCCATAAAATATATAATTTAATCAAAATAAAGTCAGCAAATATAGAATTAATGAATATAAAATGCGTTATTGATTCTATTTAATTATAAATATAAGTGAACTGCATTTATTTTTAGATATAATAGATAACGCCCAAGAATTAAATCCATTTATTAATCCATGAATTATTGATTTCCCCATATGTGCAGCGCTTAATATTGATACATAAAATGGATCAAAATTCATTCTGTATATTGATTGTATGTTAAATCCATGAGGATGTATAATGTTAATTATTGATTGTTTTGTAAAATGATATAAATGTCTTGGAGTATCATATGCTGCCCAATACTCTTTATATCTTTTCGCATCTGTAGAATGATAATTAGGCAAAGCTATAATCAATATTCCTCCAGGATTAAGACTTTCTTTTATTTTTTTTAAATATACCCATGGTTCATGGACATGCTCCAAACTATGCCAACAAGTAATTACATCATATTTAATATCACTTTTTATCCAGCTATCGGGGTCCATTATTTCAATTTTTAATTTATTCTTAACTATCTCTCTAACTTTTTTCGAAGTATCAACACCATAAATATCCCAATCCCCTTTTTTCATGATTTCTAAGAAATCACCTGCACCACAACCAATATCAAGAATTTTTTTAGTATCTTTATAATAATATTTTTCAATTAACTTTTTTTTCTTTTTTAATTGGTAAGAACGGACAAAAGAATAAACATTATCTAAAAACCCTGTTCCCTCATTATTATGCGATATATAATCATCAGATAAATAATAATTACCAATATTTTGTTTATCTGGGAATGGATTTGTGATTCTTAAAAAACAAGAATTACATTCAAGAATATCGAAAGTTTCTCCTGAAACTAAATAATCTTTAGTACTGAAAATAAATTTCAATTCATTATTGCATATTGAACAATTATTCATACTTGTTAAGTTATTTGTATTGTATCAAAATATTGAGAATAATCATTTATTAATCTTTCTTTCATTAAAATATGATTTTTCAATTTTGGATCTTTATCAACTATTCTTTGAGCACAATTTCTAGCTTTTCTTATAAGTTCTCCATCATTAATCATATCTGCTAATTTGTAATTAAAGAATCCACTTTGCTCTGTGCTAAAAAATTTTCCAGGACCACGCATTTTTAAATCCTCATCTGCAATTATAAAACCATCGCTAGTATTTTCCATTACCTGTAATCGTTTTTTTGAATTTTGTGTAATTTTTCTCTCAACTAAAATACAATAACTTTTAGCAGCTCCTCTTCCAACTCGACCCCGGAGCTGATGTAATTGAGTTAGGCCAAATCTTTCTGAATGTTCAATTACAATAACAGAAGCATTTGGAATATCAATACCTACTTCTATAACTGTGGTTGATACTAAAATATGTATCTTATTATTAACAAATTTGCTCATAATCAAATCTTTTTCTACCTTTTTCATTTTCCCATGAATCAATCCTAGATTTATGTTTTTAAATACATTCTTTAACTTTTTAAATCCATCCGTAGCTGCAGCTAAATCTGATTTTTCTGTTTCCTCAACTAGAGGATATACAATGATACATTGTCGTCCGGAACTAATTTCTTGTTTCATAAAATCATATACTTTTAATAATCTTTTATCATCAACAATTTTAGTTATAATCTTTTTTCTGTTTTTTGGCATTTCATCTATTATTGAAAGATTCATATCACCGTGATATGTAATCGCCATAGTTCGCGGAATAGGTGTAGCAGTCATTACTAACACATGGGGTTGCACCCCTTTACTAATCAAATTTCCTCTTTGTAGTACGCCAAAACGGTGTTGTTCATCTACAACAATCAGTCCTAGATTTTTAAACTCAACCTTTTTTTGTATTAAGGCATGTGTCCCAATAACAATATTTATTTTTCCATCTTTTAATGCTGTTAATATATTTTTTCTTTCTTTTTTTGGTTGTTTACCAATTATTAAAGCACAACTAATCTGCACCATATCCAAAATTTTTGTGAATGATTGATAATGCTGATTTGCAAGTATTTCTGTTGGTGCCATTATTGCTACCTGCATATTATTTTCAACAGCAACTATAGCTGTAAGAATGGCAACAATTGTTTTTCCAGAACCAACATCTCCCTGTAATAAACGATTCATAGCACTTTCACCAGAAATATCATTATTAATTTCATTAATTACCTTTATTTGCGCATTTGTAAGTTCAAAACCTAACTTATCTATTATTTTTTTACCTTTGTTTCCTCCTATTTTATATGGCTTGGTATGTATTGTTTTTAATGAATCTCTGCGCAATACCATTAATAACTGAAGAAAAAAATGTTCATCAAACTTTAATCTATTAATAGATCGTTCCAAATTATTTGGTGAATTTGGGAAATGAATATTTTTTATAGCTTTTTTTAATGACATCAATTTTTCATTAACAAGAAATTGACTATCGTAATAATCATCTATTTTATCTATATATTGTTGAGTCTCTTTCATTAATCTTCGAAAAAATCGATGCTCAATCTTTACCTTTTTAAATTCATTTGTCAGTGGATATAATCCAACTATAGAACCAGTATTTATTGGATCTATATCTGTATCAATTTTATCATAATCTGGATGTAAAATCTGATATCCATTAAAAAACTCTATTTTACCATGAACAGCTAGTCTATCATTCTTCTTTATTAAATTTTTAATATATTTTGCTCCGTTAAACCAAATTAGCTTAACAAAACCAGTCCCATCAGATAGAATAGCTTCAAATAATGATCTTTTTCTTGTTCTTCTTATACCACATACTTCAATATTTCCAATAATTGTTACACTTTCATGAATCTTTATATCTTTAATTAACTTTACAGTACTTCGATCTAAATAACGACGTGGATAATAATTCAATAAATCATTTACTGAGTAGATAGAAGAATTATTAAAAGCCTGCATTTTTTTAGGCCCCACTCCTTTAAGATATTTTATCGAGGTATTTAAACTATATTTGGATTCTGACACAAGGTGTTAATTCCATTCCTTGCGATAGGTATAATTTACTTTTGCTTTATTTCCCTTAGATAAAGACAATGGGAAATGTATTGTTGTAGCATCTTTTTTAATATAATTAGTTGAAGATTCCTTAATAACCCAGTCTCCAGAAATTTTTTCCTCTAATCTTATATTAATGTCTTCATCTTTTGTATTATTGATTGTTATTTCTATAGAAGCTTCTTCACTCTTTCTCTGTCTATCAAAATTGACGACTATTCTTTTGCCAATAACATCAAATGATCTACCAGCACGTATAGTGAGAAGATCTCCTTTTGGCGTTTGTTTTATATTATCATCGCCAATGAACTCTAAAGCTGAGTTTGCGTATTCATATAAAGCTATTCGTCCTTGCGGAAGGGGTATGTTAAGATTATTATCTAGTGTGTTTTTTATTTGAAATTCTATTTCCAGTGGCTCTTCTTTCTGTCTTTTTTCTCCATTTTGAAAAACATAAGTTTTTGAATATTTGACTTTTCTTGATTCATAAAGTCTAACTGAAACATGTTCATTGCTTCCAAAAGATAATCTTTTTGAATAATCATATATATGATAATCTCCAAGTGCTGATTCATTTCCAATCTGTGTTGCCATTTCATTATTTCTAGATAATGAAGATAATTTTCTATTCGATCGTATGTTATTTATTTGATAATCACCTAAATCTCCTTCAACTAAATTAATTTTTAAATTATCAAACGATATATTACTTTTATTAGATATATATGCTTCAGGAATCAATGTTGCAAAGCCATTATCAATTATTTCCATCCTGTACATAGCGCTCCATTCAAATCCACCCGCCATATAGACTAAATTTCCTGATATATTATTTGTTTCTGATAAAACATCCCATTGAAGAACAGGGCTGGTTCGTGGATTATTTATGATTTTTCTTAAAGATATTTGCTTTATATGATCTTTTTTAATATATATCACATCACGGCGAGTCTGAAGTGTATACCCTTCAGGTGAAATAGAAATTAATGTTCCAAATTGATCTTCATCATCAATCGTTGTTATCGTTATAGAAGAACCTAAAGAATTTTTGAAAAGTTTATATTCAGAAAATATATTTTTATTCAACTTCTGATTAAGAACAGTTCCATTCGATAAATTAAGATAAGGTGTACTTTCTTTAATGCCCTCAGGAATTGTCCCATATTCAATTTCACTAGATTTATTTTCTATCACCCAAGAGACAGGTTGTTTTATTAATGCAAGTCTATTTTTATAAATAGTCATAGTCGCATCAACGGACTGGCCAATTATTAATGTAAAATTAAACAAGATTATTAATAAAATTTTATTCATTGATCATTTCAAAGTTTTTGGTGATTTTATTTAATTCTACAACCATATTTTCTTTTTTTTCTTTTTCACGGGAAATAACATTTTTAGGAGCACGATTTAAAAAATCTTTATTATCTAACTTTTTGCTAACATTTGCTAAATGCATTTCTAATTCATTGATTCGTTTTTGTAATCGATCTTTCTCTAAATCAAAATCAATAATACCATGCAATGGAATAAAAACCTCCATATTATCTACAATCGCAGTGGCAGATTGCAATGGCTTTTTTGAATCTTTAGTCATTTCTATATTATCTATTTTAGCCAAAGATTTGATAATTAAACTATGTGAATTTAAAATCGATTTTTGTATGTCATTACAATGAACTACCATATTGCATAATTTATTAGGTGGTACATTCATTTGTGAACGAATTGTTCTAACAGAAGAAATTAAACTTTTTAATATTTCCATTTCATTTTCAGATGATTTGTTGATCCATTGTTTATTAACAATTGGCCAACTTGTAACTATAAGATCATGATCCTTTTCATTTTTAATTTTGGACCAAATTTCCTCTGTAACAAATGGAGCATATGGATGAAGTAAGATAATTATATTTCTAAGCACATATTTGGAAACCCATTTAACTGTATTAGTATACGATTCATTATTATTAAAACTTGTTTTTGCAATTTCAATATACCAATCACAATAATCGCTCCAAGTAAATTCATAGATAACCTTTGCAGCTTCATTAAAATTAAAATTATCTAAATGCCTATTTACACGTTTAACTGCAATTTGTAAACGGTTTAATATCCATAATTCAGGCAGATTTAAATTTTCTTCCAAAAATTCATCACTAATTTCATCCTCTACATTCATTAATATAAATCTGGATGCATTCCATAGTTTATTTATGAAATTTCTTCCAACTTCAAGGCCTTTAGGTGAAAATAATACATCTAAACCTTGTGGAGCCATTAACATAATTCCAAATCGTACTGCATCTGTACCATAATCATCAAAAAGAGTAAAAGGATCAGGTGAATTGCCTAATGATTTACTAAACTTCGCACCAGTCTCATCACGTAATATACTAGTAAAATAAACATCTTTAAACGGCAAGTCTCCCATAAACTCGTAACCAGAGATTATCATTCTTGCAACCCAGAAAAATATTATATCTGGTCCAGTTACCAAAGATGCAGTTGGATAATAATATGATAAATTTTGATCTTTTTCTGGCCATTTATGAACTGCAAATGGCCATAGCCAAGAAGAAGCCCAAGTATCAAGAACATCTTCATCTTGTTTCCAATTTTCTGGGTCAGATGGCCCATCAATAGAAACATGCATTTTATCTTTATCTTGATTATGATACCACACTGGTATACGATGACCCCACCATAACTGACGACTAATACACCAGTCATTAATATTTTCCATCCAATGGTTATAGGTCTTAACCCAATGTTTAGGATGAAAATTTATTTTACCATCATTAACAGCTTGTAATGCAGGTTTTGATAATTCTTTCATTTTTAGGAACCACTGACTAGACATATAATATTCAATGGGAACGTTACCCCTTTCAGAAAAACCAACTTTGTGAATATAATCTTCAATTTTCTCCAGACGACCTATAGATTGTAAATCTTGAACTATTTGTTCTCTGGCTATTTCGCGTGTCATATTTATATATTTGTTTGGTACCTCAGAATTAAGGGAAGCGTCTTCATTCATAATATTTATAAACTTAAGATTATGTCGTTTTGCAACATCAAAATCACTTGGATCATGTGCAGGAGTTACTTTTACACAACCAGTTCCAAATTCCATATCAACAAACTCATCTCCAATAATTGGAATTTCACGATCAGTTAATGGTAATAGAATAAATTTTCCAATTAAATGTTTATATCTATTATCTGCAGGATGCACAGCAACAGCTGTATCACCTAACATTGTTTCTGGTCTCGTTGTTGCAACAATTAATAATTCATCAGAATCTTTAATCGGATATGAAAAATGCCATAAATGACCATTCACTTCCTTATGTATTACTTCTTCATCACTAATTGCCGATTTAGATATTGGACACCAATTTACCAAACGAAAACCTTTATAAACCAAACCCTTGTTATATAAGTTGACAAAAGCTTCTAACACTGCATGATTATAATTATCATCCATTGTAAATCTTTCTTTCTCCCAATCACAAGAACAACCCAGTCTTTTAAGTTGTTGTATAATGATACCGCCATATTTTTCTTTCCATTCCCAGGAATGCTTTAAGAATTCATCCCTAGATAAAGACTCTTTTTTAATACCTTTATCTTGTAACATTTTTACTACTTTTGTTTCTGTAGCAATAGAAGCATGATCTGTCCCAGGTATCCAACACGCTTCTTTTCCTTCCATTCTTGCTTTTCTAATCAAAATATCCTGAATGGTATTGTTTAATACATGCCCCATAGTAAGCATACCCGTAACATTTGGAGGAGGAATTACTATAGTATAAGGTTTCTTATTTGAATCTGGTTTAGAATAAAAATAGTTTTTATCTAACCAATATTGGTACCATTTATCTTCAATATGTGTTGGATTATAAATTTTATCTAGTTGAGATACAGACATGCAATAGGTTAATCTAAATTAATAGATTATTTTATCTCTCTAATACTAGACTAAAAGCAGTTGTCAATTTCAATACATTTTGATTGGTCTCTGATACTTTTTTAGAAAGAATCTTTGATAGATTCTTCATCACTTTATAACCTATATCTGTATTTTGATCGCAAATAGAAAATAAGTCATCTTTCATTAGCTGACATAATTGACATTCTGTAATTGCTTTAACACTTGCGCTCCGACGATCATCTTTATCAAATAATGACATTTCACCAAATAATGGTTTTATAGCCGCAGATAAGTTTATAATTGCTTTTTCGCGATTATCAAGACCCCCTTTATGCATCGAGAGAGTAAGCGCTTGATTAATTCTTACATTTCCTTTTAATAAAAGATATATTGAATCTCCAACTTCTCCTTCTACTATAAAGTTCTCACCTTCTGGTACAGTAATATTTTTCATCTTTTCTTTAAATAATGATACTTCTTTATCATTTAAGCCCTTAAATATCTCAAATTGTTTTAATTCATTAATATCCATATGCACCTCAAGGAATTACTATGGCTCGTTGGCCTTCTTCAATTAAAAAATTATTTTTAGGATTTATTACAGTAGTGACTTTACTCTCTTCTTGTAATGAGATCCCTCCTTCATTTAATTTTCTTTCTATAAATGCATCTAATGCGGATGAATCAGCAGATAAAACTTCACCAATTCCTAAATTTTCTTCTTCAGAATACATACCAACAAGTATCCAGCCATTTGTAGATCGAAAATATTCAAATAAATCATCAAAAGACCTGCCAACAAATTGTGATGGTATATCAACGCGTCTTAATCTCTCATCTGAGCTAGCATTTAATAAGCCCTTCGTAGTTTGTGGAATTCCTGGATCCATCACATGTGAAGCTAGCATATACGCACCAAAGTCATCACTTAATACCACTTCATCTACATTGGCTCTTCTAATATGAGTTAAGTTCTCTCTGTGCATTAGGTATGCTACTACACGAACAGTAGAAGACATACTTTTTATTGTTAAAGTTGCAAAAATTGTTTTTTCATCTGGTGAACCAATTTTCTCATCATCTATATTAGGTATAATAATTACTGTATGCGCTTCTTCAATACTAGCTCTTTTTAGTATCTCTTCACTTGTAAAATCTCCTGCAACAAAATATAGATCTATATCTTTATATTTATTTCGAAGATGATTAACTATGTCTTCATGAATTTCATTTACCAGAATTAAATGTAATGAATTTTTTTCAGATAGATTTCTTAATGAATCAATAATTGATTCAGCATTTTCATTCCAACCACATAAAACAATATGGTCATTTAAATTTACTTTTTCCAAACCTTTATCCTCCCGAATTCTTTTAGCCACATATATAGATGAAATAGAAGCAGTTAGCAAAGAGACCAGCGCTATACCTGCAAACATAATAAAAACAGCAAATAATCTTCCCTCTGGAGTAGAAGGTGAGAAATCACCATACCCTACTGTTGTCATTGTAACTATTGCCCACCAGAAAGGCGATTCTTTTTCTGTTATAGAACCACTCTCTAAATACTTGATTATAAATCCGCCAAGCATCATTACGATAAATAATCCAGCTCCAACCTGGAAAAAACTGTTCTGTATTAGTTTTCTAAACCACCGTCTCATAGATAAAAATTTAAGTCTAGAATAATTAAGATATAAAGGAAGGATTTATATTAATTTTTTTTCAATAATGCGACAGTTTCAATATGGGGTGTATGCGGAAACATATCGATTAAAGTCATTGATTCTAGTTTCCAACCCCAATGGATCAATTGAACTATGTCTCGAGCTTGAGTTGTTGGATTACAAGATACATAGATTATCTTATTTGCTTTAAATTTAGGCAACGACTTTAACATGTTTTTGTGAAGACCTGATCTTGGTGGGTCAACAATCAATGCATCTGCATTTGGATATTCTTCTATATTCTTTCCTTTTTTAAAATACGTATCAAGATTAACCTTAAAAAATTTTGCATTTCCGATACCATTGATTACTGAATTTCTAGTTGCATCTTCTATTGCAGTTTTAATTACATCAAATCCATATACTTCTTTTGTTAACTTTGCTAAAAATAAAGATATAGATCCTGTACCACAAAAAAGATCAAAAACAATTTCATCTCCCTTAAGGTCAAGGTAATGCTTTACAGTTTCAAATAATTTAACTGCTTGTTGACTATTTGTTTGAAAAAATGAATTAGCTGAAATTTCATAAATAACATCTGCTAATTTCTCATGAATAAAGGATTCTCCGTGTAAATTTATTTCTTTTTCTCCATATGCAACATCTGCCTTACGAGTATTAATATTATTGACTATAGATTGTATATTAGGAAATTCTTTTAATATTTTATTTTTAATTGGGTTTAACTTACTTGGGTCTTCATAGCTTGTTACAATATTGACCATCAGTTCTTTAGTATAGAATCCCTTTCTAAGCATTAAATGACGCAAGTAGCCATTATTTGTCTTATTATCATATGGTTTTATTTCATTTTTTATCGCTTCCGTTCGAACTAGATCTATAATTTTATTAAAGTCCTTATCTTGTATATGGCACTCTTCAATATCTACAATTTTATCATAACGCTTAGGCACATGCAAACCAAGCGCAAATTTTGAATTATTTTTTTCATCTCTATCTAAGTACCAAGGCCGATTGCTAAATGAAAATTCCATTTTATTGCGATAATTATATTGGTTATCTGCTTGCACTACATTATCAAGGACAAAATTATCAATACCTGCCTGCCTAACATAAATATCCTCAACTTGTTTAACTTTTTGTTTTACCTGCTCATCATAGTTAAGGTTTTGTGTACTACATCCACCACAAACAGTAAAATGGGCACAATTAGGTTTTACATAATATGGAGATTCCAATAATGTTTGTACTACTCTTGCTTCGGCATAACCTCTTCGTATTTTATAAATAAAGGCTAGGACCTCTTGCCCTGGAAGAGCATTTTTTACAAATATAACAAAATTCTCATGTCTAGCTACACCCATTCCACCATAAGCTAAAGACTCAATTGTTAGTTTAATCTCTGCGTTTTTTACAACTGATTGAGACATCAAATAATATTAAAAATTAATACCCTATAGGATGCCAAGTTGTTTTAACCTCTTGACAGTCCATTATAAGGTAAGGATCTTGTGAATCAGAGTGCGCCCAATCCATAGATCCATAATCAAAAACTCTTTTTACATTTAATGAAGAATTTTTTTTAATTAGTTCAGAATCATTTATATCCGAGCCACAATAAATCACTGCATTTACATCCATATGTGATGAAAAATGATCAATTAATTCATGACGAAATCCACTTAATATATTAATTACACCATTAGGAACATCAGATGAATGTAGTACTTCTGAAAATGATATTGCACAAAGTGGATTATCTTCAGAAGCCAATACAACAACTGTATTTCCACCAACTAAAGCAGGGACAATAACCGATATAAAGCCTAATAAGTAAGAGTTTTTTGGTGCAATAATAGATATTACACCCGTTGGTTCAGGTAATGAAAAATTATAATGTGGTGTTGATACTGGATTCACTCTGCTGAAAACTTGCTGATACTTATCTGACCACCCAGCATAATATATTAAACGATCAATTGACATTTGTATTTCTTGAATTGATTGTTTTTTACTTTTTCCCTGGAGCAATAACTCAGAAATAAATTGTTCTTTTCTACTATTTAACATTTCAGCAATACGATATAAAATTTGACCTCTATTATATCCTGAAAAATTTTTCCAATTATTAAAAGCATTTCTCGATGAAAGAACTGCATTTCTAAAATCTTTTCTTGAAGCACGACAGAAATTTACTGTTTGATTATCTTTAGTATTTACCCATTGCATAAATCTTCCAGATTCAGTTCTTGAAAACTTTCCATCAATATATAACTTATAAGTTTTTCTAATATCTAAAGAAGCATTCATCATCAAATCCTATTTACTGTATTAACATAAGGGTACAATCCTTCTAATCCGCCTTCTCGACCCATACCACTTTCTTTATAACCACCAAAAGGAGATGTTGGATCAAACTTATTAAATGTATTTGCCCATATTACTCCTGCTCGAATTTCTTTGGATACCTGAAAGATTTTTGACCCTTTATCTGTCCAGATACCACCAGATAATCCATACGGGCTATTATTTGCTTTGGCTATTACTTCATCAATAGTACGAAAAGTTTGAATTGCTAAAACTGGGCCAAAAATTTCTTCTTGTACAATCCTGTGTGATTGGCTTATATCAGTAAAAAGAGTTGGCGCACACCAATAACCTTTCTTCGGAATAGTATGTTTGGACTGATAAATTACACCGCCATCTTTTTTACCAATATCTAAATACATTTTAATTTTTTTTAATTGCGCTTTAGAATTAATAGCTCCTATATCTGTATTTTTATCCAACGGATCTCCTAAAATTAAGTGATCCATTCTATTGTGTAATTTTGATATTATTTGACTAGAGATGCTTTCTTGGACATATAACCTTGAACCCGCACAACATACGTGCCCTTGGTTAAAGAATATACTATTAATTATCCCTTCAACTGCTTGATCAATCGGTGCATCTTCACAAATAATATTTGCAGCTTTTCCTCCTAATTCTAAAGAATATTTTTTCTTGGAAGCAGCTAAAGAATTAATTATCATTTTACCTACCTCTGTGGATCCAGTAAATGCAATTTTATCTACATTTGGATTATTTACTAACAAGCTACCTGTAGTACCATCTCCAGTAATAATATTAACTACTCCTGGAGGCAAATCAGACTCTTGAATAATTTCAGCAAGCTTAAGAGCCGTTAACGGAGTAGTTTCTCCAGGCTTTAGAATTACAGTGTTTCCTGAGGCAAGTGCAGGCGCTATTTTCCAAGCAGCCATTAATAAAGGAAAGTTCCATGGTATAATCTGACCTGCAACTCCAATTGACGAAACTCTTCTACCTGGAAAAGCATAATCTAGTTTATCAGCCCATCCTGCGTAGTAAAAAAAGTGTGCAGCAGCTAAAGGAATATCAATATCTCTTGATTCTCTTATTGGTTTCCCGCCATCTAAAGATTCAATGATTGCTAATTCTTTTGATTTTTCTTGAATTAGTCTTGCAATACGATATATATATTTTCCTCTTTCTTTAGGGTCCATTTTATTCCATATATTATCATAAGCCGATCTTGCTGCCGACACAGCTTTATTAACATCTGATTTCCCAGCTAATGCTATTTTAGCTAGTTTTTTTTCATTAGCTGGATTAATAGAATAAAAATATTTCTTTGATATAGGATTAACAAATTTTCCATTTATAAACAAATTATAGACTGGAGAAATTGAAATATGCTCTACACTCTCTAATGCACTACTATATTCCCAAGATAATGATGAATCTTTTTTCGCTTTACTATTTTTAGGCATAACTTAATCTAAGGAAAAATAATTTGAAGATTGATAATTACCTTGGTCCTGTTTAATAATTTGCATTAGAACATCATTTGCAAGAGAGCTTGCACCAAATCGAAATAAATTAGGTGTTAGCCAGCCATTACCTAGTGTTTCTTTTACCATAACTAAATATTGAATTGCAAGTTTTGAAGTACTTATTCCGCCTGCTGGCTTCATTCCAATCTTTTTACCAGTTTTATTGTAATAATCTCGTATAGCTTCTAGCATTGTTAATACTACAGTAGGTGTAGCGCTTTCTGAAATCTTTCCAGTAGATGTCTTAATAAAATCTGCACCTGATTTCATTGCTAAGTCACTTGCTTTTCTTACATTATCTAAAGTGCTAAGTTCTCCTGTTTCAAGGATAACTTTCAGTTTTGCATTACCACACGCTATTTTAACTTTTGATATTTCATCAGAAACATAATTTAATTCTCCACTTAAAAAATGCCCTCTTGATATAACCATATCAACTTCTTCTGCCCCGTTATCTATTACATATTTAACTTCATCTAGTTTAGCTTTCAAGTTAGTCATTCCGCTTGGAAATCCGGTTGCTACAGATGCAGTTTTTATATTTGTACCTTTTAATGATTTATGAGCAATTGATACCATACTTGGATAAACACATATTGCAGCAACTTCAGGTAGCTTTGGATACTTATCATGTAAATGTGCAGCTTTATAACATAACTGTTTAACTTTTCCAGGTGAGTCACTTCCTTCTAAAGTAGTAAGATCTAACATACTTAATATTTTATACAAGGCCCATTTTTTAGATTCAGTTTTAATGCTTCTTGAAAAAATTCTATTTACTCTTTCTGAGCAACCAACTTGATCAATGCTATTTTTAAATATCATAATAGCATTATTCACTCATAAAAGATTTAACCTTATCAATTAAATCTTGAGCTGTTTCTTGGTCTTTTGCCTCAGCATATATACGTACAATTGGCTCAGTATTAGACTTTCGCAAATGAATCCATTTATTTTTCCATGTAAACTTTATTCCATCTTCAATATTTACATCCACATCATCAAAAATCCTTTTTGAATGATTAATGAGATCAACTAGTGCGTCCTTGGAAATTTCAATTTTATCCTTAACGATTGTATATTGAGGAAGATTTACATAAATATCATGCAAACTTTCATTAGTCTGAGATAAACGATTTAAAACCATTGCGCATCCTACAATAGAATCTCGGCCAAAATGTGATTCTTTTAAAATAACACCTCCATTCCCCTCTCCTCCTAATTCAGCATTTATTTCTATCATTTTTTCCACAACATTAATTTCACCTACAGGCGTTCTAATTACTTTACAATTATTTTGATTTGCTATTTTTTCTAATACCATTGATGTAGAAAGATTAATAACAAATGTCTCTTCCGATTGTTTATGCTTTATATATCCATCAGCAGCTAACGCCAACGTGTATTCTTCACCAATAGGCATACCTTCATTTGATACAACAGCTAAACGATCCGCATCTGGATCAACAGCTAACCCAATATCTGCTTTAGTTTTTAAAACCGTTTCACTTAACATATTCAAATTCTTTGGAAGAGGCTCCGCTCCTCGAACAAAATCTCCACTTGGATTGCAATTAATAGTAATTACATTACAATTTAAAGCTTCTAAAAGCTTAGGTAAGGCATCATACCCCGCGCCATTTACAGCATCAACAACCACACTAAATTTTTTCTCACGAATTTTGTTAATATCAATACAACTTAATCCTAGGACATTAATAATGTGTTTTTGGACAGCATTAACATCCTGCATAATCATTCCCATATCATTTTTATGATTTGAAAAGTTATTTTCATCCATAATAGAAAAAAGATTATCACATTCATCTGGCCTAAAAAATGTGCCATCATTTCTAATAAATTTAAATCCATTCCATTCTATTGGATTATGACTTGCCGTAATAACTATACCACCTTGTGCTTCTGTATTTTGCACCATGTATTGAATCGTAGGAGTAGGAACAATGCCTAATACAATAACTGTCCTTCCGCATTTCTGTAATTGAGTAGAAACATTTTCTAGTAATTCCTCACCAGAAGGACGAGTATCTCTACCTAACATAATTACACCATCAGGAATTATTTGATCGATTGCATTCGCAAAATTAATACAAGATTCTTTTGTAAGATGAGAACTTATCAAGCCTCGTATACCAGAAATACTACGAATTAACATAGGTGTCACCTTCAATTAATAAAGCTAGTCTTTGAGCAATACTTGCATAGATCAACACATAAAAAAAGAGTGTTTTTCATAGAGTAATTTTACCTGTTTGAAATGAGCAATGATAGTTCGTTTTATCATTGTTTCTCTATGCATTACATATTAAAAGTTTTTGCCCTTCAAATGAGCTTTCACGATTTCTTTTGTTAAATATTTATATGCATCATCAATGGAGTCAGTCATATAGAATAGCTTCATATCTTCTTTAGATATTGTTCCCATCTTGACCAATTGATCAAAATTAATGATTTTATTCCAGAATTTTTTATCATAAACAACTACAGGAACTTTTTTCCGAATTTTTTCTGTTTGAATTAGAGTTAGCAATTCCATGAGTTCATCAAGCGTTCCAAATCCTCCTGGGAAAATCACCAGGGCTTTTGCTAGATACAGAAACCAGAATTTCCTCATAAAAAAGTAATGGAAATACAACGAAAGATCCTTTGATATCCATTTATTACCAGATTGCTCATATGGAAGTGTAATATTTAAACCTACAGCGAGTCCCTTAGCTTGATCTGCCCCCCTATTTGCCGCTTCCATGATACCTGGACCACCACCTGAAGTAATAATGAATCTTTTTCTATTTTCTTTCAGGCTCATGCTCCATTTGGTCAATTTATAGGCCAATTTTCTAGAATCTTCGTAGTATCTGCTCATCTGTAGATCGCGTTTCAGTTGTTCTTTTATCTTCTTGCTGGTATTAAGTGAAGCATTTTGCAATGCAGTTTGTGCCTCTTCTTGCGATTTAATGCGAGCGGATCCAAAAAAAACAATGGTATCAGCGATCTTATTTCTACGGAAGCGCTGTAGCGGTCCAAAATATTCTGCCAAAATGCGCATTACTCTCCCATCGGAACTACCAATAAATTTTGTGTCGTAGTAAAATCTATCTTTCTTTTTTTGTGACATCTTATATCCTAAAAACGTTGAGAAAGTTATTTAAAAAAAAAAGTAGATGAGAGAGGCCCCTGATGACTTCTTTCATATTTATTAAAATAAAAAAGGTTCAGGAATAACACCTGAACCTTTTCTTGAACTTTCATAATTAAATTATCAGATTTAATAATGAGATACTCTCGTCATTCTTCTTGCTGCTTTTTTTCTCTCAGCGCGCTTTCTTTCACTAGGCTTGACATAATATGCTTTCTGCCTTACTTCACGTAAAACTCCAGCTCTTTCCCATTTCTTTTTAAAACGTCTTAATGCACGCTCTAATGGTTCACCATCTCTAACGGTTACTTCAACCAATTTTATTCACCTCCTTAGAAAAATTATCCTAAATAGTTTCTTAAAGTTTTGCTACGAGAACGATGTCTTAAACGACGAATTGCTTTTTCTTTAATTTGTCTAACACGCTCCCGAGTTAAATTAAATTCCTCACCAATCTCATTTAGAGTTAAAGCATAGTCTCTTTCAATTCCAAAATACATTTTAATAACCATGCGCTCTCTATCTTTAAGTGTATCAAGAGAATTACGTATCTCATCTTTTAACGAATCATTCATTAACGGAGTATCGGGCTCAAGTTGATTCTCATCCTTAATAATATCAATAAGAGAATTTTTATCACCATCTCTAAATGGCGCATTCAATGACTGATGCCTTCTTGATATTCTCATAGCATCTATAACTTCATCAGGCGTCATATTTAATTGTCTACCAATCTCTTTTTCATTTGGAGACCGTTCAATTTCAGCTTCGAGTTTTTCAGCTGTCTTTGTTATTTTACTAATAGTCCCAACTCTATTTAGAGGTAAACGAACAATTCTTGAATGTTCTGCAAGCGCTTGGAGAATTGATTGCCTTATCCACCATACAGCATACGAAATAAATTTAAATCCTCTTGTTTCATCAAACCTACCTGCAGCTTTAATTAAACCAAGGTTCCCTTCATTAATTAAATCTGTTAAAGGAAGCCCCTGACCTTGATAATCTTTAGCTACAGATACAACAAAACGCAAATTCGCCTTTACCAGTTCTTCTAAGGCATTATGATTGCCTTGTTTAATTTGTATGGCAAGCTCTACTTCTCTATCAGGATTTAATGGTTCAAAATCACCTATTTCTTCCAAATATCGACTCAAGCTTCGATTGGACTCATTTACTGTTCTTCCAGTTTTAGCCATTTATACCTCGTTCAATTTTTATTCTAGATTAGCCAACAAAGATACACTATTTTTTATATACAACTCAAGGATGCTGTTAAGAAGTTAAATTTATTCAATTAATGAGGCAAATTCCTTAATTGATAAAGTTTCTGGTCGACGTGTAAAATCAATATTTTTAATAATTTTATCTGAAAAATTCCAATGCTTCATTGAGTTTTTCAACATTTTTCGTCTTTGATTAAATGCGTTTGATACAATTTTATTAAACTTTATATAATTTTCATCATCTATAAGTGGTTTTTGTTTTTTTGTTAAATGTATAAATGCAGATTCAACTTTTGGTTTAGGGATAAAAACATCTGGGGGAATTTTAAACTTTAATTTTATGTCTAAATAAGCTCCTACAACTACAGTTAATCGCCCATAGGATTTTGTTGATCTTTTTGCGGTTAATCGATTTGCTACTTCCTTTTGAACCATTAAATAAGCGTCATCCCAGTAATCTAATTGTTCAATTAACCAAAAAATTATTGGACTTGTAATATTATAAGGAATGTTACCAATAACTCTAATTGGATTGGAGATAGGTAATTCATCTATATTAAATAGTAAAACATCTCCTTTAATTATTTTTAAATTTTTTAGTAACTGATGTTTTTTTAATTTTTCTATTAATAGCGGATCAATTTCAATTCCCAGCATTTGATCAACAACAGGAAATATTTTTTCACTTAACGCGCCTTCACCTGGTCCTATTTCTAAAATACAATTATCAGGTTCTGGGTTAATTGTATTAGCTATTTTATTTAATAGATTAGTATCTACTAGAAAATTTTGACCCCATTTCTTTCTAAATGGGTGGTTCATTAAAAAGAAAACAACTTATTTATATTATCTGTTGTTTGTTCTGCAATAGATTCAAAGGAGGTATTATGTATTTCCGCTAATTTCTCTGCAACAAATCGAGTTCTACCCGGTTCATTTGGTTTGCCTCGAAATGGCTCTGGACTTAAATATGGAGAGTCAGTTTCTACTAATAATCTATCTAATGGTAAATATTTTGCTACACTTGGAAGATTGCTATTTTTAAATGTTAGATTACCAGAAAATGATATATAATATCCCATATCTAATAATTTTTTAGCCGTAGAAAGTGTGGACGAAAAACAATGAGATACACCAATGACATTAGGGTAGGCAGATAGAATATCAATAATATCATCATCAGCATCTCTATTATGAAATATGATTGGTTTTTTAATTGTATCTGCAAGCTCTAAAAGCTCATTAAATACTTTTATTTGACTTTTTTTTGAAGAAATATTTCTAAAATAATCTAAACCAATCTCGCCAACAGCAATCATTTTATCCGAATCCATCATTAATTCTATTTGATGGATATAATCTTTATCAACATTTTCAGAATCATGAGGATGTATACCAGCAGAACAATATACATTTTCATATTTGTTAGATATATCTAGCGAAAGTAATGAGTCATTTATATTTGTTCCGACGCAAATAAATCGATTAACTCCTAATTCTTTTGAGCGTTTAAAAACATTATCAATATCTTTAAGTATTTCTTCATAAAATAAATGGCAATGGCTATCAGTTAACATAAGTAATTAAATTCTGGGGAAAAGAGCCTTATGATCATTTAATTTAGATCCAGACTTTAACTGCCCCCATTTTGTTGATTTACCTGAATCAAAAACATGTAAAACATCAGCACACCTATTTGGCATTACAGGTGATAATAAAACTGCTGCAATGCGTATAGATTCTCCAGCTGTATATAATACTCTAGCGGCGTTATTTTTATCTTCTTTAACTAAAACCCATGGTTTTTGATGTTCCATATATTTATTTATACTTCTTACAAACTGCATAATTTCTTCAATAGATTCATTAATCTTCATTTCTTTAATTTTTATATCCATATTATTAACTAATGCTTCTACTGAACCTATAATAGATTCCTCATCAGAAGTTCTTTCACCCTCTTCAGGAATTATTCCTTCGAAATTTTTATTTAAAAGGGTAGTAATTCGATTTAATAAATTGCCAAAATCATTTGCTAAATCACTATTATAACGTTTAACAAATGAATCCATTGTAAAATTAGCATCCTGACCTAAAACCATTTCTCTCATTAAATAAAAACGAACAGGGTCAACTCCATATTGCTCAATTAGATCAAGAGGGTTAACTACATTACCAATAGATTTACTCATTTTAGAAGAACCACTTAACCACCATCCATGTGCAAAGATAGTCTTTGGAAGGGGAATCCCAGCTGATAATAGCATCGTTGGCCAATAAACAGCATGAGTGGTTAATATATCTTTTCCGATAAGATGATAATTAGCTGGCCACCATTTTTTGTAAGATTTTTCATCATTTGCATATCCAGTCGCAGTTAGATAATTAATTAATGCGTCAAACCAAACATATGTAACATAATTAGTATCAAATGGTAATTCTATTCCCCAGCTTAGCCTTGATTTAGGTCTTGAAATGCATAAATCAGATAAAGGGTTTTTCAAAAAACCTAAAATTTCATTTTTACGATGCGCAGGCTGGATAAAATTTTCATTATTTTCAATATATTCAATTAGTTTTGATTGAAAGTTGCTCATCTTAAAAAAATAATTGACTTCCTTTAATTCTTTTATATCCCGAAAATCACCACTTTCAGCTTCTTTTTCAGTTATAAATCGTTCCTCAGATACAGAGTATAATCCAGTATACTCATCTTTATAAATATCACCCTTATCAAAAACTAATTGCAAAAATTTTTGAACTATTATTTTATGTCTTTGTTCGGTTGTCCTAATAAAATCATCATTTGAAATATGTAACTTTTCCCATAATTCAAGAAATCTAGGGGCCATTTCATCGCAATGAACTTGGGCTTCAACTTTGCGACTATTTGCTGCTTCTTGTACTTTTTGACCATGTTCATCTAAGCCAGTTAAAAAAAATGTATCAAAATCTAATTGTCGGTAAAAACGTGCAATTACATCTGCTAAAATTGTTGTATAGGCATGACCAATATGAGGTTTATCATTTACATAATAAATTGGCGTTGTTATATAAAAGCTATTATTTTTCATATAATTTATTATTACTCAATTCAATAATTTTTTTCGAACACCAATTAAGAAATTGGTTAATTGTATGGGCATAAAAAAATTGTTCTTTGGAGCGTTCATAATATCCTCAACCATACAATTTATTTTATCTAATCTTGCATCAGGAAATTTTGAATTAAAATTTTTAATAATCTCTTCGAATGCAGGTATTTCATTTAAACCGATATGTGAATTGTTAGCTTGTTTCAGCCAAGATTGAAATAAAAAGAAATGGAATTTATAGTCATTGAGATTATTATTAGCCATTCTACTATATTCTTGTATAAATACTCTCCAGTTTTTTTCATTATATACCATTAATGTTGCAACCAACTTTTTAATTATTTGCATTATATCATTAAACCCATTTCTGCATATTCTTTGCGCATAATTCATATTCCCCTCAGATAGTTCTGCTGCAAAATCAACTAATGCACTATCTGACTCATAGGATGATAAATAACTAATTATTTCGTCATTTTGCAAAATAGGAAAATTTATAATTTGACATCGGGATAAAATAGTAGGCAGTAATTCAGCTTTATGATCAGAAACCAAAATAAATGTAGTATTATTAGGCGGTTCTTCTAGTATTTTTAATATTGCATTTGCAGAAGAAGCATCTCCAGTACATAGCGCATGCGCATCAAAAATCAATACTATCTTTCTATCCGAATCAACAGATTTCAAAAATAATTCTTTTTTCAAGTTTCTAATTATACTGATTGGGATTGTTTTTGCTTTCGGTATAGAAATCTTATGAAAAGGATTATTTGATTTTATTTTCAATTCAGTAATTAATATATTTCTTTTATCTGAATCAGATATTTGCTTATCACTTGGAATTGGCACTATCAAATGATGATTTTCATGCTGGAAAGCTATTATCCTTTTACATGAACTGCAGATGCCACATGGCTCCATAGTGGATTCATTGCAATTTAAGTAAGCAGAAAATTTTAAAGCCAGAGCCTCTTTTGCAGATCCATTGGGCCCTGAAAATAAATATGCACTTCCAATGCGGTTATTCTTTTTAGAAAGAATAACCCTTTCCCATAGAGCACTTTGCATCTTTACATTTGTAAATATCATCGTTTCATTAACCATTTTTCAGGATTTAGTTTTTGGCCATTACCCCATATCTCAAAGTGGAGTTTTGAACCCTCAACTGATCCAGCATCACCCATATATGCAATTACATCACCAGCTTGCACTTCCTGTCCTTCGTTAGCCTCAACATTAGTTATATGACTATAAACCGTATAAAATCCACCACCGTGGTCAATTATTAATGTTGTTCCATATCCTCTAATGTATGTGATTGTTGATATGATTCCACCAATAATAGATCTTACTGGAGAACCTGGCTTTCCTTTAATATCTATGCCTGGATTTTCAGTGGTTGTTTTTCTTTCAGGATTCCAAGAACGACCAAACTTTTTTACTACTCTACCACTTGCAGGCCAGGGCAACTGACCTTTAAGTTTACTAAAAACTTGTGTCTTAAGTGCCGTTTGCTGTTTCTTTATACGATCTGCTCTATCGTAGCTTGATTTCTCTTGACGAATCTTTTTTAATAAAGCTTCTAGCTCCTGCATACCCGCCTGTTTCTCTTCCAGGTATTTCGTTAATTCAGTCTGATTTTTTCTAATCTTGTCTAACTCTCTTTGTCTTTTTTTTCTGCTAGCTCTTAAAGAAACTTTGCTTTCTTCTTGATCTTTTTTTAATCGAACTTTATTTCTATAATTAGATTCAAGAGATATCCTCTGCTTCCCTATATCAATTAATAAGGATTTTATTTTATTTTGAGTTTTTTGATCAATATCTGAAATAATTCCCATGTATTTTGTACGATATATTGCTTGCCTCCACGATGAAGAACTCAAAATCTTTTCAATATCAGAAAGTGTTCCTTTTTTATACATTTGAACAATTCTTTGAGAATATCTATAACGCAACTTTGATAATTGCTGTTCATTAGCCTGTATACCTTTTGATAGTTTATCAATTTCTACTTCGGTTTTATTTAATTCATTCTTTAACTGATTATATAACTTATTTGTTAACGAAATTTCTTTATCAATATTTGATAAACGTCGTGAGGTGCTTTTCTCTTTTTTATTTTCAGATTTAATTTTTCTTCTTGTCTCTTCAATCTCTTTTTTGACCTTATCAATTGCACCTGATTGATAATTTAATTCTGCATCAAAATCTCGACGATCATCTTGTGCATTAAGATTATTATTAATAAATACACTAATAATTAATAAAAAACGTAAAAGCATAACGTGTGAAAGTACCTAGTAGAGTAAAATCTATCCAAAGGGTTTTAATAATCAATTAAAGAGTAATCTTGACAAAACTAAAGATCCTGTCTATTTTTATCTAATCATTAATAATGTGAGGTAAAGAATTTGAAAAACGCTTATTGGAAAAATATTTTTACTAATTGGGGAAAAGAGCAAAGTGAAACAGTTACAATAATAAAAAAAATACCCATTTTTGCTAATCTTAAAACTAAAGAACTAGAAGAAGTTAGTAAACTTCTACATGATAGAATCTATAAGCCAGATGAATATGTATTTAAACGTCACGCTCCTGGTGAAGGCATGTTTATTATTCATTCAGGAATAATCAATATTATAGTCGGGGAATCTAGCGGAAACTCCCAAGTCCTGGCAGAGCTTTCCAATGGTGATTTTTTTGGGGAAATGGCTTTATTAGAAGACGAAGTTAGATCTGCTGCTGCATTGGCAAAAGATCATACAAAGCTTTTAGGCTTTTTTAGATCAGACTTAGAAACGTTAATTGAAATAAATCCTTCATTAGGCAATAAGATTTTGCAAAACCTTTCCAAGGTAGTTTGTACTAGACTTAGAAAAACGAATGAATTACTAATGGATAACCAATTGAAAAAGAAGAAAAAATCATGAACAATGATAAAAATTATATTCAATTAATTTATAGATTAATTCTCATAGTTATTTCATTTGGTTTCTTATCAATCATATGGCCATTTATTTCATCTGTAGTTACTATGCTAATTTTTGCATTCCTATTTACTACAATTTTGCTACCATTAGTTGATCAATTAGAAAGTAAAATAAAATCAAGAGGTATAAGTATAGTAATAGTTACAATTAGCATAATAACTACATTTATTATTTTTTTAAAAAGCTTTGCTTCTGGTATGTTAAGTCAAGCGCGTGATTTTTCAAAACAGATTGGAACTAAAGGATATGATGATAATTTAAATTCTTTAGCTATAAAACTTGAATCAAGTTTGAATAAATATATCAATTTACCAGAATTAGATTCATCTAATTTTGTTTCAAAAATTAATAGTATGGTGGGTGAGATAATTCAAAATTTAATGTCATTAGCTGGTACAATCGGGGGCTTTATTTTTACTACGATTATGGTTCTAATTTTCACAATTATTCTTTTATCAAACTATCATGGATTCAAAAAATCAATCGTTCAATTTATTCCTAATAAATATTTCGAAATGGGCTTACGTGTAATCTTTAATATTGAAAGACAAGTCTCAAAATACCTGCAAGGACAATTGCTTGCAGCTTCTAGCGTTGCATTAATGTCATTTATTGGTTTATCTATTTTAAATATTATGGGCGCAAATTTAACACTTGTTGTTTTTATAGCAATTATTGCTGGTCTTGCAAATTTAATTCCTCTTGTTGGCCCGTTTGCTGGTATGCTTCCTGCAATTTTAGTGGCAGTTATGAATAATATTGGATCCGATATAGCAATTAACCACCAACTTTTTAATACAATACCATCTCCTTTTTATATTTTGGATATTGTAATCATGTTTCTAATTGTTCAACAAATTGATAATAATATTGTAACTCCTATTTTAGTTGGAGAAAGCGTGGGAATACATCCATTGATTGTTATGATTTCTTTATTAATTGGGGGAACTTTAATCGGGCCAATTGGTATGCTGCTTGCAGTCCCTGCAGCTGGAATTCTAAAAGTAATTGGCGTGGAAATTTTGTTTCTAAAAAGAAACGCCCATTTACTATAAGATTATTGTATTTTAAATAACTTATAATCAAAAAAAGATAATTCTAGATTTTTATCTTTGGATAAATGATATAACCAAAGTTGTGCATCTTTCCCATGGAGATTTTGCTCGTGAATAATTTCAATTGGTTCACCAATTATATCCATTACCTCAGGTATAGTCATTCCTATTTTTATTGTTGCGCTATTAAGTTTAATTCGACGATATCTTTCTTCTTCCATTCGTTTATCAATCCCATAACGAATAGATAAATTTTCAATAATAGATAATCGTTTTTTTAATTCAGTATAAATCTTTTCATTTACGGGACCCAATCCATTTATATTTCTTGCTTCTTCCAAGCTAACCAAGGCTAATTTTATTTCAGCAGGATCATTAATATCTTTAATATCATTTACCATCATTGCAGCAATCTGAAAACGGTATGCATTTATCTTTCTATTGAAACTGGGATATTTTTTAGAAGCTTCATTGAAAAGCTCAAGGGCTTTATTATAAAAACTATATTTTAATGCGGTTTCACCTTTTCCTATCATAATTAAAGCTTGAAATCTTGGCATTTCTTTTTTTGCTATTTCAGAAAAAATTATTGTTTTATTTAATAAAGAAATTGCCTCACTATATTTACCTTTTGTAATTAAAAGTTCAGCATCCTGCATTCTAAAACTAGCTATCTTTCTAAGGTGTGCATTTACTTCAATAGATAAAGTGGAGTCTGCAGTTTGTAAAGATGTCATATATCTATCAACGGCTTTATCTATCATCCCTCTATTTTCAAATTGTAATCCTTCTTTATATAGTTGATAGGGAATCTTTTTTAATGAAAGTTGATGATACATCTTTGCTCTATGCAAGTTGCTATGTGTCTGATTATCATTAATAAATTTTTCAAATATTTTTTTTGATTCTATAAAGTCTCCTCTATAAAAATACTCTTTTGCATTATCACCGCTTGATAATTCGCCTCCATAAAATGCTCCAATTGTAAGATATACTCCATAATCTTGAAGATCAAATCGATTGATTGGCGTTATGTCTTTAGGGTCATTAATATTTTTTATCTTTACATATGAATGCTTTAAATCAACTCCAACTGTAAATCTATAATTTTTTTCTGTTTCAAATATATACCTTAAACCAAATGAATATGAAGTTGAAGGACCCCAACCAATTGGATTATCATCGCTTGAAGAAGAATTTAAATAAAATTTTGATCTTGCTATTCCCCAGGTGTATCTGATATTAAAATAAAATTGTTCAAACCATTGAACTATCATTGCATGACTTAAACTGAATTCAGAAAGTTTTGGAGAAAATTTTCTATTTATATTCCAACTAGGATTGACATTCCCCCATTGACTCATTGGGATTGTATCTGGAAAAAACAGATTTGAATAACGATAGTTTATTCCAGTATTCATATCTAACCAACTTGTATTTAAAATAAAATCAGATAGATTTAATTTTAACATATCGATATCAAGTTGGTGGCCAAATTTGGCAATCTTTTTTCCAGCATTATAATGACTTCCACCAAAATTTTCATCATATTTTATCCAATTTGTAGGCATATTTTGTCCATATCCACCAGCACCACCCGTAAAACTTAAACCATAACGTAATTCAAGAGGCATAAAGGTTATTGGATGGTGAAATTCTCTTGGATGAAGTATGCGGTCCTTCCAATAACCTTGTTCATATTGGATTTTTTGCGTTGAATTAATCTTAATTAAACCCCACATATAGGATTTAACCGAATCCTCAGCTGCTTGGCCAGCATAGACTTGTGATATGTGGCTGCAAATTAGAATAATGGAATAAATTCGTAATTGCATCTAATGAAAAATAAACGTTAGAGACGCTTGATTGCAAGTGTAAGCTACATACTAGTATATAAAATCTATTATATATAGCAATTTGTACTAATTTTATATACGAATTATATGATGGAACATAATTTGTTTGCGGCCATTGAAAAATATATTTAAAGGATTAAATTAATTTCATGAAATATTTATATACAAAGTTATTAATGATATTTTTTGTGAATATCTTATGTGGTCAAGTATTTTCAATTTCACGTGTCCATTATGGTGGTGGCGGTGATTGGTATAGCAACCCATCAAGTATACCAAACTTACTTAAATTTTTAACAACTAATACAAGCATAAAGGCTGCAAATGAAGAAAATAGAATTAAACTATCAGATCAAGAACTTGCTAGTCATCCATATTTATATCTAACTGGGCATGGAAACATTAGATTAAATGATGAAGAAATAATTGCACTTAGAAATCATTTGCTAAATGGTGGTTTCTTACATGCAGATGATAATTATGGATTAAATCAATCATTCCGTCGTGAAATGAAACGTGTATTCCCAAATAAAGATTTTGTCGAGATTCCACACTACCATCGAGTATTTCATTCATATTTTGATATGCCAAATGGGCTTCCCAAAATACATGAACACGATGGAAAACCACCTCAGTTATTTGGCTTATTTAATGAAGATAAGATTATGGTTTTATATTCTTATGAATCTGACCTAGGAGATGGATGGGAAGACGAAGAGGTTCATAAAAACCCTAATGAAATTAGATTAAATGCTCTTCAAATGGGTGTCAATATTATTTATTTTGCTTTAACTCAATAATATGTTATCTATTACAGAACATTTAAAAAGAATTCGAAAAGAAGCAGTTCAAAATGATCTAATTACTTTTGGATGGTTACTTTACTCTATTCTATTGATAATATTCTTTTTAGCGGTTGGGTATGAAGCTATTTTTTATTTATCCAGTTCCAATCGATTATTTATATTAAAATCTCTTTTTGCTTTAATTGTTCTTATCATCTTATTTTTATTTATAATTAACGTTTTAATAGAACAAAATAAGATAAAACGTTATTCATGGCCTAAGCTTGCACGCTCTGCGGGAAAGCTTGCTTTTCCAAAAAGTGATGTTGTAATTAATGCGCTCCAATTAGAAAAATCTAATAGCTCTAATAAATCAAATTCATTAAGTGATTCATACATTAATGGAATTTCAAAAAAACTTAATCGCTTAAATCTTAAAAAACTATTTCCAACTAAACTTTCAGAATTTTGGAAAAAAATTAATTTATTCATTCTTTCTTTAGGGATGATAATTATTTTAACATTTTGGGATTCAACTTCAAATGCAGTTATACGATGGGGTCATCCATATCATGAATTTGAGGCACCTAAACCTTTCATTATTGAAGGCATCACAAGAAATATTCATTTGCTTGGAGGAGAATCAAGCTTCTTAAATTTTAAAGCTATCGGCATAGTTCCAGATTCTATTTTTTTAGAATTAATCCCTAGTTCTAATGATACATCAATAATATTCATAATGAATAAAGATTCTAATAATGTGTATAGTTATATGATAGATGAGGTATATCAAGATTATAGATATAGAGCCTTTTCACCTTCAGAACATTTTTGGCAAGCATGGAAAAACATTAATTCTCCATATTATTATATATCAGTTACAGATAGACCAATTATGGAAGAATTTTCAATAAAAGTTTCCCCGCCTGATTATTCAGGATTACCTATTACAATTCAAAAAGCAAATCAATCAGATGTAAATGCCTTAAAAGGATCATCAATAAGAATTGATCTAAAAAGTAATAGAAATTTAAAAAAAGGATATTTAAGTCTAAATGATCAAAAAACACCTTTAAAAATTAGAGGGAAACGTGCAGCTGGCGGATTTATATTTAAAGAAGAAGCATTACTAAAAATATTATTAGAAGATAATCGTGGAATAACAAATCAAAACCCTATCCCATATCATTTGCAAATAATTCCGGATCTAAAGCCAGAAATGACTATAATTAAACCAGAACCAGTAATTGAGCTAGGCACTGAACAATTAATACCGATTGAGATAAAGATTGAAGATGATTTTGGATTCAGCACTCTTCAAATTGGATATGAGATAAAACGTCCAAGTTATATAGAAAACCAATCACAAATTTCTATATATCCAATTTATATTGCTGATCCAAAAGTACTTTCACAGGAATTAAGGAGTATATGGAAACTACATGAATATGGTCTGATGCCTGAGGATGAAATACACTATCATTTTGAATTATATGATAATGATAAAGTTTCTGGTCCAAAAAAATCTATATCAAATACATATATTGCAAAACTTCCTTCCTTGGGTGATTTATTTGCATCAATAGAAGAAAAAGAAGATACAATGATGGATGATTTAATAATGAGATCAACTGAAATAGATAAAATTCAAAATCAATTAAATGCTCTTGAATTAGAAATGCTAAAATCCGATAAAATTGATTGGACGCAAAAACAACAAATAGAAGAAACTCTAAATAATATAAAAGAAGAAACTGAGGCTTTAAAAAATATTGCTGAATCTATGGAAGCAATTAATCAGGCTATAAATAAACATGATTTATTTTCTGAAGATCTTATGAAAAAGTTTACAGATCTTCAGGAGTTAGTAAATGAAATATTAGATACTAACCTAATGACAGATTTAGATGATATAAAAAATGCTTTAGACAAAATGAATACAAAAGATTTAATGAAAGCAATGGAAAACCTATCATCAAATTTGGATAACATTGAACAACAACTTGATCGATTTATAGATATATTTAAAAGGATCAAGGCTGAACAAAAATTAAATGAAACTGTTCAAAGATTAGATGAACTTGTAAAAAATCAAGTACAAACAAATGATGAAATTCAGAATCTTAATTCAAATTCTGATCAAAACTTATTAGAACAATTAAGTTTTGATGAAAAAAGAAATAGTAATGAATATTCAAACATACGTGATTTGATGAAGCAATCAGCTAAAGTAATGGATGAGTTTGATAAAGAATCATCTAATGCTTTAGATAATCTTGAAAGTAGCCAAAGTGCAAATGAAACAGAATCATTAATGAACCAAACTATTAGACAACTTCAAAAGAATCGAGCTGAAGCTGCAAAACAAAAAAGTTTATCTAGTTTAGAAAACCTAAAAAATATACAATCACAGATGCATCAAATTAAGAATCAGTTTGAAAATAATACTACCCAAGAAATGGCTTTAAAATTTCAAAAAATAATGAAAGATCTTCTTGAGCTTTCAAAAAATCAAGAATCACTTGAAAAAACAGCAAGATCAATGCCTAGAAATTCGCAAAGATTAAGTCAAATGGCTGGAAAACAACAGTTTATACAAGATCAACTAACAAAAATTGTTTCTGAATTAATCGAACTTTCTAAAGAGACATTTGCAGTAACTCCAAAAATTGGACAAGGTATCGGGATGGCAAATAATCATATGGAAGAAGCTAAAAAAAGATTGGCAGAGAGAAATGGCAGAGGAGCTGCAAATAATCAAAAGTCAGCTATGGAAGGATTAAATTCAGCTATTTTAGCTGTTTCACAATCCATGAACCAAATGCAATCTTCCGGTTCAGCAAGTGGATTTGAGCAATTTTTAAAACGTATGGAACAAATGTCTAAACAGCAACAGGGTATAAATAATGAAAGTATGCAACTAGCCTTAGGTCAAATGTCTGCTTCTATAAAAGAAGGGCTTATGGGTAGATTATTAAGTCAACAGCAACAAGTTCAAAAAAATCTCCAACAATTGATTAATGAAAGCAGAAAAACAGGACAAGATGGATTAGGTGATATGAAAGGAATTTCAGAAGAAATTGAAGAGGTGATTAATGATTTCCAAAATAGAAAGTATAATCAACAAACAAAGGATCGACAGCAACGTATTTTATCTAGAATGCTTGATAGTCAAAAATCAATGACACAAAGAGGGTTTAAAGAAGAAAGAAAAGCAGAAACTGCAGTAGAAGTCATTTATGAAGGGCCCTCAGGTCTTCCGACAGACTATGGCCAAAGAAGAAATCTTGCTATAGAAGCATTAAACAAATCATTAAAAGCTGGTTATTCTCGTGATTATCAAACAATGATTAGAAGGTATTTTAATTCAGTAAGTAAAATAGAAAATATCAGCACTATAAAAGACTCAACAATTAATGAATAGAATATTTCCTATTTTCATTTCTTGCGTTTTGTTCGCACAGATTAATGTAATGACTCTACCTACAAGAGATATACAAGATGCCCTATTTTATGAACGGAAGGGTGATATAGATAAAGCAAAAATTATTTATCAAAAATTACTTGAAAAAAATCCAAAAAACAGGCAAGCATATCAGCGATTAAAAGAGATTTTAAAAAGAACAGAAGAATTATCAGAAGCTTCAGAGCTAATAAAATATTGGATCAACATACATCCAAATGATTTACAAGCTCATATAGAACTTGGAGAAATATTTTACCTAAATAATGATAGATTAAATGCAGATAAAGTTTGGGAAAGTTTTGAAAATAATTTTGGGAAAAACCAAAGTGCTTACAGAATGCTTTTACACACATATAGTCGCCTAAGTTTAACAACAAAAATGAAGGAATTAGTTTATAGAGGCAGAATAAAATTTAATAAAAAAGATTTATTATCACTTGATCTTGCAAACTATTATTATGCTAGACAGACTTATGATCTATCATTAGATGAATTATTGATATATATTAAATCAAATCCGTCGAATGAAAAACTTGTTATGGATAAGATACTGCTTATTAGTGATGAACCAGAAAATCATTTATTAATAGAAAAAAAATTATTTTCTAATCTTGAAAATAATAATTATAGAATTCATAAACTATTATCTGGGTTTTACTTTAAAACTGGAAAATATAAAGATGCATATAATATACATCTATCTATGGGCTTGGAAACTACTTCGGACTTTCAAAGATGGCTAATTCTGGCAGAAAATTTCAGAAAAGAAAAACAGTACCGATTATCAATTGATAGCTATAAACAAATATTAAGCATTAAATCAACGCTTAATTCATCAATTATTGGGGAAGCATTACTTGGCCTTGGCAAAACATATGAAGCACAATTAATGGAAGATACTTATCAAGACAGATTAGTTGATTTCTACCCAGAAAATATTTTTTTTAATAATAAAGCAAAAGGATTTCAAAAGGATTCACTGAACTATATTGAATCAACTTTTAATTTATATCAACAAATATTAAAAGAACTACCTGCGTCAACATTCTCATCAAAAGCTCATTATCGATTAGGAGAATTACAATTAAATATTATGCATGATTTCGTAGGTGCAAGAAATTCATATTATTCGGCGCTCAAATCTAGACCAAATAATGATTTGCGAAATAAGATTATTCTAAAAATAGGAGATACTTATTTAGCTGAAGGGAATTTAAAGAATGCTATAAATCATAATGAACAATACTATCAAAAGAATCTTTCAAAAATAAATATAAATACTTTTACCATGAAAAAGATTCATTTAACATTTTTGTCAGGAAATATCGATACAACAATAATGTTAATTGATTCCCTTATTGTGAATACAAGTCCAAGTGATAAATATTTTAATGATCTTATGGAATTACAATCTATAATATCTCAACATTTCATTTATGGAAACTCAATTGATAAGGAAGCATTTTTATTTTATATAAAAGCTGAAAAATATTTACAAGAATTCAAATTTCTTGAAGCCGCAGAAATATTATCTTTAACTCGTGAAAAATATCAAAATGCTTCGATCATCCCCATTGTTATGTTAAGAGAATGTTTGTTAAGAATGATAATTGATGATACAAACATGTCACTTGACATAGCAAAATCACTTCAAAATACATCTTTAGCGCCAGAAGGAATTGCTGCGCAGGGAGAGATATATGAGCGACTATATAACAACACACCAAAAGCTTTGGAGATTTATAATTTGCTTCTTGAAGAACATCCTATGTCAATGCTTGCAGAACCAGTGCGGATACGAATTAGAAAATTGAACACTTTAGATAAAAGTTAGATGAAAATATTTATAACTCTTTTTCTTTTAATAGAATTTTTATTTAGTGGAGATAAACTATTAATTCCAATGGATCAAATTCAAAAAAATCATCTAAAAGCTTATGGTATCGCATTTTGGACATTGGAAAAAAATATAAATATCGAATGGCTATTGAATTATAGAGGAGGATCATTTCTAATTGATTATTATTCTCCTATTGCACAAGAATGTAGAATTAGAGGTGTAAGCTTTAAAAAAATATCTGCTAATGATCTACTTGATATTTATTCGGAAGTCGAAAAAAACAATATGGATATAGTGCTTTTGGAAAAAGCGCCTAAAATTGCTATATATACACCTGAAAATAAACAACCCTGGGATGATGCTGTTACTCTTGCCTTAACTTATGCAGAAGTACCATACAAAACTCTATGGGATAGAGAAGTTTTTAATGGTGAATTACAAAAATATGACTGGCTACATTTGCATCATGAAGATTTCACAGGTCAATATGGTAAATTTTATAAAAATTATCATACAGCTCAATGGTATATAGAACAAAAGAAAAAGTTTGAATCAATGGCTAAAGAACTAGGTTTTTTAACAGTACATGAACAAAAGAAAGCACTAACACGGTTAATTAGATCCTATGTTGGTAATGGTGGGTTTATATTTGCTATGTGCTCTGCAACAGATACATATGATATCGCTCTTGCAGAAGAAGGAATTGATGCAGCGCACCATGTCTTTGATGGAACGCCAATAACACCAAATGTAAATTCAAAGCTTAATTACAAAAATACTTTCGCATTTACTAATTTTTCATTAATGACAGATCCAATGGTATACGAGTTTTCTGATATTGATTTTCCTCCAAGCCACAACCCCATTACTCGAGGGGCAGAAGCAGATTATTTTACTTTATTTGAATTTTCTGCAAAATATGATCCAGTTCCTACAATGTTAACGCAAAATCATGTTTCAGTAATTAAAGGATTTATGGGGCAAACTACAGGATTTAATCGAAGTAAAATAAAAAAACATGTAGTTATAATGGGTGAAGACCCTGCTTCGCCTCAAGTAAAATATCTCCATGGGAATTATGGTCAAGGCACGTATACTTTTCTTGGCGGACATGACCCAGAAGATTATCAACATTTTGTAGGAGATCCACCAACCGATTTATCACTACATAGAAATTCACCTGGATATAGATTGATTCTGAATAATATTTTATTCCCTGCAGCAAGAAAAAAAGAAAGAAAAACTTAACTGGGTAATTTATAATGTGGTTTCAAAAGGAAATTATAATTTCACCAAAACCAAGGGGTTTCCATTTAATAACTAATGATATTATTAATAGCTTGAATATTATTACTACAGTTAAAAATGGGCTATTAAATCTTTTCATAAAACATACATCTGCTTCATTAACTATTAATGAAAATACAGATCCAACAGTTAGGGATGATTTTGAATCTCACTTTAATCAAATTGTTCCAGAAAAACAGGGATATTATTCTCATACTATGGAAGGGCCAGATGATATGCCAGCGCATTTAAAGTCATCAATACTGGGTTCTTCAATTAATATTCCAATTGAAAATGGAATATTAAGCCTGGGCACATGGCAGGGTGTGTATTTATGTGAACATAGAAATAGAGGAGGCGGTAGAAAAATAGTTGCAACTATTAATGGTGATAGTATTTAATTATTATTTGTTTTTATCTCATCCCATATTTCATTCATCTCGTTTATAGAAAATTCTTCAATATTTTTTCCTTTAATTTTTAGTTCATTTTCAACCATTTTAAATCTAGATATAAATTTATTATTTGATTTTCTTAAAGCATCATCTGCAGATATACCTAAAAATCTAGCAAGGTTAATTAAAGTAAAAATTATGTCGCCAATCTCCTCTTGAACTTCATCTTTATTGTTTTTTTTCTTAGCATTTTTCAATTCAGTTATTTCTTCTGACAACTTATCCCAAATATCTTCTTCTTTTTCAAAATCAAACCCAACATAAGAAGCCTTTTCTTGAATCCTTTGCGCTTGAATAAGGCCAGGCAAGCTTTTAGGAACTCCATCTAGTCTAGAATTACGTTTCTTTTCTTTATGTTTTTGTAATTCCCAGCTTGGTTTAATTTTATCTTTAACTAATTTTTTTCTATCAAAAACATGAGGATGTCTTCTAATTAATTTATCATTTATATTTTTTAAAGATTCTGATATATCAAATAATTTAGTATCCTGCGCAATAGATGCCTGAAAAACAATATGGAGCATCAAATCTCCCAATTCTTCTTTTAAACCATCCCAATCTTTTTCATCAATAGCCTCAATAACTTCATATGCTTCTTCAAGCATATAGGAAATTAAAGATTCGGCTGTTTGTTCTTTGTCCCAAGGGCATCCATCTGGCCCTCTAAGCCTTTGAACTATCTTTATTAATTCTTCAAATTGATTTCCTATAGATGAATTGCTCATAATTAGATATATAATTTTTTCCAATCAAAATCATTCAAATATTTATCTTCTATTTCTGTCATCATTAATTTATCATTATCCGTATTATCCTTATAATTCAATAAATGAAGTGTACCATGAATTATAAGTCTTGCAAGCTCTTTAGATATTTTTTGACTATATGTTTTTGCATTATCTATCGCCCTTTCTAGGCTAATATAAATTTCACCTTCTATTTCTGAATATTTATAATCATTAATTCTAAATGCTATCACATCAGTAAGATGATCCATTTGAAAATATTTTACCTTTAAATTGTTTAGTAATGTATCATTAGCAAAAATCAGATTGATTTTTGCATGGTTAATTTGTTCTCTCTTTAAAGTAGATTGTAAAATATTTATTGATTTTTTTTCATCTATTCCAGATATATCAGGATCAATTTCAACAATAACATCAATCATGTATTATCAGAGGAATTATTTTCAGGGTATTCTATTCTAATATGATAAATACCTCTAAGTACCGGTATCATTCCAGTATTTCCATCAACGGTACCTTTTATTTTTCGCAAATCATCAAGCGTAAGTGGACATTCATCTAATTGACCATCTGCTACACGGCCTTTTATAACCTTATCTACCATAGCATCAATCTTTAAAATATCGGGATCTTTTATTGATCTTACTGCAGCTTCGACAGCCTCACAAATCATTAAAATTCCAGTTTCTTTGGTATTAGGCTTTGGCCCAGGATAGCGATATGCACTATCATCAACTTTTTCATCAGTATCTTTAACAGCTTCTAAAGCCATTCGATAAAAATATTCAACTCTAGATGTTCCATGATGCATTGGAATAAAATCACTTACAATTTTAGGCAATCCATAATCATTTGCTAGCTTTAATCCATCGCTAACGTGTTTTCTAATAATTTTTGCACTCATAGATGGGGTCAATGAATCATGTTTATTCTCCCCCATAAATTGATTTTCAATATAATATTCTGGCCTTTCCATTTTTCCCAAATCATGATAATAAGCTCCAACCCTACATAATAACGACCTTGCATTTATTGCATCAGCGCATGCCTCAGCTAAATTACCTACTACAACACTATGATTAAATGTACCATTAGCTTCTTGTTGTAATCGTTTTAACAATGGATGGTTAAAGTCTAGGAGTTCTACTAGCGATAGATTTGTTGTAATACCAAATGAAACTTCAAGAATAATAATTAATCCATAAGTAATAATAGGAGAAAAAATGCTATTAACCATCAAATAAACTAAATCAACTCCCATTGTACTTAGACTTTGTCCAACAAAAAGGCCATGTCCTAATACAACAATTATACTTGCTCCTATAAGTGAAAAAATTGCTGTGATAAACTTACTTCTTGTTCGAATTTTTCTTACCGTATAAATGGCTATTGACGACATAAATAAACCAGTTACAATAAATTCAAGATCATTTCCAATCATAATTCCTACTAATAGAACTATTGATGTCGTGCCCATAAATCCTATACGTGCATCAAATAAAATTGTCAACAACATTGCTGCAACAGTAATAGGTATTAAGAATTCAGAAAATTCAAGTTGATAAACAAATAAATTAGCTAGTACAATAATAAACACATATATAAGAGCAATAACTAACAGCATTTGCCATTTCTCAAAAATATGTGATCGAAAAATTGATAAAAAGGTAAAGAAATATGAAATTAAGATTCCTATAATTAACAATCGACCCATGTATGTGATGACAGTATCCTTTAAACCAAGAGTGCGATTTTCTTTGCTTATTTCAACTGCTAAAGATTGTAGCTTTTGTAGATCTTCTTCATTTATTCTTTGATTAGCATTTACAATCATTTCATCTTTTAGTACGATACCTTTACTTCTAGGGACACGGTCCAAACTAGCTTTTTGTCTTCTTTCTGTTGTTTCCTTATCATAAATCAAATTTGGTATCATAAATTCAAGAATTAAATCATAACCCAATTCACGTCTTATATCATTCTCATCATTGTATAGACTAGTAATTTCTTTTCTTGCTTCAGTCCATGCTTCATTAAGATCATCTAATTCATTTAAGCTATATAAAGTTGGTATATTGCCATTATCAACTGTCAATTGGTTGCTAACAATTATTGTTTCATTAATATCTAATATTCCAATTGCCCATCTATTACGACATATCTGCAATATATCTTCTTGAAATCTCTTTAAAGAATACTGTGGACCACCTTGAGATATAGGCATCAAAAATTTATTCCAATCTTCTTTATCCTTCGCGAAAGAATATAGTTTATAAAATTCAATTACTTTTTGTGATAAAGAAGCGCTATCAGATGATGCGATAGATTTTGCCTCTTGATATTTATCTGTATATCGATAATCATAAACTAGATTCCTAGAATTCAATAAATCTTTATTGGCTTGACGGATATCATTTGCTCGAACAAAAAAGGTAGAAAAACTTGATGATTGGTTTTCTACAATTTCCTGCTTACGGTTAAAAATAAATGGCTCTGCTTTTAGCGCATTATTTAAATCTTCCTGTAATTTTTCTTTAGTTTTTAAAATTGGGAAATTATAAGGAGCAATTATTGGTTCTCTAGCTATATCATCAATATTATAACTGTACTGTAAAGATCTTCCTTGTTGAAAAAATAAAGATATAATAATCGTTAAACCTATAAGAATGGAAATCTGTTTATAATAATTTCCAAAATAGGCTCTTATTTTATCCACTAAAGATTGTCTACTTTTATTTTTTATCAAATTATTGACTCAACTTTTTTTAAAATTTGTTTTAAAATAATTAAACGCTGGACTTCACTTGTTCCTTCTCCAATTTCAAGAATTTTTGCATCTCTAAAATACCGTTCTACATCATAATCTTTTACATATCCATATCCACCATGAATCTGGATAGCATCTGTAGTAATTTTCATAGCAGCTTCGCTCGCAAATAATTTTGCCATTGCAGCTTCTTTTATAATATC
>JAZAOA010000090.1:0-3452 GCA_036228285.1 Fidelibacterota bacterium
GATTGCGCAGAAATAGTGCTAAACAAAATGAGAATAATTATTCTGCAATAATACACCACTTTTATTCGTACTCCTCCCAATCAATAACATAAGAGTAGCCTATAAATGATCCAAATGCATGTGGAACATACAATTCAAAAGCACCGACAGATCCTGGAAGCAGAGTGGCGTCTGTTGTAATTCCTGAATCGAAAGTATGATAAGTACCTCTAGCAAAAGTAGTGAGAGTTTTGGTTTCTCCGCTCCAGTTTTTACGGAAAACAAAGTCCATCTTTACAAAATCTGCACGACGGCCTCCAATATTTTTAACTTCCCCAGTAAAAATTGTATTACCCTGATTATCTTTTTTTTCTGTAATGTTTCCAACCAAAACACAGTTGGCCGCATACTTCCGACCTGCGCTTCGATCTAGAGGATCGGCAGATGTATATTTTGGTTCAGATAAACGTGGCATTGGTGGCGGAGAGTAGCTATCACGCACCTGTTCAGGAACATACTCTTGCGTGTCCTCTGTGATAACATTATCTATAACACGGACAACGTTATCACGTTTAATAATTAGATACCCCACTAGAGTTTCTACTTTAAGTTCAGATTCATCTTGATATACAATCTTGCCAAATACTGTACTTCCATTTTTCATAATAATTTCTTTTGAATAAATAGCTAGTGGGTTTACCCACATTTTACTCAACGATTTGAGATTTTCTAATTCTGAACTGAGATGTTTAACCTCCGCAGATAGTTTTTTTATTTCAAAACTAAGTTCATTCATGATATAGGTAGACCCTGCATCTTGAGGCTCATCTTGAGCTGCAGCTTCTGGCACTAATGGGCCATCATTTATAGGTGATGCAGCTGCAGCCACAGGTGCGCTTTTAGTTGGTGCAGCAGGGGGCGCCTCTTCTGCCACTACATTAGGAGGCGTAGTTTGCTGCAAGGCAACCTCCAGACCTTTTATATCATCTTCAGCAACTGTAACAGGTATATTTGCTTTTCCAAGCTCCCCTCCATCTACACGAATAATGTATTCACCTGATAGAACTTTTTTAAATTTGAATTTTCCATTTCCTTTTGCTGTAGTGCTTTGCACTTCAAGCTCACTATTATCTAATAATAAAACAGTTACTTTTCCTGCTTTATCACCATTGCTATCAAATACTTGTCCAGAAACATCATAGTCTTTTGCTTGAATAAAGCCAAAAATTAAGAGATGCGATACAGCTAGAAGAATGCTATTTTTTGGTCTGTGGATTGTCATGCCAATATTCCTCGGTTTTAATTAATAAAAGCAATTATAATATAATTATACCTTAATCATGCTTTTTTCTTCCCAATAATTGATTCCCACCGAAGGTAAATATATTACAGTAAACCCTCGCTATCAATAGAAGATGTTAATAAAGTAATAAAAAATAAAAAACGTATAATTAATAATAAATAGGCAAATGAGGAGAGATATAGATTATCATATTTGATTATTTCCAAAAATTATCAAAGGTTTTTTTCTTCTTATAAGCAGTATCTTTAGAAGCTTCTGCATCCTGTCTTAATTTTTCTGGCAATGCTTTACTTAATGAATCCTCATAGGCTTCAATAATTAAATCAAAATCTTTGTTATCTTTTTTCTCATATGACTTAGCTATCCAATAACTTGCAACGCCATCTTCTTGATTGATCATAGATGCTTTTGAAAAAATTTCTATCGCATCCCATAAAGCAGGCTTACTTCCTTTTTTATATAACGTCAACCCTTCAAGCAACAATAGCTCATAGCGAGCCGTTTTATTCTGGGGGTCAATGGCCAAAACTTTTTTATACTCTTTTAAAGCAGTCTCTCTATTGCCAGAGCTTTCTGCTTTTCTAGCAATATTGATATGGGCTGTAGATAAAATCGCCACAAACTCTGGCCGCCTTTCTTTGCTTAAAGCGAGTAATGAATCTTGTTTTGACACAACTCTTTCGGGTTCTGTGATTGAAAGCTTTTTCAAGCTTGGCTTGGATGGGGCGCAACTCTCCAGAATTATTAGAAAAATAGTTGCGCTTACTATAAATGTTGCGCTATTAAAATAGTTAACTTTATCCTTCATAAAAAAATAAGTTTTTGTTGTTATAATATGTTTCATACAAAGAATTCATAGAATCTATAACATAGTACCTATCTTGTATATTGCTATAATCATATCTAGTCATAACAATTTCTTCCATGTCAAATGGAAGAAACTTTGATATTCTTGATTCTTTTTTTGCACATTGAATAATATTATTTGTTTCATCATAAGAAGATATAATACCAGCACCATAGATTTCATAATCTATATCATTATTCTTTCTACGATAGTCGTCTGTATCTCCATAATTTTTTATAACTCCAAATTCATAAGTCCACCATGCAAAATTCTGCAAACGCTTTAGATTATGAGCAACTAATTCTGGACCTAATTTTCTTGCATCAATTATTATTTCATGCCCAAGCTTACCAACATCTGCTAAAAAATCTGCAAATTTTTTATCCATTAAAAACGGTACATGTGCTTGGATATCGTGAAAAATATCAGGCTCAGGCGTATAGCCCTCATCATTTTGTATTTCGCGGTCATGATATTTTTTATCAAAACGAGCAGACTTTCTTATAATATCTGTTACAGGGAATTTCCGCTGAGAGTTTACTTCAAAAAATAATTCTTCATCTAAAAAACCAGCAACTGGCAGCAAAGACCATCCTGTTGAATCCTCAATAATTGGAGAAATAGAATTAAAATCAGGGAAGCGATCTCTTGGAATTGGCAATAACTTCAAACCTAGTAAATATTCTTTTGATGCATATTGATCTAAAGATGATTCTAAATTAATATATAAATCAGACCAAATCTTATTCTCGTGATTCGTAATCGAAGAATAATCCTGATCAATTAGATACTGATCGTCCTTACCAAAAATATATATTCCTTCTATAGCATTCGGCTTAAGGTTATTAAACAAGTAATCGTATTTTTCATTATCTATAATCAAAGTTTATTTACCTTTCAATAAATATGAATTTTATCTTAACCAAATATAAGTAATTGCACTATTTCTTCGACCAAAATCTTTATCATCTGGTAATTCACAATCTGATCTCATATCCACTGATTCTTTATCAAACATATCATAATTCTCACCAAAAACTACTGCCTTAAAACGCCCTTTTTGTTCTTTTGCCCATTCGCGAACTTCGTTCTTTAGCGTCCCCGATCCATGACCATGTATAATTTTAATTGCTCTTGATTTTCCTTGAAAAATAAGGTTGCTTACTTCCGCCTCTAAAATAGACATTGCCTTATCAAGAGCAAAATTATTATGGCCAATATCAATTGTAGTTAACAAAATATAATATTTTTATAGTTATGAAATTGTAATAACAAATAATTAAAAATTACAATATAATAAATAGATCTTTATTAAATATCTTA
>JAZAOA010000091.1:0-10077 GCA_036228285.1 Fidelibacterota bacterium
CAATTATGTGGTAGTTATAAAATGCTTTTTTATTTTTGGCAACAAGTATCCGTTCCATAGTTATTTTCTAATAATCAAGATACGAGTTTTATCTCAGGTCAAACAAGTTTATTCGTTTTATCTAGAAATGGTAATTTAATAGTTATATATAAAAAAAAACCTTTGAAGTAAACAAAGGCTTTTAATCATAAGATTTAAATAATCACCAACTTACTTCCCAATCTTTAAATTCAGCAGCTATACAATCAATTTTATAATCTTTCCTTCCTCCATCATCTAAAGAATCTTGTATTTTATTCTTTGCAGTATTTCTTATTCCATTTAAGCCATGAGTTAAACCAAGATTTCCATCACCTTCACCTGCTCTATATTTGGTCTCATTATGCCAAATATGTAAGTTCATTTGAGCTAATACAATAATAGCTCTTATCATTTCTCCATCAAGACCTACATCCTGTAAATCATGAACTATATCTTTGATTTCTTTTGCATATTCTTTTTTATGTTCTGGTATAAAAACTTCCTTTAATTGTACAATAGATAACCTATCTATCAATTCACTTGTTGTTGGTAAATATTTTCTCATAAAAACTCCTTAATAAATTTTAAATAGTTATTTTATTTACAACTCACTTTTCAAGGCCCCACGTAGCCCGTACGAGATTCGAACTCGTGTTACCGCCTTGAGAGGGCGGCGTCCTAACCCCTAGACGAACGGGCCGTTTGTACACCCGGAAGGACTCGAACCCTCAACCTTCTGGTCCGTAGCCAGACGCTCTATCCAATTGAGCTACGGGTGCATATATTTGCTGGGGCGCAGGGACTCGAACCCCGACTGCCAGGGCCAGAACCTGGTGTCCTAGCGTTATACGACACCCCAAAGTCCTGAACTCTAATTCCAACAAGTCGCGAATTTACAGCTATGATAGTGGCTCTACAACGCTCCTTTTTTATAAATGATTTTATTTTAATAAAAATGCTTTTTGTGAATATCGTTGTAATGGAGTTTCAATTTGAATTATATATATTCCAGATGCAAACTTTGATCCATCCCATGTTATAGAATGATGGCCAGGGCGTAAAGCACGATCTTCAAGTAAAACATCAACTAATTTTCCATTTATATTATATATTAAAACTCTAGTGTACATTTCATATGGAATTGAAAATGGTATGGTAACTAGAGGATTAAAAGGATTTGGATAAATACTATTAAAATTGATTTCGTTGGATAATTCCAACTTTTCAATTACCGGGTCTCCATATTTAATTATTGTATTAATAGATTCGCCATAACTATTTGAAACTACAATATTTTGAGGGTCACTTAATAAATTTCCATTTAAAGTAAATGAAAATTCATTTACTGGGTTATTTCCACTAAGATCTACAGCAACAACTCTAATAATATCATCAATCTTTCTTTCTTCAAATATCCATCCATCTGGTAAGATATTTTCTTTAAATAACTCATTATATTCAGTATCTAATGAAATATCAAATTGAAATCCACTAATATAATCATCACTAATAAATTTAATCGAAGATGATCCAGGAAAATCATTAATTAAGAGATTTGCAGAATTGGCAGTCGAATTTCTTCCATCATCATTTGGATCAAGTATATGAAAAATTAACAAAATAATATCTAAAGTATTATAAAGGGAATCTTGGTTGAAATCAGCAGATTCAATACTACAACCAGTATAATTTTCATTGTTATAGTCATCATCCAATATTCGATCAACAAGAAAAAAAACATCATAAAGATCGATAATGGGCTCATTATTTTCTATATCACCATTTACATTTCCTCTTACATAAATATTAAGATTATCACATAGATCGCAAGCATCACCCATTCCATCAAAGTCTATATCACCTTGGCTAGGGTTATATGTTTCTAAACAATTATCTTCATCATTAATAACTCCATCATCATCCATATCTACATTCATATCATTTGTACGAGCCCACTCTGCCTGCAGAACCTCTTTTGTCGAATAATTTTGTACAAATGCAATAATATTAAGATTAGATATATCCCAGAGGATATTTGTATTATTATTAGGCCAGATACTTGGCATGTTCCAATTAAATTCTTGAATATAATTTGTTACACCATCAAGATTAAGATTTTGACCACTTGAACTTGTGAGAAATTCTATAAAAACATTCTGAAAATTATCATATGCAGAAGGACTATTATAGTATACAGAATCCATAGATGTCATCACAAATAAACGTAAGTCAGATCCAGTTTGATTTGTTTCACTAGAAACCGTTACAGATACTTGTAATTCACCATCTATCATACCGCCATTTAATGTAATTGTAATAGGTGTATATGATCCTATATTTGATAATCCACTACTTCTCCAACTGCTTGCTGAACCACCAATTGTTACACCATTACCAAAACCTGCTGGAATACTATTTACACCATAATAAGTTCTTCTAGCATTTTGTTCTGAAGTATTGGCTAAATAAAAAGGATCTGTGCTAGATGGCCAACTCATTGCATACTTAATTCTAGACCAATTTGCTGCATTTTCATCTCCAACATAGTTAGAGTTACTTGGTTCAAAATAAGCATCAAAAGCCGCATCCTGCGGCCCACAACCTGGTCAGGTTTCATTAGTCATGATCTCAGTAAGAGCCTTTTTATCAGCTCCATATAAATCAAAAGTTAAAATCATGACTAGAAAGATATATTTTTTCATAAAAGATACTTTATTAAACAACATATATTAAATATAACCATCTTAAAAAACAGTTGAAAGCCCAACTTTAAATCCATCATCAAAAGGCTCAATTATACGACATACTCCATTTGTACATAATAAACCTCCTTTTAATGATCCATATAATAATGAAAATCGCATGGAAGAAGTTATATGATATGCAAACTCTATATTTACCCAGTTTTTATCCTGATCAATTCCCAGAAATTTTTCAAGAGGATTTAAAATAGAATTATTTTCTATAAATGACTCTTTAACTGATGTTCTATCTGACGTTAAGGTTAATGACCATTTTGGCGACTTACTTAATGTAAAACTAATAAATGTATTTGTTTCTTGATTAATACGCTTCCCATCTTCATCAATAAATATACTCATTAAGCTATCTGCAATTATCTGATTATTTTTTTCTTCATACCACCAATAGCCTTTCTTTAACCATTGCAATTCAATTCTTGATTCTATACTCCAGCCATTACTGAATGAATAACTTAAAGTTAATGGTATAGTTTTTGCATCAGTTAAACTATATGTTAAAGATTGACTAGTATCAGTAACAGTATTTTGAAGCAAATCAATAATATCCTTCATATTTGCATAGCCTAATTTGAAAAATAATTTATTCTGTAAAGCACGAACCGTTAATTCAGAATAAAATTCTTTAAATGGCGTAGCAGCAGGATCAAAATTAGGAAATGAAGATAGTTTTTGATCTTTTATCCACATAAAATTTTCATCCATTACCCAAGTATGAGTCCTATTTGATTGAGAATATATTGATAAGAAATCAATATTTTCTGAAAATGACCCTATTAATTCAGCTTTATATCCTACTTCATTATTGAAATCCGTCTGATGTGAGATACGATTCATCAGAACATTTTCATGAATATAAACAGCAACAGGTGGATTTTGATATGGCTGACTATTTCCATAGTAATCAACTATATTAAATCGTGATATTGGATCAATTGATGAATATCTATAATTAATATATTCAAGGTTTAGACTGAATAAGTTAAAGTATAAATTTAGATTACTATAAAGGCCCCTTCCATTTGAATGAGACTTCCATCTATCCTCATCAAATACATATGATTTGCTTATTATATACTCCGAATAAAAATCAAAAAGAGGATTATCATAACTATAATTCAAACTATGAAATTGATTTTTTATTTCAATTGTATCAGAAGGAAAAGTATTAACTGGATGCTTTTCTAATCCTTGTAGAAATGAAAAACCAAGATCATGATTCCTTATAAATTTTTGGATAGTTAGTCCATATAGATTGTGAGATACTTGATAATTGTGTCTTCGATTATTAAACCCCAAAGCATTGATTGTACTCTGACTAATATCTGCTTTGCCAGCAACAAACTGAGAAGAAAATGAATCATTATTATATAACAGAGTAAGTCCACGAATACCTGTATCACGATCTATAGACTGATCATCTACCGAATTAAGCACAAGTCCTCTACCCCAAATCTCATATAGATCTCCAAGCTTTAGCTGAATTGGACCATTATCGTACTCTAAACGCAATTTCCTTACCCCATTAATTGGTCTCCCTAACTCAGGAGGATCACTATATTCTATCTGGATCCAATTAGTAAAAGCACCATATTGTAAATTTGTGTTAATTAATGTTTCATTATAATAATACCCTGAAGAACTCTCGCCTATTCTCGTTTCGGTATTCCCTGTAAAAGACAATTGAGCATATAAAAAAGATATTGCTACAAATAATATAATTCTTATCATTTTTTACTTTCTAATATTGAATAAGAATCAAGCAATCTTACAATTTGAGCTTCGATCTCTTTTTCATCTCCAGGAATAAAACCTTGATGATACCATGACACTTTTCGATTCCTGTCAATTAAAAGAACAGTAGGCATTATCATTGCATTCATTTTTTTTGCTACTTCTTGATTTGGGTCAAGTCCGACTAAAAAAGTATGCTTTTTAGCACGAATATAACTTTTTACTTTAGACATACTCTTAGGTGAGTCTGTACTTATCGCCAAAACTCTAAACCCTGTTTCAGCATATTTTTGATGGAATTCTTCAAGAAATATCATCTCTTTTTTACATGGAGCACACCAAGTAGCCCAAAACTCTACTAATATAGGGCCATCTTCAAGTAAATTAGATAAACGGGTATTCTTTCCATCTAAAAGCTTAATTGACATATCGGGAAGCATTATATCTCTTTTTTGATCTGCATACAAAAAAGAGATGATTAGTAATGAAATAGTAAAAGCTATAATATTTTTCATTTTAATATGGCTTATTAAATGCTACAAATTAATATTCTATTATTTCTACGGCTTAATCGAAATAAATACTCATTAAAATAAGATAAAATGAATTATAATTATTTATTTTGTTTATAAAAAGGGGAAAATAATTGCACCTAGCTCAGCTTCAGGAACAAATTTTAAACTAACTCTGCCAATTCGATCGACTTCTTCAATTGACATTTTGAATTGATAATTTGCATTAATATCAACATCTTCAAGTGCTACCTGAAGAGACCAACCACCCATAGTAAAATCAACTAAAGGAGAAAATTGGTGTATTGGTATAAAATGAATTTTATTTGATGTAAAACTATACCATCTAGATTCAGGTGTATCTAATATAATTGCCATTACCACACCATCTTTATCATAAAACCTGATTAATGGCACTGAACGATAATTTCCAATCGAAACATTTTTCTGAAATTCAGAATCAAAATTAAAATTTTCTCTATCAAAATGTACGATTGTTAACGAACCATCTTGTTTTAACCCTGAATAAGGAAGAGATGTTAACATATCGTTTATAATATCTCCTTTTATACCATAGTCGACTTTTAGATTAACAGTTATCATATTTTCATCTTTTTCTTTATCATATTCATATGTAGGCTTATTTAAAAAAACTTCATAAGGCTTATCCATTAAATTATCTAAAACTTGATTGAGCAATACTGTATTATTTTTGTTCTCTGGGAGCGGTTCATTAAATGGCCGATTATCAATATCTACTACCCATTCATCTTCCGGAATAGGATCCTTAAAATTACTTGATACAGGTTCTCCTCTTGCACCTATTACAAAATCCATTGATTTCTCTAATTCAGCTATTGCTTCATCTATAGATGAAGTAATAACTGCTCCTCTTTCTCCAAACGTTTTTGGAATCGCAGATGCTTGTGGCTTTGTAAAATCAGGATATATTTTTTTTGTAGTTTTTTTAGTAGGTAAATAGGGCATACATACAGTTTTTACTATTTCAGATAATTCATTATTTAACTGAGGAACATTATTGTAACTGCCAATTATCTCTCTTTTATCTAATTCGTCCCAATTAGCAATATCAATAAATTGCATATCTACAGTAATTTCATCCATTTTACGAGAAAACTTTCCTAAAGCTAGAATATTCCTTGAATCTCTTGGCTGTTTTAATAATAATGCTCTATTATTCATTATATTTTCTAGATCATCTCGATTTCGGAGAAATAAACCATCTATGGCATTCAACTCTTTCGTTAGCATATCTGTAAAACCAGAACCTAACCAAGCAATTACTTTTTCATCATTAATATTTTCAAATGGAAGTAAATATAAATATAGTTTAGGTGATGCATTAACGATATTAAACACAATAACCATTGTACAAAGAATGCGTAATAGTCTTTTCATTATGTCCATAGTATATAAATTAATTGCATTGAAGAAGTATATCCAGATTAAAATTAGAAATTTAATTTCCTTTCTTAAATTTAGACCAAGAATCTCGAAGAGTCACTGTTCTATTAAATACAGGGTTTTTATCTGATGATGCAATATCTGGACAAAAATACCCTAATCTTTCAAATTGTACAGTTTCTCCAGGATTAAATTTCAATAAAGAATTCTCTAACATACAATCTGATAGAACTTCAAGTGAATCTGGATTAATCACTGATAAAAAATCTTCAGAAGAGTCAGGGCTTGAAACTGAAAAAAGTCTATCATAAGAATTTACTGTAGCATTAATAGAATCCTTAGCATTAACCCAATGTATTGTTGCTTTTACTTTACGTCCATCAGGAGCATTCCCACCTTTTGTTTTAGGATCATATGTACAGTGTAATTCTATTATTCTACCTGAATCATCTTTAATAACTTCATCACATGTAATAAAATAAGCATACCTTAATCTTACTTCTCTACCTGGTGCCAAACGAAAAAATTTCTTAACGGGTTCCTCCATAAAATCATTTCTTTCTATAAATAATTCACGACTGAATGATATATTTCTAACTCCCGAACTTAAATTTTCTGGATTATTTACTGCTTCTAATATCTCAGAGTTCTCATTTGGATAATTTGTAATGATAACTTTTATAGGATTTAAAACAGCCATCCTTCTTTCACATACTTTGTTAAGATCTTGTCTTAGATGAAACTCAAGTTTTGCAAGCTCCATTACATTGTCTCTTTTTGCTACACCAACTTCATCCATAAAATTTCTTATTGCTCTAGCTGTATACCCTCTTCTACGCATACCAGATATTGTTGGCATCCTAGGATCATCCCATCCAGATACAAATTCTTCATCAACTAACCTTTTCAATTTTCTTTTTGACATCACAGTATAATCCAAATTTAATCTAGCAAATTCTATTTGTTGAGGATGATAAACATTAAGTTTATCTAAGTACCAGTCATATAAAGGTCTATGGTCTTCAAATTCAATAGAACATAGAGAATGCGTAATACCTTCTATTGAATCTTCTAATCCATGTGCCCAATCATACGTTGGATATACACACCAAGTATCTTCAGTACGATGATGATAAGAATGAATTATTCTATACATAACTGGATCGCGCATGTTCAAATTAGGATGAGACATATCTATTTTAGCTCTTAATGTCCTTTCTCCATCTTTAAACTTACCTGAAGTCATTTGAGAGAAGAGATTTAAATTTTCTTCAATAGAACGTTCTCTATTCGGACTATTTTCACCAGCTTCTGTTAAACTACCTTTTGATTTTCTAATCTCATCACTTGAAAGGTCACAAACATATGCATCTCCTTGTTCAATTAATTGAACTGCATATTTATGCATCTCTTCAAAATAATCTGATGCAAAACACAAACGATCATCCCAACTATACCCTAGCCAAGCAACATCATCTTTTATCGCATTTACATATTCAATATCCTCTGATACTGGATTAGTATCATCAAATCTCAGGTTGCATTTTCCTCCATACTCATTGGCAATATTAAAGTTTAAACAAATTGCTTTAGCATGCCCGATATGTAAATAACCATTAGGTTCTGGAGGAAATCTTGTATGAACTCTATTATCAAATTTCCCTGACAAATTATCTTCGTCAATAATTCGTTGGATAAAATTTTTTTGTTTTTCAGTCATCTCTTAATGGAAATATATCTAATGCTTTTTTTAATCTACGAATAGTTGTCATCTTACCTAATAACTGAATCAATTCAAATAGACCAGGGCCATATGATTTCCCTGAAATAGCTAAACGAACTGGATGAATTAGTTTAGCTGCAGAAACAGCCATTTCTTGAGCCGTATCCCGTAAAGATAAATCTAATTCATCTAGTGACCAATTAGTAAGTTTTTCTAAACGTCTTATATAACTTACAATCAATTTATTAACAGATTTATCTTTCCATCGTTTAATAGCAGCATCTCTATCGAAGTCTGTAGGATCAGAAAAAAAATAAGTACATGAATCTTTTAATTCATTTAATGTATGAACTCTTATTTTCATCAATTTTAAAACGCTAAATATATATGTTTCTTTAGAATGTTTTTGCCAGCCTGGATCATCTGTTCGTATTTCATTCAATAAGCTTTTCTCAGATTTAAGCATCATATGTTGACCAGCCACCCAATGCAGTTTTTTCTCATCATAAACTGCACCTTTTTTTTGAATTTTATTTAAATCAAATTTTGAAATTAAGTTTTCTAATGTAAATAACTCTTCTTCAGTTCCAGGATTCCAACCCAACATTGCAATATAATTCAACAATGCATCTATTGAATAACCCTCTTTTTTAAAGTCCTCAATTCCAGCAGCGCCATGACGTTTACTTAAACGCTTTTTGTCAGAACCTAATATCATAGGCAAATGAGCAAAGCTAGGTATAGAAAAACCAAGAGAAGAATATATTAATATTTGTTTAGGAGTATTAGATATATGATCCTCACCTCTAATAACATAATTAATCCCCATGTCATTGTCATCAACAACTACTGTAAAATTATATGTAGGAGATCCATCAGAACGAACAATAATAAAATCATCAATCTCTTTATTATTTACATTAATTTTTCCATATATCTCATCCTCAAAAGAAGTAACTCCTTTAAGAGGGACTTTTAATCTTATTGTAAATGATTGTCCAGAGTTAAGTAAACTTTTTTGATCGTTTAATGAAATATCCCTATAGGTTTTGGGAACATGAAAATCGCCACCTTCCTTCTTAGATTTTTCACGTGCAAGCTCTAATTCTTCCTTCGTTAAGAAACATCTGTATGCGCGTCCATTATCAAGTAGTTTTTGTACAGCTTCTTTATAAATCAAGCTTCGCTTTGATTGATAAATTATTGGCTCAGACCAATCCAAGCCAAGCCATTGTAGAGAATTTAGAATTTGATCTGTGTATTCTTTCTTTGATCTTTCAGTATCTGTATCCTCAATACGTAAAAAGAATTTTCCTTCATAACGTTTTGCATATAACCAATTAAAAAGTGCTGTTCGAGCTCCTCCTAAATGAAGTTTTCCAGTTGGGCTTGGAGCAAAACGTACAGAGGGTTGTTTAATCATTAGAATAATTAATTAACATATAAATATCGCGGAGGGGGAGGGATTTGAACCCCCGGACCTTCGCAGGTCAACGGTTTTCAAGACCGCCGCATTAAGCCGCTCTGCCACCCCTCCTAAATTCAAGATCCGCGGAGAGAGAGGGATTCGAACCCTCGATACGGAAACCGCATACACGCTTTCCAAGCGTGCTCCTTAAGCCACTCGGACATCTCTCCAACTATTCTTGGTTATAAATTTAATGTAAAGCAATAAATAAACTAAGATTCGTTAGCCTTCGCATCAGAATTTTTATCTTTCTTACTATTCTTTTCTGCTGGTGCTTCTTCTTCTGCTGGTGCTTCTTCTTCCGCTGGTGCTTCTTCTTCTGCTGGTGCTTCTTCTTCCGCTGGTGCTTCTTCTTCTGCTGGTGCTTCTTCTTCTGCTGGCGCTTCTTCTTCCGCTGGTGCTTCTTCTTCTGCTGGTGCTTCTTCTTCTGCTGGT
>JAZAOA010000092.1:0-6564 GCA_036228285.1 Fidelibacterota bacterium
TGCTCTATATAATCAAAGCTCAAATGAGGCAGCAAAAAAAATAAGATATTCTATAAAGGAAAAATTTGTTGGCATTTCAGTTTTTTCATATAATCAAATGAAAAAAAACTCTGACTATTCCTCTTTGCTAGACAAAATATATGAAAATTAATATAAAACCGCCTGTTGGGAATCAGTTAATTTGTAAGAATTGGCAAATTGAAGCGCCTTTTAGAATGATTCAAAACAATCTCCACCCTGATGTAGCAGAAGACCCTGAAAACTTGGTTGTATATGGTGGAAAAGGAAAAGCTGCTAGAAATTGGGATTGTTATAATATTATAATTAAATCATTAAAAAATCTAAATGAAGATGAAACACTTTTGATTCAATCAGGCAAGCCGGTAGGTATAATAAAGACTCATAAGAGTTCACCTAGGGTATTAATTGCTAATTCAAATATCGTTCCTAATTGGGCTAATTGGGATCATTTTAATGAGCTAGATAAAAATGGTTTAATAATGTATGGTCAAATGACAGCTGGATCTTGGATATATATAGGTACTCAAGGAATTTTGCAAGGCACATATGAAACTTTTGCGGCAGCTGCAAAAAAACACTTTGACAATGATTTGACTGGTAAGCTTGTAGTATCAGCGGGCCTTGGGGGAATGGGAGGGGCTCAACCATTATCTATTACAATGAATAATGGCGTTGCTTTAATTATTGAGATAGATCCTGCACGTATTCAAAAGCGTATAGATACCAATTATCTTGAATATTCAACAGAATCATTAAATGATGCGATAAATAAGGTCAAAAAAGCAATAAATGATAAAAAACCACTATCAGTTGGGTTATTAGGAAATGCGGCTGATATAATACCAAAATTAGCTGAAAGGGATGTTATTCCTGATTTAGTCACAGATCAAACATCTGCACATGATGAATTAGATGGATATATCCCAAATGGTTATTCTTATGAGCAGGCTTTAGAGCTAAGAAAGAAAGACCCCAAGAAATATATTAAAGAGAGTTTTCGTGCAATAGGTGAACATTGTAAAGGTATTTTATCCTTAAAAGAAAAAGGATCTATATGTTTTGATTATGGAAATAATCTTAGAGGTCAAGCTGTGAAATCTGGGATTCAAAATGCTTTTGATTTTCCAGGATTTGTTCCTGCATATATAAGACCTTTATTCTGTGAAGGTAGAGGGCCTTTTCGGTGGGTTGCTTTATCTGGAGATGAAGAGGATATCTTTAAAACAGATAATAAAATTATTGAAATGTTCCCAAATGATAAAACATTAACGAGATGGATAAGACTTGCTAGAGAAAAAGTAAAATTTCAAGGATTGCCAGCTAGAATTTGCTGGTTAAATTATAATCAAAGATCAAAATTTGGCGTTGAATTAAATAACATGGTTAGGAAAGGTGAACTTAAGGCTCCAATAGTGATTGGCAGAGATCATCTTGATACAGGATCTGTTTCTTCTCCTTATCGAGAGACTGAAGATATGTTAGATGGATCAGATGCAGTCGCGGATTGGCCCTTATTAAATGCACTAATGAATACTGCAAGTGGAGCTACATGGGTTTCTATACATCATGGTGGTGGAGTAGGAATGGGATTGTCTATTCATTCTGGACAGGTAATTTGTGCAGATGGAAGTAAAGAAATGGAAAAACGACTTAACCGTGTTTTAACCAATGATCCTGGTATAGGAATTTTACGACATGCTGATGCAGGATATGAAAGCGCTATAGGATATGCAGATAATTGGAATATTAAGATTCCTATGAGAGATAATAATTAAATGCTGCGTTTGACAAACATAGGTAATCTATCAACTTATAATTCTGCAACTGGTTTATTTGAAAAAATAACTAATTGCAATATTGATATTGAAAATAATTTAATTGTTAATATTGATAAAAATAATCGTAATGGAATAGAAAATATAATTGATTGTAAACAGAAGCTCGTTACCCCTGGATTTGTAGATGCTCATACACATCCTGTTTTTAAAAATGGAAGAGAAAAAGAATTTATACAAAGAATTTCTGGGAAAAGCTATGAAGAAATTTTTAATGATGGAGGAGGTATTAATTCAAGTATTATTGGAGTTAGAGAAATAAGTGAAACTAACTTATTAGATATTGTAATGAAACGAATGGATGAATTTTTGAGCTTAGGAACAACTACCATTGAATCAAAGACAGGTTATGGGTTGGATACAGAATCTGAGCTAAAATCACTCAGAGTATTAGACTATGTTAATAATAACCATAAAATTGATGTTTTTCCGACATTTCTCGGTGCTCATTCTGTTCCGGAAGAATTTAATGGTGATTCGACATCCTATGTAGAATTAATATGTAACGAGATGATACCAGCAGTAGCAGAACAAGGAATTGCAAAGTTTTGTGATGTGTTTTGTGAACAAGGATATTTTGATTATAAAGATTCTCATAAAATTCTTAAAAAGGCAATTGAATACAATCTAATACCACGTATTCATGCAGATGAATTTTCTAGTATTGGAGGAACAAAATTAGCAACAGAAGTAAAAGCTATATCTGCAGATCATTTGATGGAAATATCTGATCATGATATAGAATTATTATCAAATTCTGATACAATAGCTATTCTGTTGCCAGGAACTACTTTTTTTCTAGGAAAAAAGAAATATGCTCCTGCTCGAAAATTAATTGATAATGGAGTGCAAATTGCCATAGCATCTGATTTTAATCCTGGTAGTTGCCACATTAAATCAATGCCATTTATTGTTGGTTTATCTTGTATTTATTTAGGTTTATCTATTGAAGAGGCATTAATAGCTGCAACCTGGTCAGGTGCTTGTGCTATAAATGAGCAAAAGAGAATAGGATCTATTGAGGTTGGAAAGCAAGCAGATCTAATTATTTGGGATTTAAATACAATTGAACAGATTCCATATAATATCACTGCTGCACCTATTTTAAATATCATTAAAAACGGAGAATCTTTGATAAATCTTGATTAGCAGTCAATATGCCTGTAAACTTCGCATTATATTTTACCAGTGTAAATGAAATCAATGAATAAAATACTTATTTTATTATTATTTGCTGTTATGAGCTCTCAGACGCTGTATGCTAATTATGCTTTTTATAGAAAGGTAACTTCTACTTGTAAATCTTATCGATTAGATGTGAATGCAGATAATATGGATCTCGATATTGAAAACAATGACTTTTCAATTAATCTCGAGAGCAGAAGAAATAATTTTGAGATGGTAATGTTGATTGGATTTGCCTCTGCGGGCCAAGCAATAATCCATCAAAAACATCTTCAAAAAACAATAGATAATTATAAAGCAATAGTACCTGAAAAAGTGAATGTAGTTGTCACAGTTCCGCTTGGAAGAGATAAAACAATATTTTCAGCTGAAGCAAACTCATCTATCGTACAAGAGCTTGCTGAAGGGACATTAGATACTGCTGACTTTATGAGGGAAATTAAAGATTCAATTGAAACATTGTAAGGAGGAAACATGTTAGATCCTACTAGCTTTTCTGGTTTATTAGCAGAATATGGACGAGCAATTGGTTGGTCCGTAGCTGCTGCAATTGGCTTTTCATTTGGTGTTGGTTTAGCTTTAAAAGTATTTGATTGGCTATCTTCTGATATTGATGAATGGGAAGAAATCAAAAAAGGGAATATGGGTGTTGCTTATATTTTTGTTGCTCTAATCGTAATGGTTGGACTCCTAGTTTATAAAGTAATTTAAACCGATATTCTAAAATTAGATAAGGGGTCAAATTGGCCCCTTTTTATTTTAGAATAGTTATTATTAAAACTGCAGAAAAGGTATTCAACAAATTTACCATATCATTATCAATAAAATAGACTCCGGATATGTGTAATGAAGATAAATCACAATGCACTCTTTTTTCTGTAATATGATTACAATTTGAGCATTGAAAATTTGCTTGAACAGATGCTCCAATAAATGAATCTATAAGACTACCAATACTCCCAGTAATCACTATCAAATAAATAAATGGAAATGAAATATCCCATATTAATCCAATGAATGCAATGGTGGTTGCTCCTAATATAGATCCAATTGTACCAAGGAAAGATATAGCTCCAGATGTACCTTTTGGTACTTTTGAGAATTTAATTAAATGAAATGGTTTACCAGTACTAAATGATCCAATTTCACTTGCCCAAGTATCTGCAGTTGCAGCTGCAATTACTGCAAGATAGATTATGTATAGATTCTCATTAGGTGAATAGAAGTTAATAATTGAAATAATTGTAGCGATGCCGCCATTTGCAAGCACCTGAATGATATCTCGTTTTGATCCTTTATGGATCTCATTATTGGTTTTAGATAATTTTGAAATAATTGATGATAGAATAAAAAAAACAACTATTGGAGTAACCCATTTCAAACCACCAGCGCCAAAGATTAATATTCCCATAATATATGCTGCAATTACTCCACTTTTGCTTAATGATTTATATTTAAAAGCTAGATAAAAAGCAATCCCAGAAAATATACTCCATATTAATAAATTACTTAATTGCCCATGTGTATAATTTATAAGATATAAATCATAGGATAATGCTCCTATAATTGGAACAGAAAAATTATCTGACCCTCTTGAACTATTTGACTCTGATAAAGTTACTAGCATTGCAACAAATCCGCTTACTCCAATTAAAATTGGTAAAGGAATAAAGAAAGCAGCTTCAAAAAGCCAAGCAAATACGTCCGTCCCTATATAAATGATCATAAAACTTGATAAGAACATCCCGGTACATCCTTCAACAGATTTATTATCTTCCCATAGTTTAAATTGTCTAGGATGAGTTGTTCGTTCTCCAATTATTGCTGCAATTGTATCAGAAAATGTCATGATTAAAATAGATAGTACCAGTGTAATAGGTTTTTCCCACCAATAAGCAGCTAAAATTAGAAATGCAAGTGGAAAATATACTGTTCCATAGCTGATTCTATCAGTAGAATGCATTCCTTTTAAGAATTCATTTTTCAGTGCAAATAAATTGATAATGATAAAAATTATTGCGAGAGTTATGGGTGGAAATTTCGATTCAAAAATAAATGGACAAATTGAAACTAGTGTTCCTACGATAACATGTACTAGTTTACGGCTAGACTCAGGTTTCCAACGAAGAAATGATCTTGTCGCTTCACTAATGCCTAATAAAAGAAATATCGTAACTAGGAATAGAATAAAAGTAATCCATTCATTAATAAAAGGTTTCCAGATAGGCAATTGCATTGGTTAAAAATTATATCTTGTTCAATAGAAATAATAGATTTGATTTTCAAAATAATATTCCTCAATTGGTGTACAAGAAAATTTCATTTATATTTCAATATGTAAAACAAATGATGATTTGTTATAAAGGGGGATTAAATGAAGTACAATGAAGAAATTGAAAGACTGCAAATTGAGTTGCTCAAACTGCAGACCCACGTAAAAAATATAGGTTTAAGAATCGCATTAATTTTTGAAGGCCGTGATGCTGCAGGTAAAGGAGGTACGTTGAAACGTATTACTGAGCATTTAAATCCACGGGGGGCACGTGTAGTTGCTCTTGAAAAACCAAGTGACCGTGAAAAAACGCAATGGTATTTTCAGCGATATGTAGCGCATTTACCTGCTGCAGGTGAGATTGTTTTATTTGATCGTAGTTGGTATAATCGAGCAATGGTTGAACCAGTTATGGGTTATTGTACCGATGAACAGCATAAAAGATTTTTAAAATATGCACCTGAATTTGAAAAGTTATTAGTTAAAAGTGGAATCCAATTATTTAAATTTTATTTTTCTGTATCTAAGAAAGAACAAGAAAATAGATTTAAATCACGCGAAACCGATCCATTAAAACAATACAAACTTTCTCCAGTGGATAAACAGGCACAAGAATTATGGGATCAATATTCTATACGTAAATTTGAAATGCTTAATTCTACAAATCGTTCTCTTACGCCATGGACTATTATTCGTTCAGATGATAAGAAGAAAGCTCGAATTAATTGTATTAAAAACATTCTGTCAAATGTTGATTATGAAGGAAAAATTGCTAAAAAGCATCTCGAATTTGATTCTGAAATCGTTATTTCTGGGATTGATGAAATAAAGATTATGGAAGATAACTTATTAAATCCTGAATTATTACCAGGTTAATATATTATTGAAAAGTTTATTTCTCACTAGACACGCTAAATCGAGCTGGAATCATGCTGGTCTATCGGATATAGATCGTCCATTAAATGACCGTGGTAAAAAAGCGGCACCTTTCATGGGTGAATTAATTTTTAATAAGAAAGATATTCCTAAAATTCTTATTTCCAGTCCAGCAAATCGAGCTTTTTCTACTGCAAAAGTATTTGCAGAAAAATTTGGATATATTGAAAATGATATTATAGTAAATAATACTATTTATGGTGCCGGACCATATCAACTATTAGATATTGTAAAGGAACAAGATAATTCATATGATTCTATTATGCTGTTTGGACATAACCCAACTTTTACAAATTTTGCTAATATGTTATCTAA
>JAZAOA010000093.1:0-43502 GCA_036228285.1 Fidelibacterota bacterium
AACATTAAGGAATCAATATTTTAAAAAAGTTTTTGATATTATTTTGTCAAAAGCAAAAAATGATTCCCCTTTAGTGGGATCAAATTTCTGGGCATGGGACGGTTTTGGACGACCTAGTAAACCAAAATCTATTTGGGAAAAAGATGATGAATTTATAGGGAACCCACCACATGAATTTTAAGGATGGTATTCAGTTTACAGTTCCGATTTATCAACTATAAAGATTATAAAAAGTTTTAGTTCTAAGTTTAATGATATTTAATTCTTTATAATGAATTGAATCAATTTATCTTTTTTACTTCATCGTAACTATATTTTTTAACACCACTTAAAGTATCTACATTATTTATTGGTTTTAAATTAATATTATATCCATCTACTTCATTTACTTCCATAATTCCATCTATATGCATTTTCTTATCTTTAAACTCTTTTATAGAACGAGCTTTTGATTTAGCACTTTTAATATTATCAGCAACTACAAAATAATTTGTGTGTGATTCATAAAATCCAGAAGAAATATTATCATCATAAAAACCAACGTGGACTAGATACAACTTCATATATATCTTTACATCCTAACAGTAAACTCTTTCCATTCCTGTTAAGAAATTATTTAAAGCAAATAGTGCTTTATCCATAGCATTTAACGCTTCTTCTCTTTTTTCATTAGAGTCACAAAGTTCAGATAGTAAGTTACTGATGACTTCACGATGCCATTTATCTGCATGAATATGAACTGTAAAAAACTTTAATGTGTTTTCATCACTTATACCATAAAATTTCTTTAATCCATCTATTTTGTTTTCAGCAACTTCTGGAACCATAGATTCATAACAATATAAAGCAGCCATACCTATATGAGTTCTTTCATCTCGTGATAATTTCATAAATGTATTAACTAAATCATCAGTCTCTTTAATTGTATCAGAATTAAGAATTGCATCTCTAGGTTTCCCCATACCCTCACCAAACCTTAACCATAATTCTGGATGATTTTCTTCACCTTTTTCTTCTTCAATTAAATTATCTAATAATTCCTGACGTATTGAAATATCCTCACAATTTGTATGAATTCCTGAAAGATATCTTGGAAACGCTGAAACATGGTTAAAATATTGGGCAGCATACTCTTGAATCGTTTCAATTTTTAATTCTCCTGCATTCCAAGCTTTATAAAATGAATGATTCAATAAATGATTATCTGAAACTTTATTTTCAATAATATTTTTAAATGATAGACTAGTCATTAGTTATTCCTTTCATAAATTTTCAATTATTATGATTAATAGTGTTAAATAAATTAGTTAAAAAATAAATTCTCTACTATAATTAGATTAGAGGTTAGCTTATTTCTTCCTCAATTTTTTCTATTAACTTTCTATTTCCAAATCTAATTAAATCAGTTGTTGGAATTTGAAATTCACTTTCAAAATCTGCTATTGTATTTAACGCTTCATCCTCATCCATATGTAATGTTAATAAGTTAATACCCAAAAACTTAGATTTTTTAAAGTTGTTCATTAAAGAAAGATGCAGATCCATAACGATACCAATTGAAGCCATTTCATAACCCGTAACATCTAATTTTCTATTAGGTTCATCTGTCATTACCATATAATCTGGCATAGCCCCATGTAACAGGCCTAGAGTTACTCCTGCATAATACATATTCGTTAGTGAACCTTGGCCTTCTACTATGATTAAATCAATATCATCCTCAATTTGATCAATAGCATATTCTATTTCTCCAGCCATAAAATCCCCTACAACAGCATCAACTGGTATTCCATTTCCACTTAATAAAATGCCAGTTTGGCCGGTTCCAATAAATTCTATTTTTTTACCTCTTTTTTTTAATCTTTCAGATATTTCCCAGGCAGTTGTCATTTTTCCAGTATCACAATCAGTACCAACAATTAATAACACTTTGCTCTTACGATCTTTCCAAGATCCTTTTGAAAAATGCGGAGGATTAGGTGGCCTTCTTAAATCATAAATTTTTACACCATATTCTTTTGCTAATAGTGATATTTCTTTATCATCATTTAAAAATTGATGCATCCCACTATAAATATTACAACCATATTTTATTGCTGAACGAAGTTCCATACGATATATTTCAGTTATAAACCCTCCCTGTGGAGCGTTTCCTATAACCATACTATCAGGCGAAAATTCTTTAGCCTCATCAAAATTAGCAACAACAGGGATATCGCCTCCGTATGACAGAACATCCTGCGCCTTAAGTCCTGCTTTATCAGAATCGATAATACAGGAAACAGATTCTGGCTTATAACGAATAAGCATATTCCCTGTTTTATTTAATATATAATCAAATGAATTTGGACAGAGAATTGCAATGCTATTCATTTAGGTAATTCTTTCATTAAATTAAACAAATGTAGAAGTTGGTATCTTATTTACAATTCTATTCAATTTCAATACTGTTTTTTCAATTGCGCTTTTATCCACACCACTGTAAAAACCATTTTCATCAATTAATTTAACTAGTTCTTCAGTTGGTATATTTCCTTTTGATTTTGGCAAGAAAGGACTCCCACCTACTCCTCCAAATGCGCTATCAAACTCCCTCACTCCCATTTTTATTGCAGTTATAATATTATCTTGCCAACTTTTATTTGTCTGGTGAAAATGCATAACTAATGGGATATCCTTAATTAATGGAATTACTATTTTTAGACATTTTTTTATAGAATCAGGTGTTGCAAGACCTGTAGTATCTGCTAAGCATATTTTATAAGGATTCATTGAAACAATCTTATTTATCTTATCAGATAAAATTTCAATATTTATGTTATTACTTTTTCTTCCCCATACACATTGCAATCCGATCCTTAGTTTAATATCATGCTTTTTTGATAATTCAGATATGTTATTTAATTCAATTAAAGATCGTTTATCATCCATTCCTGTATTAGTTAATCCATACTTATTATCTAATGAAATAGATGTTTCTAATTTTTTAAAACCACAATTAATTGCTCGTTTCAATCCTTTAACATTTAGAATAAAAGCACTATAAGTTATATTTTCTAACTTAGGAGCAGAAAAATATAATTTTTCAGCATCTGACATCTGAGGAAGAATCTTATTACTAACAAATGAACATAGCTGTATATGTTCTAATCCCGATGAAATTAATCCATCAATTAATTCTAATTTATTTTCAATATTATATATTTTTTTTTGTTTCTGAAAAAATTCTCTTAAGCCAACTTCATTTATAATAATTCTATCTTTCATTGTATCAATAGTTTATGAAAAAGCAACCTTTTCAAAAACCATAATCTGTTAATTTAAAAAAACCCTGCTTAAAGAAATATTTAAACAGGGCTTTTAAATGGCGGGAACGCCTGGGAATCGAACCCAGCTCCCGATTAATAACCGGGACAACGGTTTTGAAGACCGCAGCGAGCACCAGCCACGCAATCATTCCCAATAATATTACTTTGGTCGATTTAATACTCGATATTCAAGACCAAATTTCATTTTTACTCGCTCTCCTTCTTTCTCAGCTTCTTCGAAACTATGAAATCTAACAACACGAACTGCATGTAATCTTCGTCCAGCAGATGGAACTTCAACAATTTCTGCATTAAAACCACCCTGGACCAGTAAGTTTTTTATTCTTTGTGCGTTTTGGTATTTGCTAAAAGCACCAACCTGCGCAACAAAATCTTTACTTTTACTTGGACCTGGTTTAGGAATTTTAGGATTAGCTTTAGGCCCCGACCATAAAGGTTTTCTATTCTTTAATTTTGCAGAGACCTTTGAATCATCAAGCTTTACTAATTTAGCCTCCTTTGGTGGATCTATTAATGAGGCTAAACCATATTTATCAAATTTTAAACTAGGATGTATAAGTCTTATTTGACGAATATAAAATGCAGCGCTGTCTCTATAACCAATAGCTAAATAACTATTCACCATAAGATCGGTTGCTCTTTGTGCATGCTCAGTTGTAGAGTAAACTAGAGGGACTAATCGAAACTGTTTACTTGCCTGTGTATATAAACCTCTTGAAAAGAGATATTCTCCAATCTTCATTGCTACATCATCTGCAAATTTATGATCAGGGTAATTTTTTAGAATATCTCGATATATAACGAGTGCTTTTTCTGCATCTTCAGTAACTAAACCTCTCAAATATTGCACAGAAGGATCCTGTTTATAGAGCGCTTCTAATTCTGGTAAAGCAGATATCACATCATTGATTCTTCCTTCATTAATAAGTTGTAAGTATTTATCTATATCCTGAGAAAAAAGAAGAAAAGAACTAATAAAAAAATAAGCTATTAATATTCTAATATTTTTCATTGTTTGTGAGATGACATGATGTCAATCATTCTATCAATTTGCTGTGAAAGCTGTGGAGGTGATGAATGCTGAATAGATAGCTTTAGCTTCATAAGTCTTAACTTAATCGAATCATCATGTTTGCTAAGAGCTTCTTCAACTAATTCTAGAGCTTTTTGCCGTTCTCCTTTTTCTTCAAGAACATTTGCAATTTTCGCTAACGCATCTAAGTTTTCGGGATTATTATTTAAAGCACGCTGATAAAATTTTTCGACTTCACTAAATCTTCCTAAATCAAATAAAGCAGCTTCTATCTTTGAATAAACAGAAGATCCATTTTCAGCATCTAATAGAGCAAATTGCTCCCAATGATCTAATGCTTTTACTAAATTTCTATTTTCAGAAAATAAATTTCCAAGATGTAGATGAGGTAAACCAAACTTTGGCGCTAAGGATATAGCTTTATTGAAACATTGTTCAGCACCATTTCTATCATCGTTTTCAAATTTTTCCATTCCTTCATAAACTTTAAATCTTGCAAAACGTGTGATGTCACTTTTATTATTATTTTTTTCTATAGTTCTAATTAATCTTGCAGCTTGACCCCAGTCATGATCTTTTTCAGCTAAATCAAGCAAAAAATCAGTAGCCCAAGAATGTTTTTTATCAATATTTAAGATCATTTCAGCTTCTTTTTTTGCCATTGAAGTTTCATCAATGCTTAAATAATCTTGAGCAAGAGATTGATGTATTTGAATCTGAAGTTTTTCATCTAATCCAGGGCGTACCGTAAGAGACTGATGTATCTTTATTGCATTGAGAGAATTTCCCTCATCACGAAGGATATCTCCAAGTTGTAAATAAGCATTTAAATGATTTGTATCTTGTTTAACGACATCTCGTAATAATCGAATCGCATTATCAGATTGACCTCTAACAAGCATATTTAACGCTTCAGTATAAAGTAAATCAGAGTTTTTCTTTTGAATTGGTTTTTTTTTATAATAAAAATAGAAACTGGCGCCAAAAATAATTACCAGAATTGATAAAAGAATAAATAGTTCCAAAGTCAATCTTCTCCATCATCATTATCATAAATACCTTCATCAATAGCGACATTTCTCAAATCATTAAGCTCATCTGACAATCGCCTATTTTTTAGTTTTAAAGAACGGGATTCAGATTTACTTGAAATTATCGATGTAACAGCAACACCATATCCAATTAAGATTCCAACTGCAAGAGCACCTATCATGACAAAAGCAATATTTATTTGCTCATACTGAATAAAAATTAAATCTATAGCAACTTCTTCAGTATTTTTTAATAAAAATATTAAAATAAGTACCAATAATAAGAGTGCGCCAAAAATTTTAAATAGTTTCATTATGCTGCTTCTTTCTTTTTAACTAAATGCCCATGCAAACTAATCCCTTTAGCATCATTAATCAATACATCTACAATTTCCTTGATTTTTGCATTTTCTTTATTAAAAATAACCCATTTATTTGAGTCAGTTCTTCCAGCCCATTGTTTAATCGATCTTTTGCTATTTTTCTCAACTAAAACCTTTTCAATATTACCTATCATTTTCTTATTTCTTATAATCGTATGCCTCTTTTGAAGTTTTATTAATTTATCTAATCTTTTTTGTTTATCTATTTCTGATAGTTGGTCAGAATATTCATAGGCTTTTGTGCCTGACCTTGGTGAATATTTAAATGTGAAAGCTGAATCAAATTTAACCTCATTCATAACATCTAATGTTTCTTCAAATTCTGCATTAGTTTCTCCTGGAAAACCAACTATTATATCTGTACTCAAACCACAATTTGGTAAAATTTCTCTAATTCGATGTGCACGTTTAATAAAATGATCCTTAGTGTATGTCCTATTCATACGTTTAAGTATTCTATTGGCACCTGCTTGAAGCGGAAAATGAACTGAATTACAAATATTATTATAATGAGCCATAACATGAAGCACATTATCTGTCATATCTTGAGGGTGAGGTGAAGTATACCTTAGTCTCTTTACTCCGGAAATATCTGCTACTTCTTTTAATAAATAATCAAAAGTATGTTTTTCATATTTATATGAATTCACATTTTGGCCTAATAATGTTATTTCAACAAATCCTTCATCAACTGCCTTCTTAACTTCATCAACTATACTATCTATACTTCTACTTCTTTCTCTTCCTCTAGTAAATGGCACAATACAAAAAGTGCAAAATTTATCACAACCACGCATAATCGAAACCCACGCATTTATTCCATCTTTTCTAGAAGGGAAAAAATTATCATAAACTTCATATCTTGATAATTTTGTATCTACTATATTATTTTTATTATGCGTTTTACGTTCAATTAATTCAGGTAGTTTTCTATAAGAATCTGGTCCAAGAATGATATCTACATATGGCTTAGAATCAAGGATGCTCTCTTTTAAATGCTGAGCCATACAACCCAATACACCAATAATTACATTGGGATTATTACGTTTGATTCGTGAAAATACACCAAGACGAGAATGTACCTTTTCTTCAGCATGCTCTCTTATGGCACAGGTATTTACAAAAATAATATCTGCGCTATCCATTGAATCAATAGGAAAATATTTTCTTGATTGAAGTATGCCTTCGATCATTTCGGAATCAGCTACGTTCATTTGGCAGCCAAAAGTTTCTAGGTAGTATTTACCCATGGTATATATTTTTAATTAAGAAACTCAGAGTTTATATGAGTTGAGTTAATAGATCTAATTTATTTGATATACCCACTGAAGAAATAATCCAATGGGTTTTGGGGAACTCCATTACGATGAACTTCATAATGTAAATGAGGCCCTGCTGATCTTCCTGTATTGCCTGATTTCCCAATAAGATCACCACGTTTTACTTTCTGCCCCCATTTGACATAGAACTTTGACAAATGCGCAAAAATTGTTCTATATCCGTATCCATGATCCAATTTAATCACTTTACCAAAACCTCCCTGTCTAGCAGCATATTTAACAACACCATCTGCTGGTGCATATATATTTGTACCAGAAGGAACAGTAATGTCCTGTCCATAATGAAACCTTGGCTTACTAGTAAAAGGGTCATTGCGGTAACCAAATCCTGAATTTATATATCCGCCATTTACAGGTCGAATAGATGGGATTGATTTTAAACGATCAGATTCTTTTATTACTTTATTGTAAATATTTGAATAACTAGCAAGTTCTAACTTTACTTTTCTTGTTAAGTTATCAATATTCATCTCCAAATCTATTAGTTTCTCTGAAGGGTCTGAAATTTGATAATCTAATTTGAGAGGCTTAACAACTTCCATACCTCCAACACCTAATTTTCGAATATCTTTATCTATTTGAGGCATATTCGCATAAGTCCTTAGGGCGCGATCTTTTTCTTCAATATTTACTACATGAGTAGATAACAAATCCATCTGCTCTTGAAGTTTAGATAATGTAAGTGAAATTTTACCATAATCTCTCTTTAGACTTTTTAATTTTGTTTGGTATAAAATTTTTGTAAGATAATCTGTTGCAAAAAATAATCCAGTTCCAACAATAGATACACAGAGAAAAACAACTAATAGTAATTGTTTTTTAGAGAAATCCCATTGACTACCATTTTCATCATTATATGATATAAAGGAGTAACGGTAATCATTAATACTAGAGTATTTATTTTTTCGTCTATTTAGCATAACCAAGGAAATTAATAATAGTTATTATAATTCTAAAAGATATTACTATAAAAAGTCTAATTATTTCAAAGGTTTAATGAATATATATTTTTAATAGTTGTGAACGAGTTACATGCCTCAGTCTCTGCAATGCTCTATCTTTAATTTGCCGCACTCTTTCGCTAGATATTTTTAATTCATCTCCAATTTCTTGCAAGTTTTTATGTTCATTTCCATCAAAACCAAAATAATATATAAGAATCAATTTTTCTCTTTCCTCCAATGTGTCAAGAACAGATAGGATCTCTTTTTCAAGGCTTCTCTTCATTATGGCAGCTTCTGGCCTAGGGTCGTTAGAAGCCAGTAGATGTAATAGGGCAGTATCAGAATCTCCTAATGAGTCTTCTAAAGAGACAGGTTCTGCCCCAATTCGTTTTAAGTCATTTATCCATCCTGGAGATGTTTTTGTTATCTCAGAAAGTTCATCATCCGTGGGCTCTCTTTCAATATGCTGTTCTAATTCAATGGATTTTCGATATAATTTACCCATAGAATCTCTCACATGTGCAGGAAGCCTTATAACTCTACCAGTTTTTTGAATAGCCTGACGTATTCCTTGGGTAATCCACCAAACAGCATAAGAAATAAATCTAAATCCTCGACTTTCATCATATTTACCCACTGCCTTCATTAAACCTAAATTTCCTTCATTTATTAAATCTTCAAAAGGAAGCCCTTGTCCTTGAAAATTTTTTGCTACTGCAACCACAAAACGTAAATTATGTGTTATTAGTTTATTTATTGATTTTAAATCACCTTTTTTTGCATCTCTTGCAAGAGATATCTCCTCTTTAGGTTCAAGAGGTTCGTAATTCTTTATCTCATTGAGATATAATTCTAGGGAACGCTTATTACCAATTTCAGGTCTATTATTCAATATTAATCAGTTATACTTGATCTTCATCAGTATATGATTCGGATATATTTTCATTTCCAATATCTGTTTCTTTTCTATTTTGTATATCGATATTGGGCTTTTCTATTACAAGGTCAACATCTGAATCAGATATATTATATTCCTCTTTTATATCTCTTATGTGAGCTGTTTTATTATCAATTTTTGATTGAATTTTATCAATCTTTTCAACAAAATTAAAAAATTCCTGGTTACCTGAGAAATTTACCATATTTTCATCTTTAGCATATTTAGTAACCATACGGCCGATATCTTCATATAAAGTAGATAATTCGCGCTGCAATTGATGTACTTCAATTTTTATTTTACTTATTTTTGTTAATTCTTCAGTTTTAGCAACTGCAATTTTACTAACCTCTTCTGCCTTTTCTACGGCAGCAGAACTCCAGTCCTTCATATTTTGTTTTAAATCATTCCATAGCTTGGTCATGATAATACCCTAATTTTAAAAATCATTTGTTTGATTTATTAAGAAAAAGATTTGCCATATAAAAAATTCCAGATCCAATAACTAAAGATGATAACTCTATATCCATATTACGTAAACGTATACCTATTACAAAGCCTGAAATTATAATTATCATTGCAAATAATTGAATCCCTCTAAGAAAAGCGTATCGCATAATTATTAGTGAGTTTAATACTTTTAATTATTTTTTTCCAATTCCAATCATAGGCAGTTCTCAAGATATTTAAAGGTTTATTGCTCTTTTCAAATATATTTACCCAATATTTAAATTTATCATTTGATAAATTTTCAAATAACAATCTGTTAATATATGAAATTCTTCTTTTTACATTTAATTCATGATTAATAATATTAGCTTGGTAATTTTTACCTGATAGTTTATATGCGGCATATAAGCCCGAATACATCGCCATCCTCATACCGAAACCAAATAAATAATCTTGATATCCACCTGCTTCACCAATTGTTATAGGTTTTTTAATTCCCCAAATTTTGGGAAGATTAAAACTACCTCTGCTGGCAAATTTTTCTTTAATTTCAAAGTCAAAGCCAAGATTTTTGAAATAATCAATACATGGGTTTAATGGATCATTTGTTCTATTGCTCTTCTTAAATGCTGTTGCTAAAGTACCTAAACCATCATTTATAATTAAATAAGCATATCCCATTGGTGCAAATTCTTTACCAAGTAATAGATGTACTTGATTTGGTAGGTCAGTAAAAATTTGGGCACCACGAATATATGCAGCAGCATGATTTGAGCCAGTTGCATTGATATCAGCTGTATTTATATCATAAGTTTTATTAAATAAAAATTTAACATTTAAACTGTCACATACTTCCGCTAAGTAACTATCAAATGAGTCGCTGTCATGACCTCTCTTCACTAAATAAAAAAATGGTTCTAAAGATTTAATCTTCAATGGTTTTACACCATTAAGGTGAACAAAAAATTCAAAAATAGGATATTTAGGAATACCATTAAACTCTATACCACATAGTGTTTTAGAGTTTGTAAGATTTTCCGAAAAAATCCAATTCTCTATACCTTCATAATCACCATCTCTTGAAGATCCAATACTTTTATTTTTTTCATAAATAATTACAGACTTACCAAATTTGGAAAGATTAATCGCGGCTGTCATTCCAGCAATCCCAGCACCAACAATATTGGTTTTAGAATATTTTGCTACTATCAATGATTAACAGATTATTTGTTGAACAGATAAAATCTCAGGAACTTCTTTTAATAACTTTATAATGGAAGAAGAAACTTTTGTATCTAATCTTATTACTGCAAAAGCTTCATCCATTTCAGTAGCGCTACTTAAAATATAGGCACCTATATTTATATTATTTTTACCTAATAAACTTCCAACCTTTCCAATTACACCAGGAATATCTTCATTTTTAACAAATAATAGATTACCAACAGGGTTTATATCCATTTCATACCCCAAAATGTTCACCAATCGTAATTGATTCCCATCAAAAACACTTCCATCTAATATATTTTCTATATTATCTAATTCTACGCACGAATTTATAAGATTAGTATAAGTCCCTTCTTCATTATTTGATCCATATTCAATAATTATTCCTCTTTCTTTGGCTAAAAACTCAGCATTAATATAATTTACTCTATCAGGTATACTATCATTTAATAACCCTTTGATAAATGCTAGCATAATAGGTTTAATATCATCAAATGAACCTTGAACATTTATTCTCACTTTTCGAATCGGCTCTTGGGCTAGCTGACCCTGAATAATGCCCATCTTTTCTGCAAGTAATAAATGAGGTTGAATTTGCTTCAATATATTCATATCACTAATTGGAATATTTAATGCACTTGAAAGCTTATTGTTTAATAAATAATCTCTTACTAATTCACAAATTGTTACAGATACACCTTCTTTAGCCTCTTTTGTAGATGCACCAAGATGGGGAGTCATCAGAATATTATCAATATTAATAAAAGGATGATTTGTGTCGATAGGTTCATCAACAAAAACATCTATAGCCGCACCTGAGATTATCCTCTCTTTAACTGCAATTGATAAATCTTCTTCATTAATAATTCCTCCACGAGCAACATTTATAATCATAGCTGTTGATTTCATCATCTTAAGTCTTTTTAAATCAAAGAGATTATTAGTAGAATCAAGTTTAGGAACATGCAAAGTTATAAAGTCAGATTCTTTTGTAAGAGTGTCTAGGTCTGTTAACGTAACATCATCTGGGCTAAATAGATTATCTTTTATATACGGATCAAAACCAATTACTCGCATATTAAATGATAAACACCTATTCATCACTTCTCTACCAATCTTACCTAAACCAACTATGCCGATTGTTTTATTTCGAAGCTCAGTTCCAATTAAATTATTACGATCCCAATTTCCAGCATTAAGTCTTTGACTACCAATTGAAATATTCCTAGCTAAAGATAACATAATACCGATAGTATGCTCAGCTGCAGATACTGTATTTACATCGGGTGTATTCATGACAATAATTCCTTTTTCAGTTGCTATAGGAATATCGATATTATCAACACCAACTCCAGCGCGGCCAATAACCTGAAGTTTTGTAGCAGCATTTATCAAATCTTTATCTATAAGAGAGCCACTACGTATAATCCATCCATCAACTTCTGGCACTATATCAAATAATTCTTTTTTCTTAGCATCAGTATTATATACTATACTTATACCTGCATCTTTTAATACAGAAATACCAGCGTCTGATAAAGGATCAGTAATTAAAACTTTTACTATATTATTTTTCATTTTCTCTAATCATATTAAGAGCAGAACCAGCTCTAAACCATGATATCTGAGTATTATTATAAGTATGATTACAGTGAATAATTTCAGTGTTTGAGTTTCTATGATTTATCTCAATACTAATTTTTTTTCCAGGTGAAATCTTATCAAGATCAATAAAAGAGAATGAATCGTCTTCTAATATTTTATCATAATCTAAAGGATCAGAAAATGTAAGAGCCAGCATTCCTTGTTTTTTAAGATTCGTTTCATGGATTCTTGCAAATGATTTAACGAGAATAACACGAACTCCTAAATGTCTAGGCTCCATAGCAGCATGCTCTCTGGAAGAACCTTCACCATAATTTTCACCACCTACTACAATGGACATAACATTATTCTTTTTATAGTGTCTCTGTACATTAGGTACTGGCCCATATTCTCCAGTAAGTTGATTTTTTACTAAATTGGATTTATCATTAAAATAATTAACTGCTCCAGTTAACATATTATCAGAAATATTATCTAAATGACCACGAAATTTTAGCCATGGTCCTGCCATAGATATATGGTCAGTAGTACATTTCCCTTTTGCTTTTATTAATAATTTTAAATCAGTAAGATTTTCTCCTTTCCATTTTGGGAAGGGAGTAAGCAACTGTAAACGTTTTGATTCAGGACTTACAATGACATCACTAGAACGGCCGTTTACACTTGGTGCTTTATAACCTAAATCTTCTACTTCAAAACCATTTACAGGCAAATCTGAACCAACAGGTGGATCTAACATAACTTTTTCTGAATTCTCATTTATTAATACATCCTTTAAGGGGTTAAAGGAGAGATCTCCTGCAATTGCAAGAGCAGTTACCAACTCTGGGGAGCCTACAAAAGCATATGTGTTTGGATTGCCATCGTTTCTTTTAGCAAAGTTTCTATTAAACGATGTAACTATCGTATTTTTTTTATCTGGATCATTTGTATGTCTATCCCATTGCCCTATGCAGGGTCCACATGCATTAGCCAAAACAATTCCCCCGATTTTTTCAAATACTTCTAATAAGCCATCTCTATTGACAGTATATCTAACCTGTTCACTTCCAGGTGTTATAGTAAAATCACTTTTAACAATCAAATTCTTATCTATTGCTTGCTTAGCTATGCTAGCTGAGCGGGATATATCTTCATAAGATGAGTTTGTACATGATCCAATAAGACTAACTTCAATTTTTGTTGGCCAATCATTTTTCTTTGCTTCGTTAGCCATTTCTGATATTGGCGTAGCTTTATCAGGTGTAAATGGGCCATTTAAATGAGGTTCCAATTCAGATAAATCAATTTCAATTACTTGATCAAAGAATAATTCTGGATCAGCATACACTTCATTGTCAGCTTGTAGATAATTTTTAAATTTATCTGCTAGTTCAGCAACTTGAGAGCGTCCTGTTGAATGAAGATATTTAGCCATATTTTCATCATATCCAAAAATAGATGTTGTTGCACCTATTTCTGCACCCATATTACATATCGTTCCTTTTCCAGTACAAGATAGCCTCTTCGCTCCTGGACCAAAATATTCTACTATTGCACCAGTCCCTCCTTTTACCGATAATAATCCTGCTACTTTTAATATAATATCTTTTGAAGAAGCCCATCCATTCAACTCACCAATTAGCTTAATTCCAATTAATTTAGGGAATAATAATTCCCAAGGCATACCCGCCATAACATCCACAGCATCTGCTCCCCCTACACCAATAGCAACCATTCCAAGACCACCGGCATTTACAGTATGACTATCTGTTCCAATCATCATCCCTCCAGGGAATGCATAGTTTTCAAGAATAACCTGATGGATTATTCCAGCGCCAGGCTTCCAGAAACCAATTCCATATTTATTAGATACTGATTCTAGAAAGTCATACACTTCACCATTAGAATCCAAAGCAACAGATAAATCTTTTTTTGCATCCACCTTTGCTTGAATAAGATGATCACAGTGAACTGTTGTTGGTTTTGCTACTTTGCTTTTTCCAGCCATCATAAATTGTAATAATGCCATTTGAGCTGTTGCGTCCTGCATTGCAACCCGATCAGGAGAAAATTCTACATATGATTTAGATCTGATATATTCACTATCAAAGTTGTTTTCAAATAAGTGGCTATATAAAATTTTCTCAGAGTATGTTAATGGTCTTTTCAAAATAGACTTTGCAAAATCTACACGCTCTGACAAATTTTCATATAAATCTTTTATTAAATCAAAATCAAACATATTTATTCATAAGCTTTTTTAACAAATTGGAACTGAAGTGCTAAATTATCGTATCAAATCTAATATTAAATTCATTATTAAAACGTCATAATTCAAACTCTATAGGTTCAAAATATCTAAATTCTGATAGCCATGAAATTTATTTATAGATTTTTTCCACTACTATTAATCACAAATATATTTGGACAGATTGATTATTCAATTATCCAATCCGATGAACAAAAATTAATTCTAGATTTTAATGTAAATCTTATCTCAGAAGATAATCTGAAACCAATATCAATAGTTATTGGTATACCAAATAATGAATATCCAGAACTTGTAATTGAATATGGTAATAATGCTAAAATATCCGAAAACTGGAAAACATCAGAATTTACTGGTATCCAATGGATTAATATTCAACGTTTGCAGAACTTGAATGTAGCAACTTTACAAATAGATCCTAAAAAAAATAGATTTGATTATTTTAAAAATATTAGAATTACTTGTTTATTTAATACAATTAATTCATTTAACAAATCTCCAAGATTAAATGAAAAAAGAATATTAAATCATCGTGTAATAAATTGGCCTGTAGCAAAAAATTGGATTCAACCTATCAATAAAATAAAAAGTCATAAAACTTTTTATGATAATGGACAATGGGCGCAATTCAATATCTCTGAAGATGGCATGTATGCTATTCCAGGATCTGTAATAATCAATAGCGGATTAGCAATATCAAATCATGATCCAAGAAGTTTTAAATTATATACAAATTCTAGCCTTGGTAGAGATCGCAGTAACACTATAGTTGAATCAGTAATCTACAAACCAATTAATGAGAATTTAGTTGAGACAAGTATTTATTTTATAGGTGAAGAAGATGGTAAACTTGACGACAACGATCAAATTATTTTTTATGGTAGAGGTGTTAGTGGGGTAAATAATAAAGGCTTAGATATTACTCATCAAAAAAATCTTTATTTTAATGAGAACAAATATTGGCTTTTTATTCCGGATAACAATTTAAATCTTGGGAAAAGAATAGATTCATTTGAATCTTCAACTAATTCTAATCTGACTCTGAATTATGGTATTTCAACTTTTTATGAAGAGAATGATTTAATTAATCCATTCGCAGGTGGACTCTCATGGGCTGGTGCTGCTATTCCAAATGGAGGTTCATACACTGTAATAACTTCAATAGAATCACCAAATTCAACAATTGATGTTAATACCATATTAGGATTTTTGGGTAATTCATCATCGATTGAAACGCAAGGCAATCCTAACCATTTGGTTAAAATCTATCATCAAACACAAAATGATTTACTTACATCAAAATCTTGGGTTGGGTTGGTAAAAGCTAATGCAACATTTAATTTCTCAGGAAATAAATTAAATAATGGAATAAACTTATTTATTCTAAATAATGAATCTAATAACAATTATTCCCAACCAAATTTTGACTATATTTTTGGAAAATATGGTAGAAATCTTAATGATCAAAATATGCCTTATGAATATTTTTCACCTATCCATAGTAATTCTATTAGATTTAGATTTGAAACCCAATCTGAAATATTCATTTGGGATATAACTAATATTTCATCCCCAAAAAATATTCTACAAGAATTAGATAATTCTGATATCTATTTTGATGTTGAATTACCTGAAGATACGCTAGCGCGATATAGTGTTTTCTCACTATCTACGCTAAATACTATAAATGAATTAAACCTGGTTGAAAATATTTCATTCAATAGCTATAGAACCACTAGATCTGGTGTGGATCATTTAATTATTGGTCCTTTAGAATTTTCTGAGGCATCTGCTTCTTTAGTATCTCATCGGGGAAATTGTGAATACATTCCTTTAGAACAAATTTATAATGAATTCTCTGGTGGAAATAAGGATCCAGTTGCAATAAGAGATTTTATACAATGGACACAAGAATATTGGCAAGAACCTAAACCATATACGGTTCTATTAATGGGTGATGCTGATTATGATTATCGAAATATTACTCAACAATCTGATATCAAAGTACCAACAATTCAAATTGGTTATAGCAATAACCATAGAGCTACTGATGATCGATTAGCTGCGTACAATGGGTTAATTCCTGATCTAGCAATTGGTCGATTCCCAGCAAAATCAATAGATGATGTTATTGCTTTTGTAGAAAAAATTATAGAATATGAGAATAATCCGAAATATGGAATGTGGAGACAACGAATTACTCTTGTAGCAGATGATGCAGCAAGACCAGAACCTACCCATGGATCAATAGCAACTGGAAAAAGTCATACACAAAACTCAGAAGACATTTCAGATATTATCGGGCAAGGTATTGAAATTCGCAAACTATATATGATGGAATATCCTGAAGTAAGTAATTCATCTCTTTATGGAGTAATTAAACCTGACGCCACTGAAGAACTATTAAATATTCTTTATGAAGGTACTTCAATAATTAACTATATAGGTCACGGATCTGCGCATCAATGGGCGCAAGAAAGATTATTATATCAAGATGATGACTTGAATAATATTAATACGAATGGAATGCTTCCAGTTTGGATAGCTGGGACATGTTCATGGGGCCATTTTGATGAAATTGAATCTGAAGCCTTTTCAGAAGATATTATGCGGATGCAAAATAATGGAGCAAGTGCAATAATATCTACAACAAGATTAATTTCAGTAAGTAGTAACGCTTATTTCACAAGAGAGATTTTTAAATCAATTTTTAGAAATGGTTCTATAACAGATGAACCTATCGGAATTATACTACAATCTGTAAAAAATGGGTCAACAAGCGGTGAACTTTTTCAATTATTTGGAGACCCTGCTATGAAACTTGCCTTACCCCAATATAGTTTAGACATTGTTAATGTCAACCCTGATACTTTAAGAACTTTAGATACTGCAAGAATAAATGCAAATCAAGAAATAAATATTAATGGTTCTGGATTTGGATTTCTTGTTTTAAATGATGCAGATAGAAATGTTACTAGACAATACTCAATAAATTCTACAACACAAGAATTAAGCTATAGTTTACCGGGAAATACATTATTCAAAGGTCAATTTTCTTTCAATGGTAGAGACTTAAGCGCTTTAATGAGAGTTCCTAAGGATATATCTTATTCTAATGATCCTGGAAATATAAATATGTATATAATAATAGATGGTAATCCATCCATGGAAGCAATTGGTTCTTTACAAAATATAATGTTAAAAGGTGGAAACTCAGTTCAGGACTTTTCTGGACCTATAATTTCATTTGAAAAAGAAAATGGCATTCAATTGAGAACTAGTGACCATTTAGCAAATGGAGAACCAATATATTTGCGTATATCAGACCCAATAGGAATCAACCTAACTGGTGAAGTCGGTCATGAAATTTTATTGAAAGATTTAAATAATGAAAATGAAAAGGATATAACTCATTTATTTACTTATGATAAAAATAGCATTACAACTGGAAGAATATTTATAAATGATTTAAGTAACCAAAATTTACATTATGAAGTTAAAGCTTGGGATAATGCAAATAATCAATCTCAAAAATCTATCAAACTAATTATTTCAGATATTAAGGGTTTAACATTGTTTAATGTTTATAATTATCCAAATCCTTTTTCTAATAATACTCAATTTAGTTTTGAAATTAATGAATCTGCTGAAATTGAAATAAATATCTATACTTTAGGAGGGAGAAAAATTAGAAATATTGATAAAGAATTTTATGAAGCTGGTTACAATTTTATCAATTGGGATGGTAAAGATAAATATGGTGATAATATTGCTAATGGAGTTTATCTTTATACTCTTAAAGCATTGAAAAATGGTAACACAGTATCAAGGATTGGTAAAATAGCAAAATACCAATAAACCTGATGTTTCCATTTAAAAATATTATCTTGGCCTCTGCTTCCCCAAGAAGAAAACAGTTATTAGAACAAATTGGGGTTGATTTTACTGTAGAGATTAGTGGAATAGATGAATCTATTGATTTGAATTTATCTCCAATTAATCTTGCTAAATATTTTGCATCCGAAAAAGCTAAAAAAGTTGCTTATAAATACCCTAACCAACTAGTTGTTGGTGCAGATACTATAGTAGCATATGATAAAAAGATACTTGGGAAACCAAAAAATGAAAAAGACAGCTATGATATGCTTACCATGTTATCTGGAAAAACTCATAAAGTGATTACAGGAGTATCTATTCAATATATAGACAATGATATAAATATAACTTTCTATGAGTCTACAAAGGTTACATTTAATAATTTAAGTAAAAGTTATATATCCTACTATATAGACACTTATAAACCTTATGATAAAGCTGGAAGCTATGGCATACAAGACTGGTTTGCAGTTTGTGTAAATAAAATTGATGGATGTTTTTATAATGTTATGGGCTTCCCATTATCTAGGTTTTGGCAAGAAATAAATAAATTAAGATAATTTAGTTTTGCATATAATCAATGACGTTTAATTTCCACATCAAAATATCTTTGTTATGAGTGAACTACATAAAAATCTTAAATCTTTAAGACGTGAGCGTAAAATTGAACTACAAGCAATTGAAAAGCGCACAAAAATAGATTTAAAATATTTGAAAGCAATTGAAAGTGGAAATTTTGAAGTATTGCCTAGTACGTATATTCGATTATTTCTTAAAGCATATTGTGTTGAAATAGGTGCTGATCCTCTTGATGCTCTACACCAGTTAGATGAATTAATTAATAATGAAAAGAAGCCTAATAAAGGGCCATTGCCAAAAAAAGATACAAATGAAGATATTACTGAATCTAATAAAATTGAATCCTCAAAAAATCCATATCAGAAAAAGTCTGATTGGCTTAAAGGATTTTCAATGATTTTATTATTACTATTTAGTATATATATAATTAAGAAAATTGTTAATAATGATAAAAATTTATCATCAAATGAAAATATCAGCAAATCATCCAACTTAAATCCAGTAACAGATTTTGAATTAATAAATGATTTTATTATAGATAAAACAAATAGTGGATCTTTAGATGTTGACCCTCCTTATATGGTGAAGATAATATCAAGAAAGAATGATGTTTGGATAAGGACAGAGACCGATTCAACTCTTCCTATTGAAAGTATTTTGAATAAGTCTAAGCAAGATAATTTTTCATTTGTTAAAAGGTTTGAGTTGTTAATTAATCCTTCTAAAAATATAGACATTTTTTGGAATGGTCAATTAATTCCCTATCTCGAATCAACAGACCACCCAGCAAAAATCAATTTAAATGGAGCTAATAGGACAATTACTATTCAGCATTTTATTCCTCAAAACTAATTTTTACACATTATTACCCACTATCTATAAAAGATAGTTAATCCCTCTTAATATTTAAGATCTTTTCTAAAATTATCAGACAAAAATATATTGACATATATATTCAAACTAAATATATTGTGGGTAGTTGTGGGTAAATATCCCTTATATTTAAATAGTTATGACTACAAATTTAAATACATTTACTGGGGAATATTCTTATACGGTTGATAGTAAAGGTCGTGTCAATATTCCAGCAAAGTTTCGTAAAGCATTATCTGCGGATAATGAAGAAATGTTTGTTATTACAAAAGGAATGGATCCTTGTATCTGGGTTTACCCAGCAATAGTCTGGAAAAATATAGAAAATAATTTGAAAAATTTATCTTCATTGTCAGCAATAAATAGAACATTCATAAGGAATACAGTTCGCTATGCTTCAGCCACTAGTTACGATAAACAAGGACGAATACAATTAACATCAAACTTAATCAACTACTCTCATTTAAAGAAAAAAACATTAATTATTGGAATGGTAAATAAAATAGAAATCTGGAATCCAGATAAACTAAAAGAAATAGATAAGAAAAATATGAAAATTGATAACAATGCTTATGATGAGCTTGCAGAAAAAATCATTATTTAATGAACAAAGGTTCGATGCAGGATTTTCTATCAAATCATATTCCTGTAATGACCAACGAAATTTTATCCTATTTGGAAATAGAGCCAGATGGGTTTTACATAGATGGGACCATTGGTCCTGGAGGGCACGCCAAACTAATCCTCAGCAATCTAGAAAAGAACGGTAAGCTAATAGGCATTGATCGGGATGAAGAAGCTTTAAAAATGTGTAGTAACAATTTTTCTAGGTCTTCCTCCCTACTTACTTTACATCACGCATCTTACAATAAGCTTGATACTATATTATCTAAAGAGGGAATCTCTTGTGTCAACGGTATCTTGCTAGATCTTGGCCTATCTTCTAATCAACTTGAAAATAACCAAAGAGGGTTTTCATATCGCTTTGAAGGCAATCTAGATATGAGATTTGACTCTACTTCTAAAATTAAAGCAAGTGATATTATTGAAAATAATAGTATTGAAAAATTAACAAATATCTTCCAAAGCTATGGAGAAGAACGATTTTCTTATCGAATCGCGCGATCAATTAAAGAAATGAAAGAGATGAATAAAGTAAGTCATTTATGTGAAGCTATTCGAAGATGCACCCCTCCAAAAAATAGAGATCGAATATTTGCTCGAATTTTTCAAGCTTTAAGAATAATTGTAAATAATGAATTGGAGATTCTACAGGATTTTCTATTAAAGTTTATTGACTATTTATCTCCAAACGGAAAAATTGCAATTATAAGCTACCATTCTCTCGAGGATAGATTAGTCAAGCATCAATATAGAAAACTGTCAGATACAAGTTTATTAAAAATTCTAACAAAGAAACCCATACGGCCAACAGATGTAGAAGTAATAAAAAATAAAAGATCTAAAAGCGCAAAGTTAAGAGTAGCAAGGAAAATATAAATATGAGGAAGTATTCAAAAAGAAATGCAAGAAAACAAAAAGAATTCATACAAACTTTATCGTTTTTTGGTATTGCTATTGCATCAATAGTAGGGCTTATATCTTACTTATGGGTTTATACTGAAATTGATGAAACTCTGATTGCAATTGAACTCCAAAAAGCTACGAGAGAAGAACTAAATAATAGCATTAAAGATTTACAGGACGATATTGCTTATCTTGGCCGTGTTGACCGTGTAACAGATAAGGCGAGAAAAGAACTTGGGATGGTTTTTGCAACACCAGAAACTATCTCTGTCTATATTAATCCAAATAATTTGGCATTTAGCAGATGACAAAAAACTATCTAAAGTTTCGCTCAAGAACATTAGTGGTAATATCTTTGATTCTATTTTCTTGGATAGGATTATCAATCAGGCTATTCCAAGTACAAGTTATTAATGCGGCAAAATATAGAGAGCTTGGTTTTAAACAAGCGCAAGCCCAAATCCCCATTCCTGCTGTAAGAGGAAATATTTATGACAAAAATAGCAAACCTCTATCCAGAAATATAATAAAATACTCTTTTGCAACCTACCCCACCAAGATTAGCAACTCAAAAAATCTTGCAAATAAGCTGAGTGATCATTTTGGACGAACAGCTAAATACTACAATGAAAAATTAAATAAAAATAAAAATTTTACTTATTTAGAAAGAAATCTTAGTAAGGAAGAGTCCAAATCAATACTGGATGATTTACCAGAAGGATTGATTGTTGAAAGAGATTCACACCGCTTTTATCCAAATGGAAATATCGCTGCACAATTAATTGGATACACTGATCCAGATAATTTAGGTCTTACAGGAATAGAAAAACAATTCAATGAGTATTTAACTGGAACGCCAGGTTGGGTTGTGCGTCAATTAAGTGGAAAAGGAAATTCCCTGCCAAATAATAGATTGCCTTCAAAAGCGCCAGTAGATGGGAATAATATTCAACTTACTATCGATCTTGACTATCAAGTTGTTTTACAAGAAGAGCTGTATCGAAGAATTAATGAAACAGAAGCACAATCTGGTATGGGGATATTGATTAATCCTCAAACTGGTGAGATATTGGCGATGGCTTCATTACCTGATTTTGATTCCAACTACCCATCTAAATACTCAATGGAGTATCATAAAAACAGAGTATTAACTGACCAATTTGAACCAGGATCAACATTCAAATTTGTTGCTGCTGCTGCAGCTTTAAAACATCAATTAGTTGATTTAAATGAAGAATTTTTTTGTGAAAATGGTCAATTTACTTTCGCTGGAGAAATTGTAAATGATCATGAAGATTATGGATTATTAACTTTTCCGCAAATCATAGAAAATTCTAGCAATGTTGGAATTATAAAGATTGCTGAACGAATTGGAACAAAAAAACTATATAGAGCATGTAGGGATTTTGGATTTGGTATGCCTACAAATATTAGTTTTTCAGGAGAGTCTCCAGGAACATTACGTCATTTAACAAAATGGAGCGGCTTTTCTATCGCTTCGGTATCCATGGGGCAGGAAATTGCTGTAACGACATTGCAATTAGCCATGGCTTATGCAGCAATTGCAAATGGTGGATTTTTAATGAAACCTTTACTTGTTAAACAAATTATAGATAGTAATGGAAAATCAATTTATAAAGAATCGCCTGAGGTTTTAAGAAAAGTATCTAAGCCAAAAGTAATGAAAGAACTAACGAAAATGCTTACAAGGGTTGTAGAGACAGGTACAGGTACAAGCGCACATCTTCCAGGGTGGTCAATTGCTGGTAAAACCGGAACTGCTGAAAAGTTTATTGATGGCGAATATTCAAAAACAAAATATATATCAAATTTTGCCGGATTCTTTCCTTCCGATAATCCTCAGATTGTTGGAGTAGTTGTAATAAATGAACCAAAATATGGTTTTCATTGGGGCGGCATTGGGGCAGCTCCAGTATTTCGTCGAGTAGTGAAAAGAATCATAAATATGGATGATTCAATTCAAATATTAAAAGATAAATATCATAAGCAGAAACCATCGATGTTGGTAGATGATGTTTTTGAGCCAAATAATTTTCCTATTAAACCAATTTTTACAAAAGCAGTATATGTAAATACGGATCAATATAGTAATTCTATGCCCGATGTTAGGGGTATGAGTTTATTACAGGCAAAAGTCATATTGCGTGAGATGGGGTATAAAATAAAATTTAGTGGGTCTGGGCAAGTGGCATGGCAAAGCCCAAAGCCGGGAGCTGATATTATCGAAGGATCGACATGTATTATAGGATTGCAATGAAAAACAATTTAAACCAAATATTGAAAGAAATAATTAAAGATACAGATATTCCAAATATTCCCATATCAGGTATATCCACTAATTCAGTGAATATTAGCCCTGGACAACTATATATAGCTATTAAAGGCAGCAACTTTGATGGGCATGATTTTATATCAGAAGCTATTCAAAATGGCGCTGCAGCTGTAGTTGCTCATAAAGACTATACTGAAAAGCTAGCAATACCATTAATAAAAGTAAAAAATACTCGAAAGAAAGTATCGCAAATAGCTGCAGAATTTTATAATCACCCAACAAAAAGAATGAATGTAGTTGGGATAACAGGTACTAATGGCAAAACAACAACAGCATCATTATTAACATCTATACTTCAATCTGCAGGAAACAAAACAGCTCAAATAGGTACATTAGGATTTATTGCAGAAGGAAACTCAAGCGAAAAAGGGTTGACTACTCCCGATTCCATAACCCTTCATCAAAGTTTAAATAATCTATGTGATGATGGGTTTACTCATATCGTAATGGAGGCAAGCTCTCACGCTTTAGATCAGTATCGAATACATGACATTGACTTCAATTTCACAGTCTTTACTAATCTTTACCCTGAGCATTTAGATTACCATGGAACTATAAATAATTATTTTGAAGCAAAAGTTAAATTATTTACGTCTTATCCTAATTCAAGTGCTGCAATAATAAATATTGATAATGAATATGGTAAATCTATGGCTTCGAGATCTACCGCTCCAGTGATTAATACCTCGATGTTTTCACAAGCTGATATATCATTTTTGGATTATAAAATTTCTCTAGAGGGTATTGAAGGTATAATAAAAGCTGAAGATAAAACTTATAATATTAAATCTTCAATGATCGGTTCATTTAATGCAGAAAATATCCTTTGCGCCACAGCTACAGGAAATGCAATGGGTATTGAAAAAAGTGCTATAGAAAATGGAATTAGCTTATGTAAGTCAGTTCCTGGTCGCATGGAAACCTTTTCTATTCGTTCTGGTGCCATGGCAATAGTTGATTATGCGCATACCCCTGATGCATATGAAAAAGTTCTTAGCACCATAAAAGAATTAATGATCGATTCAAAAGCAAACATTTACATTGTTTTTGGATGTGGTGGTAATAGAGATACACTTAAAAGATCTCAAATGGGAACTATTGCTGAAAAATATGCAACGCATAGTTTTATTACGCCTGACAATCCTAGAAATGAGAAAATTTCTGAAATAAATAAAGAAATTATTAGTGGTTTTAAAAATAATCGTTTTGATTTATTTGTTGATAGAGAGGCAGGATTAAGAGCTGCGTTGAATATGGCATTAAATAATGATATAGTTATTGTTTTGGGGAAAGGGCGTGAAGAGTATCAAGAAATTGAAGGAAAATTTATTCCATACTCAGATATAAAGATAATAAGTGAGTATTGTACGTGAGGATTAGTTTACCAGACCCTACTCAATTTGAAGTTGTTTTTCGGACAGTAACAGGCCATACTATACCGATTGTTGGGGGTATTTCTACTGATAGTAGAGAATGTCGATCTGGGGATTTATATATTGCTATTTGTGGTGAGAAAGTTGACGGTCATGATTTCATTGATAATGCAGTTGAAAATGGAGCAAAAGTGGTCTTGGCTCAAGAACATATTAAGACTGATGCTTATACAGTTTTAGTGAATAATACAATAGAAGCTATTAGCGCAGTTGCATCATTTTGGCGAAATCAATTTGACATACCAGTAATAGCAATAACAGGATCTAATGGAAAAACATCTACTAAGGAATTATTACGTCATGTTTTAAATGCTCAATTTGCTGTACATGCAACTGAAGGAAATTATAATACTTCAATTGGACTACCACTTACTCTATTTCAAATGATGCAAGCGCATACAATAAGTATTTTAGAAATGGGGGCTAATCAACCAGGTGATATTGGTGCTTTATGTAGTATTGCAAACCCAACTCATGGTTTAATTACCAATATAGCTCCTGCTCATCTTGAAGGATTTGGATCGATAAATGAAGTTGCTCACACAAAAGCTGCTTTGTTTAGAGCTATGAGCAATAAAGGAATTGGATTTGTAAATTTAACAGATCCACATATTTCAAAAATGAATCTTCCAAAAAATTCAATAACATTTGGAATAACGCCTGATTGTGACTATCCAGCAGATATTCATACTGAAGATGATGGGACGCTATCTTTGACAATCTCTACAGAAGATATTTTTACAGGATCAAGTAATTTTTCATTTGCCAAAAACATCATTGCTTGTGCAGCTATAGCTGATACTTTAAATATTTCTTGGGATCTCTTTAGAGATAGAATATCAACCTTTCAACCTCCTCCAGGTAGATGCGAAATAAAAAAATCTAAAAATATGACATTTATTGATGATACTTATAATGCAAACGTTGAGTCAACTATTGCTGCAATAGATTATTTAACAGGATTTTCTGGAAATGGCAGAAGAATATTAATTTTTGGAGACATGTTCGAACTTGGTGACGAGTCTAAAAATCAACATATAAAAGTTGGACAAAAATGTATTGAATCAAATCTTGATTATGTATTTACAGTTGGAACTGAAACTCTTGCAACACATAAGTCCATAACTAATGGTCCAAAAAACATGCATTTTGAGACTAAAGAGGATCTAATCAAAGAATTAAAAACTGAAATAACAGATGGTGACAAAATTTTGGTAAAAGGATCAAGAGGAATGGCAATGGAAACAATTATAGAAACATTAATGAAATAATGCTATACGAACTTCTACTTCCACTTAAAACTTATTACTCTCCTTTGAATATTTTTCAATATATCACGTTTCGCTCGGCATCTGCTGCAATCCTTGCGCTATTTATAAGTTTCCTCATCGGGCCATGGATTATCCACAAACTGCGTTTTCATCAAATTGGTGAAGAAATACGCTCATCCGGACCCGAATCACACCTCGTGAAGAAGGGCACGCCAACTATGGGGGGGATCATAATTTTAGGATCTGTGATCCTCCCAACCCTTCTATTTGCAGATTTATCAAATACATTTATCCAAATAATTTTGTTATCACTGATCTGGATGGGAGTTATAGGGTTTTTAGATGATTATTTAAAAGTTATTAAAAAATTCGAAAAAGGTTTAATTGCAAAATATAAATTAATTGGGCAAATAACTCTTGGTATCATTATAAGTTTGTGGATCTATAATGCTCCAGAGTATCAAGGAATAACTTCTTCTTCAAGCATCCCTTTTTTAAAGAATTATGAAATAGACTTTGGATTATTTTACCCATTAATAATTATTCTTGTAATTACAGGCGCATCAAATGCAGTTAACCTAACAGATGGCTTAGATGGTCTAGCTGCTGGATTATTAGCTATCTCATTTTCTGTTTTTTCAGCAATTGCTTATATAAGTGGAAGAGTTGATTTTTCAAGTTACTTGAACATATTGTATTTACCTGGTGCAGGTGAACTAACCGTATTCACAGCAGCAATTACAGGTGCATGTATAGGATATTTATGGTTCAATGCAAGTCCAGCAGAGGTTTTTATGGGCGATATTGGTTCATTATCTACTGGAGCAGCACTAGGTACGCTAGCGGTATTATTAAAAAAAGAACTCTTATTAGCAATTATTGGTGGAGTTTTTGTATGGGAAGCTATTAGCGTCATGATTCAAGTAAGTTATTTCCGATGGACAAAATACCGATTTGGAAAAGGAGAAAGATTCTTCAAAATGGCGCCAATACATCATCATTTTGAATTAAAAGGTTGGCCAGAGTCTCGTGTAGTCATTCGTTTTTGGATCATAGGTATACTCTTGGCTCTTTTTTCACTAACAACGTTTAAGATTAGATAATGATAGTTAAAGATCGAGATAAAATAAATATAAAAGGGAAAAAAGTTGTAATTCTCGGTCTTGCTCTTAGTGGTGTAGCGGCAGCGAAGTTAGCTGCCTACAACGAAGCCCATGTATTTGTTAGTGATAATAATGAGACAAAAGAATTAATCAATTCATTAAATAAATTAAAAGAATTGAACATAAATGGGGAATTAGGAAATCATAGTGAGCAAATATATGAGGCGGATCTGTGGATTGTATCTCCAGGTATTCCGCAAGATTCCGAATTGATTATTAGAGCTAAAGAAAAGAGAATACCAATTATTAGCGAAATAGAGTTTGCTAGTTGGTACACAGATTCACCAATTATAGCTATTACTGGTAGCAATGGAAAAACTACAACTGCTCATATTTTAGAAAAAATGGTACAAACAGATGAAATTCATGGACTTTTAGCGGGTAATGTAGGTGTCCCCTTCTCAGATATGGTTCTAAATGATTTAAATAACCCAGATCCAAAAAGGGTTTGGGTTCTAGAAATTTCTAGCTTCCAAATGGAATTTATTATTCACTTCAAACCTTTTATTTCAATTTTTTTAAATATAACTCCAGATCACTTAAACAGATATTCATCTATGAAAGAATATATTGCAGCAAAAATGAATATGTGGTCAAATCAAACAAAGGAAGATTTTATTGTATATAATGTAGATGACGATATATTGGTAGAGGAAATTGCGGAGTCCACCTCTAGAAAAGTCGCCTTCGGATTAAATTATCATCCGGAGGCGATTTTTCAACCAAATCGTACAAAAATTTATACTCAAGAGCACGCCACCCTTATTCAGATGGAAGATATATCTTTGCCTGGTAAACACAATTTATCTAATGCATTAGCAGCTGCTACAGCAGCTAACATAATTGGAATTCCAAATAATAAAATATCTACAGTTTTATCTTCTTTTTCAGGTGTGCCACATAGATTAGAAAAAGTAGCTGAAATAAATAACATTACATACATCAATGATTCTAAGGCTACAAACTTAGATGCAGTAAATGTAGCATTACAAAGCTTCTCACAACCTATTATCCTACTCTTAGGAGGCCTGGATAAGGGTAGTGATTTTCGATCACTCCTTCCTCATACCCACAAGTACCTCAAAACAGTGATCGCGTTCGGGCAAGCTAAGGAGTTAATACTCTTAGCAATAAGGGATGCGGTAAGATCTACCTCGGCAATGGATCTTAAAGAAGCCCTCCGTCTTGCCCAAAACTACAGCCAACCTGGAGATATAATTTTATTGTCTCCAGGTTGTGCGAGTTTTGATCAGTTTGACAATTTTGAACATCGTGGTGATTATTTTAAAGACTTAGTGAATACTATGGAAATAAGTGAATGAAATACATTGATGTGATAACTAAAAAATATGATCATTATTTGTTAAGTGGAGTTGTGCTCCTTTGCATAATTGGAACAATTATGTTATTTAGTGCAAGTAACTCAATTTCATTGGATCAATCCCAAAGAGCAACAGCAACTATTTATCTTCAAGCTCACCTAAAAAGACTATTAATAGGAATCTTTTTTATGTTCATTGTGATGATGTTCGATTACCGTTATTTAAAAGATTTTTCAAAATACTTCCTAATATTTTCAATTATTCTACTTTTTTGCACCAAAATAAGTTATTGGATTCAAGGAAATAATGCACCAGCAAGATGGTTGTATATAGGAGGATTCTCTATTCAAACCTCAGATATAGCAAGACTATCCGTTATTATATATTTAGCAGCATATATAGATCGCTATAGAGAAAAAATAAAGGATTTTTATAATGGTTTTTCCACACTAATAGGTGTGCTTGCTATTACAATGGGATTGATAGTTATTCAGCCTGATTTTAGTACTGCAGCTATGATCGGGTTAATTGGTTTTATGATGTTATTCATATGTGGAGCTAAAATCTCTCATTTAACTGCAACCGGCGCTGTTTCTTTAATGGTTCTTATTCCAATTATGTTAATGAAACCCTATAGAATGCAAAGAGTTTTAACTTTTTTTTATGGAGAATCTGCTGGAGTTCAAGAATCATACCAGATAAAACAATCATTAATTAGCCTAGGTAATGGAGGTTTTCTAGGATTAGGATTAGGAAATAGTATGGGAAAAAACTTATTTCTACCAACTCCTCATACAGATTTTATTTTTGCCATAATTGGCGAGGAGCTTGGTCTAATAGGCACAATATTTATCTTATCTACTTTTGTATTTATTTTCCAAAGAGGAATAAAAATAGCAAAGGAAAGTACGGATACTTTCGGTATTCTTCTTGCAATAGGTATCAGTTTTAATTTTATACTTTATGGATTTATAAATGCAGCAGTTGTAACTGGTGTAGTCCCTACTACTGGATTGCCAATGCCATTTATTAGTTATGGTGGTTCCGGTCTGTTGATTAATCTTGTTAGCATGGGCATATTACTTAATATAAGTCAGGCAAAAAGGTCTTTGATACACACAAGTGGATGGAGTCCGCGGGTATATGGATGAGGAAATTTGTATAATGATTGCCGGAGGAGGAACAGGAGGACATCTTTACCCTGCATTAGCAATTGGTGAAGAAATTATGAAATGCACTGATAATGTTAAAGTACACTATATTGGATCAGAGTTTGGCATTGAGTCAAATATACTTCCAAATAAAAAACTGTCACATACGCTTATACCAATTAGTGGATATCAAAGATCATTATCTATAAATAGTATTATAAAAAATTTGTCTTTATTTGTTCGAATACCATTATCTATACGAAAAATCAAATCTTTATTTGACAAAATGGATCCTAAGGTAATTATTGGCACAGGTGGATATGCTAGCGCTATACCTGTAAAGATTGGAATAGATAGAAATATACCTACAATGATTCAAGAACAAAATTCATATCCTGGATTAACAACAAGAATGTTTTCTAAAAAAGCAAGAGCAGTATTTGCTGGCACAGATAGCTCTAAGTCATATATAAATACTAAAATTAATGTAACAGGGAACCCAATACGTGATGAGATTGATAAAGGATCTAAAAAGATTGGGTACGATGTTTTTCAATTAAATCATTCTTTGCAAACTGTATTTTTATTTGGTGGGAGTCAAGGTTCTGTTCCTCTTAATAGAGCTATACAGTTAACATTAAATATTTTCGAAGATAACAATATCCAACTTATTTGGCAAACAGGTGAAAAGAATTATAATGAGTTAAAACATCTAGAAAGTAGCATAATAAAAATTAGACCTTATATAAAAGAAATGAATCTTGCATACGCAATCAGCGACCTTGTTATTTCAAGAGCTGGCGCGTTGACTTTGTCTGAGTTATTGGTCTGCGGTATGCCTAGCATCCTCCTCCCCCTTCCTACCGCTACCGCGGACCATCAGACGAAAAATGCTATGACAGTTGTGGAGGCAGGTGCTGCAATTATGATTAATCAAAATAGTCTTGATAAAAATGTACTTGGAAAAACAGTTCTCGATTTAATTAATGATAAAGATACATTATTAAAAATGCGCAATAATGCACTTCAAATAGCAAAACCAAATGCTACAAAAAATATTGTAAACGAAATTTTAGATATAGCTCAAGTATAATGTTTAGACATGTAAAAAAATTGCATTTTGTAGGTATTGGTGGTATAGGTATGAGTGGTATTGCTGAGTTATTATTGAATCAAGGATTCAAAATATCTGGATCAGATATAAATGATTCAAAAGTTATTCAAAACTTAAAAAACAAAGGTGCAAAAATTTTTAAAGGACATGATAGCAAAAATTTATCGAATGCTGATGTGCTAGTTTATTCAAGTGCTGTAAAAGAAGATAATCCAGAAATTATTGCTGCTATCAAGAAAAATGTTCCTATTATTCGCAGAGCTGAAATGCTTGGTGAATTAATCGCTTTAAAGGAAACAAGCATTGGAGTTGCAGGTACTCATGGTAAAACAAGTACTTCTTCCATGGTAGGTACAATGTTAAGTCAAGCAAGGTTGGATCCGACGCTTGTTGTAGGGGGTCTCGTAAGAAATATAGATACTAATTCATTGCTTGGAGAAGGTGATATAATTGTAGTGGAGGCCGATGAGTTTGATAGAAGTTTCTTATCGTTACAACCTACAATTGGCATCATTACAAATATTGAACTGGAGCATACTGATTGTTACGAAGATTTATATGATTTACAAAATGCGTTTACTCAATTTGCAAACGCATCTCCCTTTTATGGCGCAGTCATCATTGGAAATCAAAGCCCTGCTGCTGCTGAGATAATTCCAAATATAAAAAGACCAGTAATCACGTTTGGCTTATCTAAGAAAAGTGACTTTTATGCAAGCGAGATTATTCACAATAAATCTGAAACAACATTTACAGTATTCCATAAAAAGGAAAAACTTGGTGTAATACATTTGCAAGTTCCTGGAGAACATAATGTGTTAAACGCATTGGCATCTGTTGCTTTAGGTATCGAAATGAATATCCCGTTTCATGATATTGCAGCTGGACTAGAATCGTACAAAGGCGTTAGAAGGAGATTTGATATTAAAGGAGAAGCAAATGGAATCATGGTTGTAGATGACTATGCGCATCATCCAACTGAAGTTCGAGTGACTTTAGATAGTGCAAGAAATGGATGGAGTCGACGTATTGTAAGCGTATTTCAACCGCACTTATATTCTAGAACTAAAGCATTCTATCAAGAATTTGCAATAGCGCTTATGGAAGCGGATATTTTAGTTATAACAGATGTATTTCCTGCTAGAGAAAAACCAATTGAAGGCGTTAATGGAAGGATGGTTGCTGAATTTGCAAAAAAAACAGGACATAAAAATGTCTACTATGTTGAAGATCTAAAAAATCTTGAAAAAAAATTAGACAACCTGTGTCAACAAAATGATATGGTAATAACAATTGGTGCAGGAAATATTTGGAGGTATGCGGAGTCCTATATGAATCATCTAACAAAGTTAGAGGAAGCTGCCTGACTTGGATGCAATTAGTATGTTGAATAAGCAAGTCAAAGGTACATTTTTAAAGAATGAGCCAATGGCAAAACACACCTCATATGGTATTGGTGGTCCAGTCCGAGCCTATATCACGCCCTCGGATAAAAATGATTTAAAACAAATATTGATTTTTGCTAAAAATGAAGGAATAGATACATTTTTTGCAGGATCAGGGTCTAATCTTTTGGTTTCAGACAAAGGATTTGAAGGAATAGTAATTACGCTAGGTAAATCATTAACTCATCTAAAAATCCATGGAAATAAAGTTGAAGCTGAAGTAGGCGTCATGCTAGGTAAAATAGTAAAAGAGACAATCAAACGAAATCTAACAGGTATGGAAAGCATGATAGGTGTTCCAGGAACATTGGGTGGAGCTCTTATAATGAATGCAGGCGCATTTGGTGGAGAAATATCAAATTGCCTCAATATTATTAAAGCAATGTCGATGGATGGTAAAACAAGAATATACCAAAAAGATGATATAGTATTTAGTTATCGAAATTCGACTTTTCCAGAAGATGAAATACTTTTATCTGCAAGTTTTATTTTAAATAAAAAACCTGCTGATGAGATACAGCATGATAGAGCCAAAGCAAGTAAAGGTCGAAAAGAATCGCAACCATTACGATTTCGTTCTGCTGGAAGTGTCTTCAAAAATCCGAAAAAAGATTTAGCCGCGGGTTATTTAATTGATCAAGCAGGTTTAAAAGGATCTCGGATTGGTGATGCAGAAATATCAACAAAACATGCAAATTTTTTTATAAACCATGGAAAAGCTAAGGCTAAGGATATTGTTGACTTGATAAAACTTGCTAAAAAAACTGTATTTGAAAAGTTTGATATTAATTTAGAATTAGAAATAAAGACCCTCGGGTTTTCACCAGGAACATTTGATATATGAAACGTAAAAAGAAAAAAAATACTGAATTAATCATTGGATCTAGCTTATCAGTTATGATAATGCTATTAATTTATACATCATTTAGCTGGTCAAGCTATACTAAGCTATCCCAGCTCAAAGATATAAGAAAAAATATAAAAATAACTGGTGCTTCTATAGTATCAGAGGAAGAATTCTATTCCCAGCTAGAAATATTAAATGGTGTTGAATTAGAAGAAATCAACTTAAGAGAAGTGAGCCTTCTATTAGAGAGCAACCCCTATGTAAAAGCTGTTAGAGTTTCTCGCCAATACCCCTCTACCCTATCAATTGAAATTGTAGAAAGAGAACCTATAGCAATGTTAAATATAGATCCAATATTAATGCTTGATCGGGATGGCATAATTTTGCCAGATCAAGGTAAATCCGATGATTTTCTTATTCCTTGTTTATCTGGTTTCAACCCAGCAAAAGAACTTTACCCTTCGGGTCAACAAACAGTTTCTGTAAAAGTTCAAGAAACAATGGGGTTAATTACAAGAATAATTGATACATATCCTTCTCTCTACAATAATATTTCTGAAGTTACTCTTAATGCGAATGATGAGTATGTAATAATACTTGCAGATTATCCGACCAAAGTTATTTTGGGGAATAATGATATATGGTCCAAGATCGAGATTTTAGGAAAATTCGAAAACTCTTTACAAAATAAAAGACAATTAAGTGATTATAACTATCTTGATCTCCGCTATACAAATCAAGTAATAGCAAAGGAACGTGTATGAATAGAAGCATGAAAATAAATGAAAAGAATGTTGAGATTGGTATTGATATTGGTACTTCAAAAACTTGCTGTCTAATAGCTGAAATTAAATCTGAAGAAGGATCAAATAAAATTCTAGGAGTAGGAAAAGCTCCTTCACAAGGAATAAAAAAAGGATCAATTATCCATCGTGATAAAGTGATGGAATCCATTGAAATTGCTGTACGTGAAGCAGAGTTAATGTCTGGTGTAAAAGTAAATCGTGCAACGGTTTCTATATCAGGAAATCATATAAGAGGTATTAATACTCAAGGAGCAATTGCTATTCAAAAAGGTGCTTCAAATAATGTTCCAATGGAACAAGAAATAACGCAAAATGATGTAGCTAGAGTTTTAGATCTAGCAAAAGCAGTTTCTTTACCGATTGATAGAGAAATTTTGCACATCTTACCACAAGAATATCTTATAGATACAATGGATAGCATAAAAGATCCTGTGGGTATGTCTGGAAGAAGATTGGAAGCCAAAGTTCATTTAATTACAATGGCTGCAACAACTGCAAAAAATTTAGTTAATTGTGTTCACGAGTTAGCAATTGATGTAGAAGGTTTAGTTTTTCAAGGTTTAGCATCATCCATCGCCACATTGGATGCTGATGAAAAAGATATGGGCGTGGCTGTTGTAGATATTGGAGCCGGAACAACAGATATAACCGTTTTTTACGATGGAGGAATAAGACATTCTGCGGTAGTAGATGTTGGAGCAAATACTGTAACAAATGATATTGCTGTCATGCTACAAATAGGAATGGAAGACGCAGAACAGATAAAGATGAAGTACGCATCTGCAAAAGCTTCTATGTCTTCAACAGAGCTAGAATTTGATCTTCCTGTTAAGAATGGTGGAATTGCTAGAAAAGTATCCGAACATGAATTATCACGTTATGTTGAAGCTCGTATGATTGAATTAATACAACTTGTAGGAAGAGAAATTTCTAGAGCAGGGATAAATGAACAATTAACATATGGTATAGTGTTAACAGGTGGAGGTGCAATGTTGCGGAATCTTGTTCCTTTGGCGCAGGAAAAATTCAATTTACCTGTACGGATAGGACAACACAAAAATTTTAGTGGAGCAGTAGATGTAGCTTCTACTTCAGACTTTACTGCGGCCATTGGTTTAACTCAATGGAACAGTGTTACCAGAGATATGGTAATGAAAGATATGACTGCAACACCCATCGGTAAAGCAGTCACAAATATAAAAGATTGGGTCAGAGGGCTCTTTACATAAATCACATGACCAAAACCAAACCTAACCAACCAAGGAAGGAGCAGTGAAATGCTGTTTGAATTCGATAGTCTAGCAGAACAAAAAGCAAAATTAAAAGTAATCGGTATCGGAGGTGCTGGTGGAAATGCCACTAACCGTATGATCCAGGCAGGTATGCAAGGAGTAGATTTTATTGCAATAAATACAGATGCACAGGATTTAGAGAATAATGCTGCCGAAAATAAAATACAAATTGGTAAAAATCTTACAAAAGGGCTTGGCGCAGGTGCACAGGCAGAAGTTGGCCGTGAGGCTGTACAGTCAGATCAAGAAGCCATTGAAGGTATACTAGAAGATGCAGATATGGCATTTGTTACTGCTGGTATGGGTGGCGGAACTGGCACTGGCGCAGCTCCAATGATAGCAAAACTATCAAGAGATATGGGTATTTTAACAGTAGGTATCGTAACATTGCCATTTAATTTTGAGGGCCCAAAAAGAATGAATAGGGCCTTAGAAGGAATCGCAGAGCTACGCAAAGCATGTGATACTGTTATCGCAATTCCAAATCAGAAGCTAATGTCAATTGTTGAAACAGATACAACAGTTGTGGAGGCATTTAAATTGGCTGACTCAGTATTACACCAAGCTGCAAAAGGAATATCTGATTTGATTAATGTACATGGTTTAATCAACCTAGATTTTGCTGACGTACAAACAATCATGAAAAAGATGGGTGAAGCAATTATGGGTACAGGCGTTGCTCAAGGTGAAGAAAGGGCTGTATTAGCAGCACAACAAGCGATTTCAAGCCCATTATTAGATGATGCGTCAATAAGTGGTGCTCAAGGCGTTTTAGTTAATATTACTGGAAGTGCAGATCTTACTCTTCTTGAGGTAGATGCAGCTACAAATATTATATTTGAAGAAGCTGGAAAAGATGCAAATATAATTTTTGGAGCAGTAATTGATCCATCTCTTGGTGATGAAATACGCGTAACGGTAATTGCCACAGGATTTAATCAAGGAAATTACGTTTCAGAGCACGAACCCGAAGCAGAAAAAGTCACTGCACCTATACAACGACCTACTCAAGAGTTGGTAGAGCAAGTGAATCAACCTGTCTTCAAACAACAAAATGAAATGATTGAGCAACCTTCTGTAGATACATCTCAACAAGAGGATCCTCAACCATCATTTAAATTCGATGATACTAATCCTGCAATCTACGGTAAAGAAGAAGACCTAGACGTACCTGCATTTATTCGTAGACAGCAAGACTAAGTATATCACAATAAAGGCTAGATCTTGATATAGTTGTTGGTTGGCTAAGGTACAACTATATCAATGAAGTGAATAAAATAAAACAGCCCTCATATAGAGGGCTGTTTTATTAATAGAATTAAATTCAATAATACAATTAGATTTTCTTACCCTGCGCTCGCAAATCATTCACTATTCGACGTATACCTTTTTTATCAATTAAACGCATACCCTGTGTAGAAACATTTAACGTTATATACCGACTCTCATCTGCAAGCCAAAAACGTTTTTTTTGTAGATTAATATTAAATCTACGACGGGTTTTATTATGAGCATGGCTCACATTATTCCCAAACATTGGTTTTTTTCCCGTTACATCACAAACTCTACTCATAATATTCCTCAGAATTTTTTATAAAAATGCCAGCGAATTTACAGGATAATTGTATTTTGGCAAATGGAAAGGTCATTTTTAAATATTTCTGCATATTTGTAAATTTATTTAACCAAAAGCATTTTTAATGATTTACGATATGGCCCGCTTTGCAAATGATAAAAATACATACCTGCTCCTACTGATTGTCCATGTTGATTCCGACCATCCCAACGAGTAGTGTAATAGCCAGCATCCATATTTTTATTAACTAACGTAGCTACTTCCCTTCCAAGTAAATCATAAATTAATAATCTCGTATGACCTGCTGTTGGTATATCATATAGAATTGTAGTGGATGGATTAAATGGATTAGGATAATTGTGATGCAAAGAATATTCATCTGGTATTGCTCTAATCTGCATACTTTTCATGCCCTGGCTAATAACTTCATTATCAAGTCCATATATAGAATAACCAATAGATATTGGCATGTCATTTCGATCAAATGAGTAACTATCAATAATAATTTCCGTTTCATTATCATCAATAGAACCAGACCATTCTATTAGAATCTTTCCAGTATGATCATCTGTGCTACTCAAATAAATGTGATCTTCATTTGTTATATCGGCCTTAGTTGAAAACTTTTTACTACTAGGCGGGTACTCAATAAAAACTTGTCCAGCGGCTGAACCTTCTGGTAGAGAAACAACGATAGATTGATCTATTTGTTCAATTTCAATTCGAGAACCAATTTCTGGCATAGTTCCTACAATTAAAGGTAAAGAGCTATTTGACCAGTACCACATCTGCACAAAAGCCATAACATCACGTAAATCAAAAATGTTATTTGGAGTTGGTATAAAATGAGGAACTGTACCTGTTATCGGTCCTAATTCATAGGAAAAATCTTGGTTTGTAAGAGCTGTCTTAAAGCTATTTAGATCTAATACATCAATATCAAAATCATTATCATAATCCGCTAATAAATAAGTTGTATATGTAAGTTGCTTTGTGTCTGTTTCATTATCGGACCAATCTAAAATATTGCTTATTTCTATATGAATAGTATCATACGATGCATACGGATCTGTAAAATGAATAATGATTGCTGTATCCTCTGGTGAATAGGTCGAATACAGATTCATATTATCATATGCGATACTTGTTGCAGTTATATCGCCAACATAATTTAAAGGCTGAGTAAAATGAATTGTTAACGTTGTATCACTAGCATTTAAGAAAGTATCTGGATTCGGATTTTCTCTTGTAATTAATGCAGATTGCGGAATGCCCATAACATCATTTGTAAAAGGACTTTCATTTCCTGGTATATCCGTTGCTGTTATACGAAAATAATATGTATTGCCATCTTCATAGGTTGGCATAAAAGCTTCCGCTGATGAATCAGAGGTAGTGAAAAGTAATGTTGTTGGATCCGCTTCTGTTCCACCATATACTGAATAATGGTTTAGATCAACTTCCTGATTATGATCCCACTCTATAAAAATCCTCTCAGAAGTAAACCATGCAACTAAATTCATTGGACTCGCTGGAGCAGAGAGATCAATCAATACACCATTACTCATAAGGACTTCACCTACATTATTTACACTATCAATTCCACGCACATGTACATTATAAGTGATATTTTCCTCTAATGATAATTCACTGATATTGCATAAGGTGTCCAATGTTTGTGTCCAAGAAGTTACATATTGAGAATTATCCATATTATATAGAGCATATTCATAAGTTAGAAACCCTGAACCCTGCTCATCAAACTGCTTCCAATGCGACTGGTAGCTATCTGTATAATTTTGTCGATCTATATCTACTGAATCACCATCAAACACCCACGTACCAGCTGGGCCAGTAAAATCAGTAATTATTCCATTACTTGAGACTACTGAAGATATATTGTTTACTTGATCTATTGCTCGAATTGAAAAGTAATAAGTAATAGTTTCTTCCAGAATAAGATCTGCTGAAATTGAATTATTTGATTCTGCTGAAATCCAGCTTCCCGTTATATCTGTAGATCCAGGTATTGTCCCTACAGCGTATTCATAACGCATGATTCCACTAGTTGTATCTGCAAATCCATCCCAATTTGCTACTAAGTTTGTATCGGAAGCTGTATACGATTCATCATCATCTAAACCATCGTTTACGAACCCTATGGTTGGAGGATGCAAATCAGCCATAATACCATCACTGGATTCGATAGTTGATACATTTCCTGCCATATCATATGCGCGAATATTTGCATAGTATACAGACTCATGTGTGAGTGAAAAATTAGGAATTGTTACTTGTGTTTCTGATCCATTATCCATCCATGAAATGATATTTGTATCTCCAGGAGAACTTCCAACAGAATATTCATAAAAGGCGATTTCCCTCGTATCATTTCCAGACCAGAATATCCCTAATGTATCCGAAGGTCCCTGATAATCTAAATCGACAAATCCACCATCATTGGGCACTCCAACAGTTGGATCAAATATATCAACCACTATTCCATTGCTAGTCGATATAGTTGATACATGTCCTACAACATCGGTAGCTCTTACCGATCCATAATATGTTCCATCATGAGTTAGATCAAGATTATTTACAACTACAGTTGTATCCACGCCATTTCCTGTCCAGGAAATAACATTAGAAGCTCCAGGAGTTGTACCAATTGCATACTCATAAGAAACAATGCCACTTACCGTATCAATAAAACCACTCCAGGATATATCAAACGTACTATCACTATTTGTCCAATCTGAATCTCCAGTTAAACCATCATATACAATACCAGACACAGGTGTCCCATAATCAATCGTTACTCCATCTGAAGAAAAGGCTCGTGAAATATTTCCCGCTAAATCAGTCGCTTTAATAACAAAAAAGTATGTTTCCTGATCCGCTAATGATGACAGGGTATCTATCGTATAATTGCTGATAAGACCAACGCTATCCCATGAAATAATATCAAACCTACTTGTATCATCAGTGAAGGCCACATCATAATTCACGATATTGCTCACTGTATCGATGAATCCCAACCAATTTGCAGATAAGGTTGTGGTAGATTGTGTAAAATCAATATCCACATCCAATCCATCGCGAATAGTTCCTAATAATGGAGGAGTTAAATCAATAAGGATACCATCGCTAATCAATACATCAGAACGATTACCTGCATGATCAATTGCTCGAACAGAAACATAATAGGTAGCACCATCATTTAAATGAGTTGAATCACCAAGCATATTTAATGTATATGAGTTAATAGTTGAATACCAATCGACAGTATTTGAATCTCCTCTACTGGTCCCAAGAGCTACCTCATAATAGGATACTTCAGAACCTGGGCTGATGTCAATACCCTGCCAACTAGATGATAACACACTATCAATATTCTGTATATCAATATCGCTTGAGATCGAACCCTCATTTACATAATAAATTTCTGGCGCCTCCATATCAATAGTAAAACCATCAGAAGTGACCGTGTTAGACACATTAGAAACGCTATCAATTGCACGGATCGAAACAAAATAGGTGCTATCTCCTTCAAAGGAAATAGAAACAGTTGCCATCGTATCGCTCCGCAATGCGGTGGTCCAATTTAATTGTTGTGTAATATTCGTATTGGTTCCGATAGCATATTCATAAGAACTAATTCCACTTAAGGAATCATTAAAATCATTCCAAGTAAATGTGATTGTTGTGTCAGAATTATGCCAATCCATATCACCTATAGACCCGTCTCTGGCAATTCCTTCTTGCGGGGATTCCGTATCAATAATAATTCCGTTCGTACTTACAATAGAGGATAAATTACCAGCACCATCCACACCCCTAAGAGAAACTTGATAAGTAGATGCATTGTTTAAAGAGAGATTTGTTACTATCCAGCTATTGGTATCAGGAATATCGGACCAAGATAAAACATTATTATTTTGCTCATCTTGAATGGAAAGCTTATAAGAACTGATACCACTACGGCTATCGCTGAATCCTGACCAACTAATTACTAAACTGGAATCAGAACCTGTATAGCTTAGGTCGCTTATTATCCCATCAAATACAGTTCCAGCAACTGGACTTGTCAAATCAATCACTATACCATCACCTAATGAAGGTGAAGAAACATTTCCTGCTATATCCGTTGCAATCACACTAAGGAAATATGTCCCTCCTTCTATTAGTGGTTGATAGGAAGGAAATACAACGGTATCCGCAGTTGCAGTGCCAGCTGAAGTCCAAGGAACTATTTGAGATCCACCTGCATTTATCCCAATCGCATATTGATAATTCGCAACACTTGTGCCAGAATCAGACGCCGCCCATGAAACAAAGAGAGTATCCGCTAAATTCTGAAAATCTTTGTCTGTTCCTCCAGAAGATATAATTGCACCTTCAGATACGGCTGTAAATATTGGTGCAGAATTATCGATAATTAATGTCTTCGATCCCTTTAATGAATTGGAAGAACCAGGAATCGGAAGCTCTAGAACGCCTGCACTTCCAAGAACATCAACAATATTACCTCCGTTAAAGGTTAATGAGCTATCTGTAGCATAATCCAGATCTCTAGTATTATCCAGACTGGAAATAATATACCTAAATACTAACGTATTTGTATTCGTACCACTGATATAGCTTGCTCTTGCATTGGATGATCCAGTTCGTAACTTTAATTGAGGAACGCCTGTAACAATGACGGACTCATTAAAACTAACAGTTAACATTAAAGTATCTCCTGCAATGAAAAATCCATCATCCGAACTAGAAGAAACAGAAACCACTCGAGGAACGGATCCATTTACAAAAATATCTTTGTTATCAGATAAGGAATTACCAGAACCTATTGATGGCATTGGTAATAATGCATTATTACCAGCAGTATCAATAATTGATCCACTATTCAAATTAAGAGGATTTGAAGTATGGTATTCTAAATCAAGAGAATTATCCGAACTTTGTACTGTATAAAGAAATGTCAATACATTTCCACCTGACCCACTATTATAATCTACTATAGCATCATCATACCCTGTTTCAAGAACTAATTGAGGGGTTCCAGATACCGTTACAGGCTCAGAAAATGTTAGCTGTATTGGAATCTGGGAATTCATGGAATACGAGCTATCTGCTGATAAGGAACTAACCGAAATTATCGATGGTGACAATCCATCAATCGCTAATGCCTTACTACCACTTATAGAGTTTTGTCCACCTTTAGTTGGCAATGTTAAATGTGCCCCGCTGCTATCGCTATCGAATATAGTACCTCCATTTAATAATAATGCTGCAGTACTATTATAATCCAGATCTCTTGTTGTATCTCCTTCCTGAACAGTGTAACTAAATGTCAGAATCGTTGTATCCATACCGCTAACATAATTTGCAACTCTATCCGTTGAACCTGTTTCAAGTTGAAGCTGTGGTGTACCCGTTACAGAAACTGGTTCAGAAAATGTAACGCTAATGGATATGACACTTCCTAAATTATAGGTTCCATCACTTTCCGAGGAAGTAATAGAAACAACCGATGGTATTGCTGTTGCGAGAGTATTCTCAATTGCACCAAGATCTGGATTACTTCCAGCAGGACTTGGCCGGACAGTCCCATTTGCATCAATAGCAGGAACAGCAAAATTTGTTCCGTAAAATACAGTATTTAATCTTCCAGACCCGATCTGATTGCTTGTGCTAGATAATGAATAATCTTTATTACTTGCATTCACAAATGGATCTACATCAGAAAATGTATTTCCTGATCCTCGGATAATATCTAATTGAGCATCTATTTCTGAGAAATAATTATTATAGGCAACCAACTTCCCATTAGACTTATAAATTCCATCATCATTGTTATAAAAAATATTATTAACGAGTAAACTGCTATCTAGACCTGTTTCGATCATCATCGCAGCTCCATTTCGACCAGATGGAACTCTATTCGATGCAAACGTTGAGTTTAAAACTTTTAATTTTCCTGAAGTATATATTCCACCAGCATCCTGTTGTGTGGAATTACTATATATAAGGGTGCCTTGAATAACCGTATTGTCATCTTGGATATTCATTCCTCCACCCTTATTGACACACTCATTAGTATAAAATTTTGAGTTGGTTAGTATTACAGAACCGCTATTTATTGAGCTTACAAATAATCCTCCACCATCATTGGAAGCTAAATTGGAAAAGACATGTAATTGATCTAGCGTGACAGCACCAGATCCTTCAATGAAAATCCCACCACCATTATTTCCTAAACCACTTCGAAGTGAAAATCCACTAAAGGAAACAGTTGAATTTCCAACAATCGTTAAACAAGTAGCTTCGTTGTTTCCATTCAC
>JAZAOA010000094.1:0-34327 GCA_036228285.1 Fidelibacterota bacterium
ATAAATAATAATGTAGGAATAATATATGTCATAATATTGAAATCAATATTCAACATCACCATTAAACCAATAGTCCAAATAACAACCATTATAATAATTGACATTGGAACAAGTAATGCCAGCCAAGAACGAAATACTACAGTAAATAGAATAATTATCATTATCGCAACAGGAATCAAAAATCGTATGGTATCAGTAACCATAAGCTGAACATATCGTGTTCTAAGAACTGGAATCCCTGATTGATGCCATGTCCAATTCACTGAATTTTGATAATAATCAATCTCTTTAATAATTTTTTCCCTCATATCATGATTATTAAAAGATGGATCTAACTCTATTGCAATTGAAGCTAATTTTTCATCTCTGGAAATCAGTGTTTCCTGAACAAACTCAGATGATTTAATTCGTTTTTTTGCTTCTAATAATGAATCTGTTGATAGAGGTATATAGGGATAAACGGAACGTAATAATTCATCTTCACCATCTGTGAAAATTTCTAAATTTGATAAACCTGTAACTTCACTAACACCTTTTATAGATTCAAATTTTTCAATTAAGTTTTTATTATTCTTTAAGTTTGTATAAGAAAACGGATCATCACATTCATACATTAATAAAATTAGATTATCTTCACGTTCAAACTCTTCTAAGAAATTAAAATATTTTTCTACATCCGGATCATTAAGTGCAAAAAGCTCTTCAATAGAAAAATTCATTTTTAATTGGCTCGCAGAAACTATCATCCCTATAGTAATGATTGCTGTACATCCAATTATCCATTTAGGATATTCTAGAATGAAATTAATCCATCTTTTAAAAATTGTTTTCATCGATTAAATAATATTGAAGAAAAATGGGAAAGATTTTACATAATTCTTTTAAATCAAGTATTACAAATAATTAAAAAAAAGCCCCTGAATAATCATAATTCAGGGGCTTGAAACAATATTAACAAATAGGAATATTACATTCCCTGTATTTTACCTGATTTCTTATATAATTGCCATACAACATGCCATCCCAAAGCAACCATTACAACTAATGGAACCCAATTTGTCCCATCTGTCACTCCAAAATTTCCACCACTCAAAACACCAGCTGCATGATGCTGATTAATCATCGTCCATAAAAGAGGGACAGACATATATGTATTATGTTTTGATCGTAAACCTGCAAGAGCAACTAAATCTCCATCAGGAGAATCTCCATTTTTAATTGCAGAAATAATTTGTTGTTGAGCTGGCCAAATGCGGAACCAAACATTAAAAGCCATATTGGTTCCAAGTAATACACCTACATGTATATTAAATGACCGATAACTAAAACCTGCCCATTCTTTCATTAGGTATGTAATACCAGCAATCAACACAAAACTAATTATAGTAATAACACGAACATTTCCAGCTAATCCAGTTTTATATAGAGCATCATAAAGAAAAACACCGAAAAAGGTAACAGCTATCATTATAAATGCATTTGCATTCCAATCACCATCATCAAAGGTTAATCCTCCGTGATAGAATACAATTAGAAGTAAAACTACACCTGTAACCCATGTCCAAGCGGCTCCCCAGCGGAACCAATAAAGTGCACGAGGCATTAATTCAGGAATAACTTTTTTCTTTGTATTTGCATCTAGAGTTGCTGCGAAATGGCCATTAATCCAATTAAAAAAGTAAAGCAAACCAATCCAAGTAATCCCTGCAATGATATGCAACCATTTAAATAACGGATGTATTAATTCCATATATTCTCCTTAATATATTTTATTAAAATAAATCTTGATTAATCTAAATCAAATCGATCAAGATTCATTACTTTATTCCATGCACTAACAAAATCATTTACAAACTTTGATTGCGAATCATCACATGCATATACTTCTGCCAATGCTCGTAATTGAGAATTAGATCCAAATACCAGATCAGCTCTAGTTGCAGTTCTTACAACCTCACCAGAGGATCTATCCGTCGCTTCATATAGGTTTTTACCTTTAGGTTTCCATTCAACACTCATATCAAGTAGCGTGACAAAAAAGTCGTTGGATAATTTGTTTGGATCATCAGTAAAAACTCCATGGCCATCATGGCTTACCCCTAACGATCGCAAACCTCCTACCAAAACTGTCATTTCTGGCGCTGATAGACCAAGTAATTGAGCTTTATCAAGTAACATTTGTTCAGGTGTAACTTCTAAATCACTATTATGATAATTGCGGAAACCATCTGAAAAAGGTTCCAACACAGCAAAAGAATCCACATCAGTTTTTTCTTGAGTAGTATCCCCTCTACCAGGATTAAATGGAACATTAATACCTGACGCTTTCTCAATGCCTACATTGCCAGCTAATACAATAACATCAGCTACAGATGCTCCAGTATCTTTTGCAATATCTTCAAGAACAGTAAGTACTTTAGATAATTGTTCTGGTTTATTGGCCTCCCAATTTTTCTGTGGTTCTAAACAAATTCGAGCACCATTAGCACCACCCCTTAAATCAGAACCGCGAAATGTTGAAGCACTAGACCATGCTGTTTCAACTAACTCTCGAATACTTAAGCCGCTTTCAGAAATTTTAGTTTTCACAGTCTCAACATCATAATCAGAATTACCAGCTGTAACAGGATCTTGCCATATTAGTTCTTCATCTGGAGATTCTGGTCCCATATAACGTGTTTTGGGCCCCATATCACGATGAAGCAGTTTAAACCATGCCCTTGCAAATGCATCAGCAAACTCATCGGGGTTTTCATGAAAACGCTTTGATATTTTATTATAAATAGGATCTTCCCTCATTGCCATATCAGCAGTTGTCATCATTGTTGTTACCTTAACAGAAGAATCTTCTGGGTCTGGTGCAAGATCTTCCTCTTTAGGATTTATTGGGTGCCATTGATTAGCTCCTGCAGGACTTTTTACAAGTTCCCACTCATAACCAAATAATAAATCAAAATATCCATTATCCCATTGAGTTGGATTTGCTGTCCACGGACCTTCAATCCCACTAGTTATACTATCTCGACCTTGACCAGATCCATGATCACTTTTCCAACCAAAACCCATTTGCTCTAAGGGAGCACCTTCTGGTTCAACACCCACAAGATCTTCCGATCCAGCGCCATGTGCTTTGCCAAACGTATGTCCACCTGCAGTGAGTGCTACCGTTTCTTCATCATTCATCGCCATTCGACTAAATGTTTCACGAATATCTTTTGCACTGGCAAGTGGATCAGGGTTCCCATCAGGACCCTGAGGATTAACATAAATCAAACCCATTTGAACTGCACCAAGCGGTTTATCAAGTTTCCTATCACCAGTATAACGATTATTCGCAAGCCATTCATTTTCTTTACCCCAAAAAATATCCTCTTCTGGTGCCCATATATCTGGACGACCACCACTGAATCCAAAAGTTTTACCGCCCATAGATTCAATAGCAACATTTCCAGCTAAAATTAGTAGATCTGCCCAACTGATTTGATTACCATATTTTTGTTTTACTGGCCAAAGAAGGCGGCGAGCCTTATCTAAGTTTCCATTATCTGGCCAACTATTAAGTGGTGCAAAACGCTGATTTCCCGTACCACCGCCACCACGGCCATCTGCAGTCCTATATGTTCCTGCAGCATGCCAAGTCATTCGAATAAAGAAAGGACCATAGTGTCCGTAATCCGCAGGCCACCAATCTTGTGAATCTGTCATAAGATCATTGAGATCCTGCTTTAGTGCATCATAATCAATTTTTTTAAATTCTTCTCTATAATTAAAATCTTCATCCATCGGATTTGATTTTTTATCATGTTGGTGCAGGATACTTAAATCTAATGCATCTGGCCACCATTGATTATTTGACATTGAACCAAGCGTATGCTGACTATTTGATCCATGAGATACTGGACATTTACTTTCTTCCATAATGAACTCCTAATCTATATAATTTTTAATGATTATTACAAATTCCAGTGATAGTAATTTCAATATTATCAGACTTGAATTTGTATTGATTCCAAACTTCTTTTTGTAATTCTTTTGTATGCATTTTTATATCAATGATCTTATCACATTTTTTACATTTTAAATGATCATGCGCAATTGTATTCCAATCATATCGAGCAATATTTTTATCATAAAAAATATTAATAACACCATCTTTATTTAGTTGATTTAGATTCCTATAAACAGTACCCAAACTAATATTTGGTATTTCTTTTTTTGCCTTATGAAAAATCCAATCAGCTGTAGGGTGAGAATTTGTTCTTTGAACAATATTTTGAATAACCTCTCTTTGTTTACTAAATCTCATCTAATTGGAAGAATATTATTGAAAAATAAAAAAATTTCCTATTTAAATAGTAATTATTCCTAATTATTTTTTAAACTTAAAACTACCAATTAACTATTTAAAGATTAAGAAAAGGAATTGAAATGTTAGGAATTAATGATCTTGCACCAGAATTCACATTAAAGAATACCTCAAAAGAAGATGTGTCTTTATCTGATTTTACAGATAAAACAGTTGTTCTAGCTTTTTACCCAGGTGCATTTACTGGAGTATGTGATGCTGAAATGTGTGCGTTACAGGATAATCTAAAATCATTTAATGATTTGAATGCAATTGTTCTTGGAATAAGTGTTGATTCCCCTTGGGCAAATGGAGGGTTTTCAAAGCAATATTCTTTAGAGTTTGATCTGTTATCTGACTTAGATAAAAAAGTTATAAACGATTATAATGTTGTATTTAATGGACTAGGTGGAATAGAGAATTACACGTGTGCAAATAGGGCAGTATTTATTATAAAAGAAGGTGTTATAAAATACAGATGGGATGCGGCGCCCAACCCTGGAGTTGAACCAGATTACAATGAGATTAAAAAACAACTGGAAAATATTTAAAAAACTACTTTTATTTGATCAAAGTTTGATTTTACTATTCTATCCTAGGCGTAATTCGTAAGCTTTATGCACCCTATCAATTGCAACCATAAATGATGCTATTCTCATAGGAACCTTATTTTTTTGCCTTAATTCAAAGACTTCATTAAAAGCTTTGACCATTTTATTTTCCAACTTTTGATTTACATCTTCTTCCGTCCATTTAAACTGCTGTAGATTTTGAACCCATTCAAAATATGAAACAGTTACACCACCAGCATTTGTTAATATATCAGGTATAATTCCAATTTTGCGATCCCATAGTTTATTAGCTGCATCACCTGTTACTGGGCCATTTGCAGCTTCAATGATAACCTTACAGTTTAATGAATCAACATTTGATTCATTAATTGCACTACCTAGAGCTGCTGGAATCATAAAATCACAATCTAAAGCTAATAACTCATCATTTGATATTTTCTTACCTTGCTTGAAACCATCAATGGTTCTATTTTGATAATTATGTTCAAACAATGAGGGTATATCAAGTCCATCAGAATCATATAAGCCACCAGTCACATCACTTACACCAATAATCTTACATCCATATTCATGCAAAAATTTTGCAGCATAGGATCCAACGTTTCCAAAACCCTGTATTACTACTTTCGCATTATTCAACTCGATTCCCCATTTATCTGCTGTCTCTCTTGTTATAACAGCAGTACCTCTTCCAGTTGCTGCTTCTCTACCTTCAGAACCGCCTAGTTCTAAAGGTTTGCCAGTAACGATTGCCGGCGTATATCCATGAATTTGGCTATACTCATCCATAAACCAACTCATCACTTGTGCATTTGTATTCACATCTGGAGCAGGAATATCAATATTTACTCCAATAATTGGATCAATAGCGCGAAAAAAGTTTCGAGACATTCTTTCTAATTCTGTTTTACTATATTTCGATGGGTCAACTCCAATACCGCCCTTACCGCCTCCATAGGGAATATCTAATAAAGAAGTTTTCCAAGTCATTAACGTAGCAAGAGATCTCACTTCTTCAATATCCACATGCTCATGATATCTTATCCCACCTTTAAAAGGGCCACGTGTGTTATTATGCTGCACCCTAAACCCAACAACACTATCCATATCACCAGTATCTCTTCTGAAAGGGACTTCAACAGTTAACTCTCTATCAGGCATTTCTAATGCTCTTGCAATATTTGATTGTAAGCCTAATTTTTTTACAGCTAGTTTATACGCAGCTGATGTTGGATTGGAACTTGACGACATAATTTATCCTTTTATTTTTATTTATTAATAAGTAGTAGTTTAAAAAAAAATGACCATACAAAAAACCTTACAAATAAAGTAATAAAAAGTAATTGATTTCTATTTAACTATTAGAATGGGACAGTTAGAATTTTTCATTACTTCCAAAGGCTTACTACCAGCAAAAAATTTTAATATGGGATTTTTCGTTGATGATCCCATAACAATAATGTGATTATCTCCAGCCTCCTTACTTATTATGGATGCAGGATCGCCAACAAGATACTTATGATCAAAAGAAACATTAACACGACGCAATAATTTATTTAACCATGATACTACTTTATTATCAACTTCATCAATATCATTAGCCTGGCCAATTGTAATTGCTTGAATTGGGACTCCAAAAGCTTGAGCAATTCTTACTCCATACTTAATTGCTTTCTTTGTATTAGGTGACCTATTTACTGCAATTAATATTTTGTATTTTTTCTTTAAGTCAAAATTATTAACTACAAAAATTGAACTATCTATATATTGAATAAGATCATGAGCCATATTCCTGCGTCGACTCCCACCAATTATTGTAACATCATAAATGAATTTCTGAACCTCATCTTTTAATTCATCTATCACATTTCCATTTCGAAGTATCAAGCTAACATTATCACATACTGTCCCTTTTAAATAAACTTCACAACGATTATTTCCAGTATCAACTAGGGTGTTCTTAGGAAACCCTGCTTCAATATCATTTTTTTCAATAAAATTATTTTTAGCAAGATATCCAAAAGCCCATTCTAAAACATCAACACCTGGTCGATCAATATTCCAATTTTCTACACGTTCTTGAGCCATCATAACATCTTTCATACTAAACTCATTTATTCTTTTTCCAACATCAACTATTGTTGTAGATGCGTTAAATGCTCGCGCAACATTCATTCCAACACTTAAAGTTGGCTTTGAGTATTTCTTACTACTAACTGCAATTAATATTTTCATATAAGTAGCGGCCAATATAGATATGAAACCAATAATAGTAGAACTATAGATATAAAAAAGAGTTTCCATCCAGCTTTAAAATAATCACTCGATTTTATAAGACCTGTAGAATGAATAATCATACATGTCGGAGATGCAACAATTGTCAAATATGCAAATGCAGATGCGACTGAAGTTGCAATCCCTAAAATCATTGCGCTTCCACCCATATCTAATACAATAGGTCCTAAGACGGCTACAGTTGCAGCATTACTTAATAAATTTGTTAATATACCTGTTAGAAAAACAGATACAAACCATCGAACAATTGTCACATCCTGAAATACAAATTCTAGATTAGTTAATGCTTTTTCTGCAACCCATAACGCTGCGCCTGTTTGTTTCATTTGAATACCAAGAGATATTGCAGCACCAAATAATAAAATTACACCCCAATTTGTATTATGACTTATTTCCTTCCAGTCTATAAGTCCAAACACAAGATAAAGGAATACGCCTGATAATGCTACAATTCCAAGTCCTATAGTTGGACTTAAAAATATCCAGCCTAAAAAAACCATGATAAATAATAATATAGCCATTATTTGGTTTCCATTTAGCTTACCTGATTTTGCAACATTTACTTTCAGTTTTCTAATTGCAGAATCTAGATGTCGTTGTTTAGGAGTAAAGGAGTACCATAATACCAATGAAGCAAGTGGAATCTGTAATAATAATATTGGATACGTATAAACCATCCATTTAAGATATGATATATTTCCATATCCAAATTCAGATAAGTAACCGATCATAATTACATTTCTACCTCCACCTGATGGGGTCCCTATAGAACCTATTGCACAACCATATGCGATAGAGAATAATAGCAAACTAGATAAACGGGTTGATTTATCAAGAGGTAAACCAGCATTACGAATTAGAGAAAGTGCTACAGGCAGCATCATCGCTGCTACAGTATGCTCACCAATAAAAGAAGATAAAAATGCTGAAATTGAGATAAAACCGATGACAATTCTCCATGTTTTATTTCCAGTAAAATTAATTATACCAAGTGCAAGTCGTTTGTCTAAACCTTGACTTACAATTGATACGGCAAGCATTAAAGAACCCATTATAAAAAATACTGCATCACTCATAAATGTTGATGCAACTCCATCAGGAGTGTCAACTCCTAATATTACTTGCATTATTAATATTAAGATAGATACAGCTGGCAATGGTATTGATTCTGAAATAATTAAAATCAGGACAATCAAAACTATAATTAGGGTACGATGACCTTCCGATGACAGCCCTTCTGGAGATGGAAAATAAAATAATGATATACTTAAAATGAAAGATATGATAAGCCACTTTTTACGAGTGACCCAGTATAGAACTTCTGATATTGCCTTATTTGATAAAAAGGCCATTATTTAATTAACTGGTTATAACACAATCTATTTATCAAGTTTATCTATTCGCCTTTGATGTCTATCACCTCCAAATGGCTCTTTTAACCACATATCAATAACGTTATAAATTTCATCTTCTGTCATAAATCTAGCTCCAAGAGATAAGATATTAGCATTATTATGTTCTCTAGATAGCTTTATAATATCCATTGGCCCATTGTAATAAACTGCGGCACGAACTCCTTTTATCCTATTCGCAGCCATTGCCTCACCTTGCCCGGATCCACCAAGAATTATTCCTCTACTATTACTATCTTTTGCGACTGCTTGGGCACATGGAAAAATAAAATCTGGATAATCATCTAATGGATCATATTCATGTGCTCCATGATCATTAATCTCATATCCAGTTTTTGTTAAATGAGATTTAATTGTGTTCTTAAGATCAAGACCAGCATGATCTGTTGCTAAATGTATAATCATAATAATTGTTCCAAGTGATCTAAAATCCTTTTCTTTACTTTTTCAGGTACAAAACCAAACTCCTCTGCCAAATCTTTATATGGTGCAGACAGCCCATAATGATTTATCCCTATAGATAACCCATTAATACCAATATATTTCTCCCAACCATTTGTGATTCCAGCTTCAATAGAAATTTTCATACAGCCTCTATGAGGAATGATACTTTTTTTATACGATTCAGATTGTTGTTCAAATAATTCAAAACAAGGCATGCTAACAACTCGTATATTTCGATTATTAATTAAATTTGCTACTTCTAAAGCAAGACTTACCTCTGATCCTGTTGCAAGAAAAACTAAATCAGGATTTTGACTAGGTTCCTTTACTATATATGCACCTCTTTGAACTCCTTCTTTTATCATATTATAATCCAACTTGCTAACTGGAACACCCTGTCTAGTTAATAATAAGGCTGAAGGAGTATTATCAGATTGTAAAGCAACATCAAAACATACAGAAGTTTCTTTTGCATCCGATGGGCGAAATACTTGAAAATTAGGAATTGCCCTAAGTGACATTGCATGTTCAATTGGTTGATGCGTAGGTCCATCCTCACCAACATAAAAGGAATCATGTGTAAACTCATGAATGACTCCCAACTTCTGAATAGCAGCAAGCCTTAAAGCTGGACGTTCATAATCTGAAAAAACAAGAAAAGTCCCGCCAAATGACTTTAGTCCGCCATGTAGTTGAATGCCATTTAAAATTGCTGCCATTGGAAATTCTCGAACTCCAAAGGCTAAATTTCTTCCTCTTCTATTTTTAGTTTGAAAATCTCCATACTTACTGGCAAAATTTCCTGTATAGTTTGAAGGTTCTAAATCTGCTGATCCACCTACAAGACTTGGAATTTGCTCTGCAAAAGAATCTAGAGTTTGTCCAAACGCTTTTCTTGTAGCTAACATAGTATTTTCATCAAAGTTTGGAAGGCTTAGTTTTGGTAAATTTCCTTCAATGCACACATTCCATAATAAATCTTTATCTTTATTTTTCTTTAATTCAATTATTTCCGCATTCCAATTTGAGGCATTATCCCTTAATAAAGAAAATCGTGATTGGAAATGATTTACAACTTCAACCGGCAAATAAAATTTATCTTTTGGTAAACCTAACTTTTCTTTAGTTGCATTAATTTCATCCTGAGGCAATGGTGCGCCATGAGTCTCATGATCGCCTTCCATTTCAGCTGCACCATATGCCATCATCGTATTACCAATAATTATACTAGGTTTCTTAACAACCTGTGCTTTTTCAATGGCTGAACAAATTTGTTTATGATCATGTCCATTAATTGTTTGAACATGCCATCCATACCCTTCAAAAATAGATTCATAGTTTGCTGAATCTGAACGAGATACATTACCAGAAATTTGCGCTTCATTTGAATCATAAAACACAATTACTTTTGATAGACTCCAGTGTCCAGCTAATGCTGCAGCACCTGTTGATATTGGTTCCTGTAAATCTCCATCACTCGCCAAAATATAATTATAATGAGATATGGGCTCTAATTTGTTGTTAGAATCTTCCGAGAAAATATTACGCAATTTTGATTCTGCTACACCCATACCTATCCCCATTGCGACTCCTTGACCAAGCGGACCAGTAGTAGCTTCAACTCCTTTAATGTCTACCTCAGGATGGCCTGGAGTCTTACTATGTAGTTGTCTAAAATCACGTAGATCATCAATATTTAGCCATCCAATAAGAGTTAACAAAGTATAAAGTAATGCAGACTCATGTCCAGCTGATAAAACAAAACGATCTCGATTAAACCAATTATGATCATCTGGATCAAAATTCAAATATTCTGAAAACAAAATATATGCAAAATCAGTAGATGACATTGGTCCACCTGTATGACCAGAATTCGCATTTCGTACAGTATCCATTATTAGGCCTTTAATAACAGCTACAGCAAATAAATCTTTATCTTCCTTAGACCAACTAGAAAACGAACTTATATCTTCATATGAGGGCATAAAAATCCTTAATCGTTTGAATTGGATCTTGCTCTCCAAATACTGCGGATCCAGCAACTAATACATCAGCACCAGCATCGATGATTTCTTTCATATTATTTAATTTTATTCCACCATCTACTTCAACTATTACCCTGTCTAGACACATTTCATTTAATTTTAACTTTAATTCTTTAATTCGATCAGATGAACCTGGTAAATAACCTTGGCCACCAAAACCAGGCTCCACACTCATAATTAAAACTAAATCTATTTTTTCAAGATATGGATCAAGCGTAGAAAGAGGAGTATTCGGTTTTAATGAAATACCAACTTGCTTTCCCGTGGATCGAATTAGATCAATAACAAGATCTGGATTATCTGCAGCTTCAATATGAAATGTTATTCCATCAGCTCCAGCTCTAGCAAAAGGCTCCACTAGTTTCTCAGGTTCAACTACCATCATATGAACATCTAAAAATTTATCAGTATACTTCCTTAGTGATTTTACTACTGGAGGACCTATGGTAAGGTTTGGCACAAATTGATTATCCATAACATCAATATGAATCCAGTGAGCCCCACCTTTATGACAAATCTCCATAGCGCCACGCAGATCACCAAAATCAGCAGACAATACTGATGGTGCTAATTTATATGAATTGGGAGCCATTTAGACTTTGAGTTTAATAAATGATAGTTTCTTGTTCAAATCAGAATACTGTTATTTTGAAAAAATTTTACTAAATAAATATTTTTATATACCTTATTATGCTTCATTCTTTATAGTGATTGAGTTTTACCTCCATCTACTGGTATACTGGCGCCATTTATATAACTAGCTTGATCAGAAGCTAAAAAGGCAACCGCATTCGCAGTTTCAGTAGGTTCTGCAAATCTATTTGCGGGGATAGAACTTTCCATTTCTTTAGTAACATCAATAATAGAACGTTTATGTTTTACTGCAATATTTTTAATTAAATTTTTTAATCTTTCAGTATTAGTGAATCCTGGTAAAATATTATTAACTGTAATTCCATATGAAGCAACTTCGTAAGATAATGTTTTCGCCCAACTAGCTACTGCGCCTCTAATTGTATTTGAAACTCCAAGATCTGGTATTGGTTGCTTTACAGATAAAGATACAATATTAATTATTCTACCAAAAGAATCAGATTTCATTCCAGGAATCAACAGAATTGAAAGATTATGATTATTGATTAAATGTCTATTAAAAGCATCAATAAATTGTTCAGAATTTGATTCTAATATTGACCCTGGTAAAGGTCCCCCCGAATTATTCACCAATATGTGAATAATATTTTTATTAGATATATAAGTTTTTACACTATTGTATAATGATTTATCATCATCAAAATCTGCACAAATAAAATCATTATCCTGTTGATTAATACCATCCAATTCTAGTTTAATATTTTCAAGTTTTTCTTTATTTCTCGCTGCAAGAATTACCCGCGCACCACTTTTTGCTAATTGAACAGCAGATTCCTTACCAATACCTTGAGTACTTCCACATACTAAAGCTGTCTTTCCTTTTAAATCAATAATCATTGTATTTTTACTAAGCTAATCCCACTCAAAGCTACTTACTTTCATCGTTTTCACATTTATTTCAACAGAGTTATAATCATCAAGAAATTCAATATAATAGTACAATATTTTGTATTTCTCATCATCTGAAACCCATACAGAATCTGGCAAACCTAAAAGTTCAAATACTTCAGGCTCAACAGGTTTTTGATTTAAAAACTGCCAGATATCATACTGATTGATAACACCTTCAGAAAGTGGTGAAGTATTATTCAATGTTGGATGAGATATCTTTGTTGGTGTTGGAGGAATTGGTACAGGCGGCTTTGAACATGATATACATATTAATATTAAAATGAAATAAAAGCGCACCATTGAAAATACATTTTGCTTATTGTTTTATCAACTTTCATAAAATTTCTCCATTATTATTTTTTATTCGGTACTGGATCGTATCCATATCCTCCCCATGGATGACATTTACTAATACGCACAACACCCAACCAAAAACCATATATAGGACCAAAAATTTTTAGTGATTCAATGAAATAATTTGAGCAGGTTGGTTGAAATCTACAAGATTGTGGAAATAAAGGTGATATTAGTATTTGATAAGATTTAACTGGTAATATTAATAGAAATATAGAAATGGTTTTAATTATTCGAATCATAATTACGTTTACCTAATGTCGTTATTAAATGTAATTCATTGTAAAGATTAAGACATTATTAATTTTCTTGTGAAAATAATGAAGATCATTTAAAATAGACCGACCAGTCGGTTTATTTTATGAATACTATAAAACAAGATTTAAAAAAGAATCAAATTTTAGACGCTGCAATGGAAGTCATTACTCAAAATGGATATGAAAATAGCCGTATCGATGATGTAGTGAAATCATCAAATATGAGTAAAGGCGCAATATATTGGTATTATAAAAGTAAAAAAGATCTTTATCTTGATCTTGTGAACTACTGGGTTATGCGTTATAGTGATATGGTCTCTAAGATTATGGAAAAGGATCAGAAAGCATCTCTCCAGTTAAAAAAAATATTAAATTATTTTATCGATGAATATGAAAAAGATCCACAGCCATTTAAGGCTTTAACAGAATTTTGGTCAATGGCACAGAAGGATGATGATTTTCATAAAAAACTGCAGAAAGTATATTCTGCCTTTTTAGAAGTAATTGAATCAATTATTTCTAATGGAAAATCTTCGGGAGAATTCAAAAATGTAAATACTAGAATTGCAGCATTATCAATTATGATGAATATTGAGACGATTAATTGGTTTACACTTTTTGACGATCATGACGTTAGCGCTAGAGAATATTTTAATACTCTAGGAGATTTTATTTTAGCAGGCCTGTTAAAGAAAAAATAATTATTAAAGGAGACACATAATGAAACAAGATACATTAAATAAAGTTGCTGGAGGTAGTTTTTTAACGACATCTATTAATGAATCAACTATTTTTTCACGTGAGGACTTTACTGATGAGCATAAAGAAATCGAAGCTATGGTTAAAGGCTTTTGTAAAGAAGAAGTAGCTCCAGTTAAAGATCAACTGGAGAAAAAAAACAAAGAACTAACATTCTCTCTTATTAAGAAAGTAGGAGAATTAGGACTTATGGGTGTTGAAGTTCCTGAAGAATATGGAGGTATGGATTTAGATAAAATAACAGGAGCAATAGTTGCCGAATCCTCATCTTATTCTGAATGCTCATCTTTTGTTGTTAGCTGGTCAACTAATTCAGGTATTGGATCATTGCCAATTGTATGGTTTGGCACCTCTGCGCAAAAAGAAAAATATTTACCAAGATTAATAGATGGTACATCTATTGGCGCTTACGGTTTAACAGAGCCTTCAGCGGGGTCAGATGCTTTATCTGGGACAACCACTGCTAAACTATCTGATGATGGTAAGCACTATATTTTAAATGGTGAAAAAGTATTTATTACCAATGGTGGATGGGCTGATGTGTTTACAGTTTTTGCTAAAGTAGATGGAGAAAAATTTACTGCTTTTATTGTGGAAAGGGATACACCTGGATTCACGCAAGGTCCTGAATATGATAAAATGGGCATGAGAGGATCATCTACAACTCCTTTAATTTTTCAAGATGCTAAAGTACCTGTTGAAAATCTTCTTTATGAAATTGGAAAAGGACACCACATCGCTTTTAATGTATTAAATATGGGGCGTTTTAAGATGGCTGCTTCATTACTCGGCGGTTTAAAGTTAACTACAAGTGCCTCTATTGAATATATTATGGAAAGACGACAATTTGGTAAGCCAATTGCGCAATTTGATACTACTATGGGAAAAGTTGCTGATATGGTTATTGGGACATTTTCTGCTGATTGTATGACTTATAGAACAGTCGGTATGATCCAAGATGCAGTTGATGGGCTTGATAAGTCAGATCCTAACTATTATATCATGATGGGGGAGGCAATGGAAAAATATGCTATTGAGACCTCTATGGCTAAGGTCTATTGTAGTGAAATGAATGGCAGAGTCATTGATAGTGGATTACAAATGATGGGCGGCTATGGATTTATAGAAGAATACGACATGGCGAGGCTATACCGTGATTGTCGAATCGATCGCATCTGGGAAGGTACAAATGAAATAAATCGCCAGATCATCACTGGATATATCATGAAAAAATCTCTTATGGAAGAACTTCCTATTCAACAGGCTATTAGAGATATTGAAAAGTTTATGAGTAATGGAATGTTAGAAGATGATAACGATACACTCTTATCTGAAAGTAATGTTGTGGAAACCTCTAAAAGATTGGCCCTTTTCTTGCTGAATGAAGGACTGTGTGAATTTGGTCAAGACTTAAAACACCAACAACAAATAGCAGATATATTAGCAAATATATTCATGGATATTTATGTAGCTGAAAGCACAATTCTTCGAGCTAAAAAGATGCTTTCTATATCTTCAAAAGATAGTTGTATTGAATATATAGCAAAAATATTTGTTGCTGAAATGAGTCAAAGAATGATTTTAGATGCAGAAAAAGCGCTTAAAGCTATCTATAATGGCGACTTAAGTCCTATTATTCATGAACAGCTAAATTCATTTCGAGAAAGAATGTATTTACCAACAAATACACTTGGTTTAAAAACAAAAATTGCAGAATACGCGTATTTAAAAAATGGTTATCCATACTAGGAGTTAAAAATGAGTAAATCAGTTATAATTGATGCAGTACGATCGCCAATTGGATTAAAAAATGGTCCAATGATTGGTATTCGCCCTGATGACCTTGCAGGTCAAGTAGTAAAAGGTTTATTAGATAGAAATAATTCTATAAAACCTGAATTAGTAGAAGATGTAATTGTAGGTTGTGCATATCCTGAAGGTCCACAGGGTCATATCATTGGTAAATCTGTAGGAGTTCTAGCTGGTCTACCAATAGAATCTACTGGAAAAGTTGTTAATCGGTTTTGCGGATCATCCATGGATGCAGCCCATCAAGTTAGCACTTCTATTGAAAGTGGGGATATAGATTTAGGCATAGCTGCTGGAGTAGAAGATATGTTTTCTGTTCCAATGGGTGGTTTTGCTCCTGATTTCCATCCAGAACTGGCTGAGCAAGAATTTTATATTGGGATGGGAGAAACTGCAGAAAATTTGGCTAATGATTTAAGTATTTCAAGAGATGAACAAGAAGAGTTTGCTATCAATTCACATAAAAAAGCTTTAGATGCAATTGAAAAAGGGAAATTTGAAAATGAAATAATTCCTGTAGATAAATATGGTGAATGTACTGTAGAAAAAGATGATGGTCCTCGAGAACCAAATGTTGAAAAAATTAAAAGTTTAAATCCTGCATTTATGGAAAATGGATCTATAACTGCAGCAACAAGCAGCCCCATCTCTGCTGGGGCATCCGCTATTCTTATTGCAAGTGAATCCTTTGCGTCTGAACATGGGCTTAAAACCAGGGCAGAATTTGTTTCAAGAGCAGTTTCTGGAGTTCATTGGGATCGGATGGGTATGGGACCTCTCCCTGCAGTTGAAAAAGCATTAAAAAAAGCAAATCTAGATATGGATGATGTTGAAACGATTGAATTAAATGAAGCGTTTGCAGCGCAAGCATTATATGTTATTCGTAAAGGTGGCTGGGATGAAAAAAGAGTGAATTTAAATGGCGGAGCCATTGCGTTAGGACACCCTCTTGGTTGTTCCGGTGCTAGAATAATGACAACTCTTTTAAATGTAATGGAACAACAAAATACAAATATTGGACTTGCTACCATGTGCATTGGAAGCGGTCAAGGAATTGCAACAATAATTAAGCGTTAATAATCTGAGGGTATAATGAAGAATAAAATCGAAAAAGTTGCCGTACTAGGAGCAGGTACGATGGGAGCACAAATTGCAGGACATCTTGCAAATGCAGGAATTTCCTCCTGTTTATTTGATATTTCTCAAGAACTTGCTGATAAAGGTGTTGGGATACTAAGCACTTTAAAGCCAGCTCCTTTATATAAACCTAAAAATGTATCATTAATTGAAGCATGCAACTACGATGATCACTTAGATAAAATTAAAGATGCTGATTGGATTGTTGAGGCAGTTGCGGAAAAGCTAGATATAAAACATTCAGTTTATAATAATATTGCAGATTATATAAAAAATACAGCAATTATTAGTTCGAATACTTCTGGCATCCCTTTAGGTGATTTAACAAAAGTTATGTCAGATGATGTAAAAAGTAGATTTTTAATTACACACTTTTTTAACCCTCCAAGATATATGCGATTATTAGAGTTAGTTAAAGGTCCTGATACATCAACTGATATTTATAATGATATGGCAACATTTGGAGAGGATATTTTAGGTAAAGGAATTGTCCATGCAAAAGATACGCCAAATTTTGTTGGTAACCGTATTGGTGTTCACGGAGGAAACAATGCAATAAAATTAGCTATCAAAATGGGGCTAACTTGTGAAGAAGTTGATAAGCTCACAGGAACGATTGTTGGTCGCCCAAAAAGCGGTGTATTTCGTACTACGGATATAGTAGGATTAGATGTGCATGCGAATGTATCAGCAACAAGTTATAATAACTTATCAGATGATGAAGCTAGGGAAGTTTTAAAAGCACCTGAAATCCTTCAAACACTGATTGATTCTGGAAGATTGGGGCAAAAAACTAAAGCAGGTTTTTATAAAAAAACAGATGATGGAATACTTTCAGTGGACCTTAAAACAGGTGAATATGGCCCTCAAAAAAGAGTAAAGTTTGATGGCTTCCGCTTAGCAAAAGATCGCCAAAATGTTGGTGAAAGATTAAAAGCATTAGCGATGAGCGATGATAAAGCTGGTAAGTATTTTTGGGAAGTAACCTCTGACTCGCTTATTTATTCTGCGAATCGCATTCCTGAAATAAGTGATGATATTGTAAATGTAGATAATGCAATGAAATGGGGATATGGATGGGAACTTGGACCTTTTGAAGCTTGGGATGCTATTGGCATAGAAAATTCTGTCGATCGTATGATTAAAGATGGAAAGTCTGTTCCACAGTGGGTAACTGATATGATAGATTCTGGACAAAAAACTTTCTATAAAATTGGAAGTGGTAAAAAAACTTTTTTTGATTTTAATAGCAAATCAATGAAAGAATCTGAAGTGCAAGAAAAGTCACTTAATATAATTGTAGAAAAATCTAAAGGAAGTCTTGTTAAAAAAGACTGGAGTGCGAGCTTAGTAGATTTAGGGGATGGGGTGTTATGTTGTGAATTTCATTCGATCTTACAATCGACATTGAATCCAATAGATGGATCTATGATTCAGACTCTTGTAGATGGATTAGATTTAGTCGAAGCAGGAAAATTTAAGGCAATGGTCGTTGGACACCAGGGAATTAACTTCTGCGCAGGAGCAAATTTAAATGGAATAATTCAATATTGTGAAAGCAATGATTATAAGACAATAGAAGAAAGAACAAAAATTCTTCAAGACGTAACACAAAGAATGAGATTTTTTGAATCTCCAATTGTCACCGCCCCCTTTCATCTTGCGTTAGGTGGAGGATTTGAATTAACTGCACCAGCGTCTCATCGCGTGGCCTTGGGAGAGTTATATATTGGTGCAGTAGAAGTAGGTGTTGGTCTTATACCTGGAGCAGGTGGAAACTTACGCATACTATTAAATTTAATGGAAAATTCAAATGGCAGCGGAAGAATCAATGCATTCCAAGTTGTTCAAAAAGCATTTGAAACAGTTGGTTTTGCTAAAGTAGCAACCAGCGCTGAAGAAGCAAAACACTTAGGGTATTTATTGAAGTCAGATACTATAATATTAAATAATGATCATCGCATTTGGGCTGCAAAACAAAAAGCTCTTGAATTAATTGATGGATACAAACCTCCAAAATATCGTGATGATTTAAAATTACCTGGTGCAGGTGGAAGAACAGCTATAGCTACAGTGGTGAAAGGATTAAAAGCACAAGGAAAGATCTCTGCTCATGATGAGTTAATTGCAAATAAGTTAGCTTACGTATTAACTGGAGGTGAAAAAGCTGGACTAACAAAATCCATAGATGAGCAGTATATGCTTGATATTGAACGTGAAGCATTTGTTTCTCTTGCAGGTGAAAAATTATCACAAGACAGAATACGTTTTATGCTAAAAAAAGGGAAACCACTACGTAATTAATATTGATGGTTAATCGTCGCCATTTTATAAAACAGTTTGGAGCTTTTTCACTAGCATTTTCAGGATTCGGAAGAGCTTTAGCAAATTCATCAACTGTTCATCAATTAATAGATCAAAATTATAATAAGGGATATGGTCCTCTAATAAAAGATCCAAACGGAATTTTAGATTTACCAAAAGGTTTCTCTTATACAATTTTCTCAAAGTACAATGAACCGATGGACGATGGTCTGCTTGTTCCTGCTGCTCATGATGGTATGGCAGTATTTAATGGTTCTAATGGAAATCTAATTATAATACGTAATCATGAACTAAAAGGTGAGTCCCATTTAATCGGTGGCGCCTTTGGTCCTAATCTTGAACTATTAGATAAAGTCGATAAAAGATTAATATATGATACTGGTAATAATGGCATTCCTGGTCAAGGGGGGACAACAACAATAATATACGACCCTGTACAAAAAAAAGTTGTTAGACAATTTCTTAGTTTAGCAGGAACTACCATTAACTGTAGTGGCGGCCCTACGCCATGGAAAAGCTGGATAAGTTGTGAAGAAACGGAAATTCAAGCTGGAGAAGACTGGAAAAAAGATCATGGCTATAATTTTGAAGTACCTGCATTAGAAAAACCTCAAATTACAAAACCAGTACCATTAAAAAGCATGGGGCGTTTTAGTCATGAAGCGGTAGCAATTGATCCGCGAACTGGTATTGCTTACCAAACGGAAGATGAAGGAAATGGACTCATCTACCGCTTTATACCAAAAGTAAATGGAAAATTTCATCAAGGAGGAATTTTACAAGCACTTTGTTATAAATCCGAACCTTCAATGGACACTAGAAATTGGAAAGAAAATAAAATTCAATTAAAAGAATCATATGATGTTGAATGGGTAACACTAAATGATGTTGAAAGTCCTGAAAATGACTTAAGATTTCGAGGGGCAAAAAATGGAGCTGCTATTTTTGCTCGTGGTGAAGGCATGTGGTTTGATAAAGGAAAAGTTTATTTTACTTGTACTAGTGGTGGGAAAAAGAAATTGGGCCAATTATTTATATATACACCTAGTCCAAATGAAGGCCAAAACAATGAAAAGAACAATCCAGGTAAAATAGAACTATTCGTAGAACCAACAGATAGTAAAATTATGGATATGTGTGATAATATTACCATCGCGCCTTGGGGAGATATGATTATCTGTGAAGATGGAAAAGGAACTGATTATTTACTTGGTATTCAACCTGATGGAACTATTTATAAGTTTGCTAAAAATGCATTAAATAGTAAAGAATTTGCGGGAGGTGTTTTCTCGCCTGATGGATCAATTTTATTTGTTAACATACAATTGCCTGGCATGACTTTTGCAATTACCGGACCATGGCAAGGATAATAAATTTTGTTTATAATTAATTAATTTAAACGAAATAATATTTCCATATAGATTATAATCAGTGGAAATATTAAAAAATATCTGGTTATTATTATCTTCTTTTGGTATCATGTTTGCAGTGCTATCATGGCTACAAGAATCACAAATCTTGTCTAATGATTTAGGTTTTTATAAAGGTCTATTTGCATTAATATTAGGAATTATTCTATTTTTCTTGATACCAAACAGAATGAGTAATTAATGAAAGAACCGCTAATAATATATAATCACACTGAATATCAAAATATTCCATCCAATCTATACAATAAAGAAAAATATAGGTTACAAGTAGAATTACTAAAAATGCAGGAATGGATGATTAAAGAAAAGAAAAGAATTGCAATTGTCCTTGAAGGTCGTGATGCCGCTGGTAAAGGCTCCACAATTAAAAGATTTATTCAGCATATGATACCTAGAAATACAAAAGTAGTTGAATTAGGTGTACCAACAAAAAAAGAACATAGAAACTGGTTTCATACATATAAAAAACAACTTCCTAATGAAGGCGAAATAGCTTTTTTTGATCGCTCCTGGTACTCACGTGCTGTGATACAACCTACAATGGGGTACTGTTCAAAAAGCCAATATTATTACTTTATGAAAAATGTCAATGCTTGGGAAAAACATTTGATCGATGAAGGATTGATTCTATTCAAATTTTATTTATCAGTTTCTCAAGAAACACAAAAATATAGATTTTTCTTAAGACAAAGCAGTGAATTAAAATATTGGAAAGTTACTAAGAATGATCTGAAAGCACTGGAACAATGGCATCTTTACACACGCTATAAAGAACAGATGTTTGAACAAACATCAACGAAACATGCACCATGGATATTAATCAATAGTGATAACAAAATGATTGCTCGATTAAATACAATGCGTTACGTATTAAAACGAATAGATTATACAGATAAAAAGAAAGTAAAAGCTAAAAGGTATTTTAAAGAACTTGAAGAATACAAAATCACGATTAAAGGTGTAAAATTTGAAAATCTTACCAAAGAGCAATATGAGTTTCTTTTTAAAATAAAAGCACATGAATAGATTTTAGAAACTAATCAACCGTTGTTTACAATTTGTTTATTTACATTAAATAAACTCAAATGGTAATGTCTAACAGACATTATTTATAAAAAGTTTGATAGAAAAAGAAAATAATACAGCGTTTAAATTGATAGGCGTTCTATTCGCTTTATATCTATTCCTAGTTGGAATAAATGGATTATCATTAGGAATAAAACATCTAGGTGGCGACTTTGCCAAAACGGTAATTAATACTACGAGTAATCCTTTTATAGCATTATTTATTGGGATACTTGCAACAGCATTATTTCAAAGTTCTTCAACAACGACCTCTTTAATTGTTGGGATGGTTAGTGGAGGTGGTTTGTCTTTATCTGGAGCAATTCCTATGATCATGGGGGCAAATATTGGAACTACTGTAACAAATACAATTGTATCTCTGGGACATGTAAACCGTGAAAATGAATTTCGTCGTGCCTTTGCAGCTTCAACAATTCATGATTTTTTTAATGTACTTGCAGTCCTAATTCTTTTTCCAATTGAAATAATATTTGGCATTTTAGAAAAATCTGCTACGGGACTTGGCAATTTACTTTTTGGCAAAATAACTACTGATGAAGTTTTTAATAGTCCTATAAAGACTGCGATAAAATGGGGGTCAAAACAAATAGAAAACTTGAGTTTTGATAATACAAGTATATTAATTCTATTTAGTATTATTCTAACATTTAGTATGCTTGCTTTAATTGTAAAATTACTTAGAAGTTTGGTATTAAGTCGTGTAGAACAATTTTTTGACAAGTACATTTTTACTTCTGTTCTAAGAGCTATGTCGTTTGGTATATTAATTACTATTTTTGTACAAAGCTCCTCAGTATCAACCTCAACTATAGTACCATTAGCTGGCGCAGGAGTATTAACATTAAGACAAATATATCCATTTACTTTAGGCGCAAATTTAGGAACTACAGTGACAGCATTGTTAGCATCCTTAACTCTAAATGTTACAGCAATGGTTGCTGCTTTCAGTCATCTTTTCTTTAATATTTTTGGTATACTTATAATTTATTTAAATCCTTTTCTTCGCGATATACCATTAAAATTAGCTGAACAAATAGCAGAATTAGCATTAAAAAATAAAGTGCTGCCTATAATCTATTTAATAATTGTTTTCTTTGGTATTCCACTAAGTATTATTTTCTTAGGAGGATAAATCATGTCAATATTTAATGAATTAATTACAATTTGGACAAAAGAAAATCTTCTTTCTCAAGCCTGGGAAGAATCATTAGAGATGCTTGACTTATCACATAATATGTTTGTCAAAGCTGTTAAAAAGTCAAAAAAACAAGAAAATCTTTCAGTATTAAAAGAATTAAAAAATAGAGATAAAGAAATAAATAAGTATCAACGTGAAGTTAGAAGAAAAATTGTAACACATTTTGCTTTGCAAAATAATATAAATGATATTTCTAGTATTATGGTTCTTATGAATATGGTTATTGATATTGAGAGAATTGGAGATTATTCTAAGAATATTCTAGATCTAGCCATTTATTATCCTGAAAAACTTAACACTAAAGAGTTGCATCCTGATCTTCATGAAATCGAACAGGTTGTAAAATCTCGTTTTGATCAAACTGTAAATGCAATAAAAACGGAAGATGTTGAATTAGCATCCAAATTATTAAAAGGATTCAAAAAAAATGTGACAACTGCATCTGATCGAATCGTTAATCATATTATATCTGGAGAATTAAATTTCAATACAGGTTCTGAATCTGCTGCTACCGTATTATATGCACGTTATTTAAAACGTATTGGAAGTCATCTAAAGAATATTACAACTACAGTAATTAATCCAATTGATTCTATTGGATACCAATCTAAAGGAATATCTACTTAATTTTAATTATTTATCAGGATTTATCGTTGTAACTCCAAAAGAAAAGGTGGATCCCTTTCCCTCTACTGTATCTACATAAATTTTTGATCCATGAGCTTCAATAATATGTTTGGCTATTGAAAGACCGAGCCCAGTACCACCCTTTTGTCTGTCTCTTGCTTTATCAGTTCTATAAAATCTTTCAAATATTCTTTTAAATGCTTTTTGAGTTATTCCTATTCCTGTATCTATAATTGAAAAAACAATTTCGTTATCTCTTCTATTTATTTTGACTTTTATAAAACCTTCATCTGTATATCTAAGAGAATTAGATAATAGATTGGCTATAACTTGATCTATTCGATTTTTATCTCCATAGATAAACAAACTTTTATCTGGACAATCAAGATCAATTTTAATTTTCTTATTTGTATTCCTTTGTTTAGCGTCTTTTGTAAGATTTTTTAAAATATCATATACATTGAAATATTCAAAATTCATTTTTAATTCGCCAGTTTCAATTCTTGAAATTTCTACTAGATCTGTTACTAATTCTTCTAAACGGTGTGCATTTTCTAATGACCTTTCAAGAAACCCTACATTAACATTTTCATCATTTAACGCACCCTCTAATAATGTTTCTATATAACCTACGATAGATGATATTGGAGTTTTTAATTCATGTGTTACATTTCCAAGAAATTCCGATCGCACTCTTTCCATTCGCTTTATACCACGATAGCCTCTTTCAAGAGCAATTGTCATTTTATTCATATTATCTGCTAATTCATCAATTTCAACAACACCAGTATTAATAGCCACTCTTCTCTTAAGATCACCTTGACTAATGTCTTCAGCTGCCTTTGTTAGCTCTAAAATGGGGTCTGTTAACCAATTTTTTAATACATACCATGCAATAATTATTACAAAAAATATGATAACTATTATGAGATAATAAAATTCTCGATACTTGCTAGCTAAGTTTTCTACTGACTTTAAAGATTGTGCTAATCGAACATATTTAAAACCGAATTGATTCTGATCAACTTCACTGGCAAAATAAACGAATTCTGTATTTAATGTATTACTAAGTCTAGTAGAGAATCCCTCATCGCTATTTTTAGCTATAATTATTTCTGGTCTTGAAATATGATTATCCATTTGAGATAATTGATTGACAGGCAAGGATGATTCTCCAATAACTGTACCATCAGCAGCAATAAGTGTAACTCTTAATTTGGATGCAATAGAGTACTCTTCAGCCATTTTTTGAAAAGTATCTTTTTCACTATTTTGAGCATAAATAATAAATGTATTCGAATGGGACCTAAGCTTATTAATTATTGTGTCTTTAGCCTGATTTAACGCCAAAGTGTTTGTATACATGATAGGCATAATCATACCTATTACCCCAATAAATATAATTATAGCCAGTAGTCTATACTGAATACGTCTCATAATTTTATATCTTTTACGTTTTAAATTTTAGGACGGAAGCGGTAGCCAACGCCTTTTACCGTTTCAATCCAATTTTTGTATATACCTAATTTGGATCTAATTCGGTTAATATGCACGTCAATGGTGCGATCTACAACGAAAACATCTTCTTCCCATATTTTTGAAAGTAGTTCTTCACGAGAAAAGATCATATTAGGTTGATTCATAAAGAAGGCTAATAATTCAAATTCTTTGCGGGGAAGATGCAATTCATTGTCATCTAGTTTAGCAATATATGTTAAGGTATTAATCTCTAAATCACCAAATGTAATACGAGAACCTTTTGAATTAATTTGATCAACCCTACGTAAAATAGCATTAATCCTAGCAATTAACATACGAGGACTAAAAGGTTTTCTAATATAATCATCTCCACCTACTTCCAGTCCGCGCACTTCATCAAATTCTCGATCCATTGCAGTAAGAAAAACAATTGGTACCGTATTACCTTGTTCTCGAATTTTTCTACAAACTTCATATCCATCATTTCCCGGCATCATTATATCAAGAATAGCAAGATCAAGATCTTTTGATACTTTATCCAAAGCATCATCGCCATTAACTGCTTCAGTAATATTAAAACCTTCTTTTTCTAAATTGTATCGTAGAATTTCTCTAATATCTGGTTCATCATCTACAATTAGTATATTTTTCATATATATAATCTATTCTTTGAATGTAAATAAATTATAAATAAGTAATATAATTTTAAGTACCATCATAAATGCAACCTGTGGTGCAAGTCTCACTTACAATAATTTTTTTTAATTGCGGTAGTTTAGGTTGAATTTTTTTCCATATCCATACAGCTAAATTTTCACTTGTAGGGTTTTCAAGACCAGGAATATCATTTAATACAATATGATCAAGTTGTTTTATGATTGGATTGCAAATATCTTTTACATCACCAAAATCCATTATCCAACCAATATGTTTATCGATTGGGCCCGATATATGAACTTCTACATTAAAAGTATGCCCATGCATACGCTTACATTTGTGATCATCTGGGAGGTTGGGCAAAAAATGTGCAGAGTCAAATGAAAATTTTTTATATATATCCATTTTAAATCAAGGAATTTGTAAATATTTATGCACCTGAAGACTTAATCTCCATATTGGATTATCAGTACAGTATTCTAATGTTTTATTAAGGTTGCTTTTATAATTTGAATCATCCATTGGCTGTAATGAGAACACATCGAAATCTAAGTCTAAAAAGCTTCTTGGATCTAAATCTTCTTGTGGATAAACAATTTTTAATTCGTTCCCTTTTTTTACTAATAACTCTGCATCTTTTTTTGGGCTAACGCAAATCCAATCAATTCCATCTGGCGGAATAATTGTGCCATTAGTCTCAATTGCTATTTGTGCTTTCTTACTTTTAAGATAGGTAATCAACTGCTTATCCAACTGTAAGAGAGGTTCCCCTCCTGTAAAAACAATAAAAGGTTCATTATTGGAAGTCCAAAAAGATAAAATGTGATTTGATAATTCTTCATAATTTTCAAATAATCCGCCACCTGTACCATCTGTTCCAACAAAGTCAGTATCACAAAATTTACAAGTTGCTTCACTTCGATCATCTTCATGTCCACTCCATAGATTGCAACCCGTAAATCTACAAAAGATTGCCACACGACCTGCATGAGCACCTTCTCCTTGAATCGTTAAATAAGTTTCTTTTATCTTGTATGACATAATTAAATATCTGGATAATTCAAAGGGTCAGAATTTCCTGCATCCGAGAATCCTTTAATTCGCAATAAACATGCATCACATTTACCACACGGTTCATCTTTACCTAATGGATCATAACAACTGTGTGTTTTAGAATAATCAACTCCTAATTCAATACCTAGTTTAATTATTTCAGATTTTTTTAAATTGATTAACGGAGTATGAATCTGCAATTGTTCCATCTCTTCTACTCCTGATTTTGTGGCTAGTCTTCCCATTTTTTGGAAGGCTTCTATATATTCTGGTCTACAGTCAGGATAACCGCTATAATCAAGTGCATTAACACCAATAAAAATATCATAAGAGTTTTCTACTTCTGCTAATGCTAGCGCATATGATAAAAATATGGTATTTCGTGCAGGTACATAAGTAATAGGAATTTCTGAATTCATTTCATTTGAATCACGATTTTTTGGAACATCTATATTATCTGTTAATGCAGAACCGCCGATGGATCCTAAATCTATATTTGCAATTTGATGCTTGATCACATCATAGGAACTGGCTATCTCTTTTGCACATTCAATCTCATAATTGTGCCGTTGCCCATAATTAAATGAAAGACCAATAATATCAAATCCCTTTTTTAATGCAATAGCCAAAACCGTGGTTGAATCTAGGCCTCCACTAAGTAGTACAATTGCTTTCTTCACAACTTATTTTAACTAATTAATTGGAAATATTTATAGGAAATATTTTTTAGAACGTATACGATAGCTGCAATTGTGTATTTGAGAAATCCTCTAATTGTTCAAAACTATTAATGGGGTCATCATTTCCTATAAAATAATTTGCAGATACATTAAAAAACCAATTATCATTTAACAAATATTCTAGGTTAAATCCTAATAATTGCCCCTGCTCTTCCAAATTAAATAATAGATTATAACTCAGTTCAAGATCATCATCAAAAAATCTGTTACTTCCAATAATTAGTAAAGACTTATTTGAAATCATTGCAAAAGGTGTCCCCATACCAGGAATAAAATTATCATTATTTAATGGTGTCATATTCATGCTTGATAAATCCAAAGTGTTCCCTGTCGCTTCAAAAACATTATTTCCAATTAATTGCGCTCCTATAGTCTTTGAATTTTCCATCCTATATTCAATTTGAATCACGTATTGTAAATAATCTGCTTTGGTATCTAAAAAACTATACCATTTAGCTTCGTAATCATTTACTGTACTAAACAAAGCTGATTCTGCACGTATAGTGATATCTTTTATAAAAGTCACCATATTTAATCCAATAACAGATGTAGAACGATAACCAAATTTTGGACTTACTTGCATAATATTCATTGTGTCAATTCCAAGTAGGCTAAATGAACGATCGTATCCTTCAAAATAAGATATCCCTAGATCAGTTTCTCCTAAAATAGTTTTGAGCTGCAATCCATATTCTAATGAATTTTGTCTTTCTTGATATTCAGTTGGTTCTATAGGAATTTGGAATGGAAATTCTGGTTCATTAAATGGCAACCTGTTAGAAACGTGATTAGGTATAACAACTCCTTCTAATTGCCAATTATTCCAATAAGAAATTATAGATGCAGATACAGATCCTATTTTTCTATCTGCGCCTTGCAAAAACATATAATAATAATCATACGGATTTAAATTATCTGTAGGATTATTTCCATCAGCAACACCCCAAGCATGGATTTGTTTACCAATCTTGACCTCTCCCCATGAAGGAAACCAAGTTAAATATGCTTCTCTTAATTGAATATTTGGGTTTTGATTTTCTCCCCACCTATGCTCTAGTGCTGAATTAACTAGTATATCAAAATCTCCCATTGTATATCCTGATCTCAATTGTACAAACCTAAATGGTAAGTCCATTCGATCTTTATCTGATATATTAAACATGACTAATGGTTTAATGGATCCATTAAATGAAAGTTGCCCGAAAATAAATGGGCATATGAAAAAAAACAATGAACGTATAATCATTATTATTAATAACCTAATTACGAGGCATGCGTTTTAAATTTTTTTCCTGAAAAAGACTATGATCTAATCCTGTATCTACTTTTATATCTTCCATAGTTAAAGTAGTTGTGTGGTTTTTTTGTACATCTTTGACAAAAATTTTATTTATGACATCATAACCAGAAATAGAATCAAAAAAGAATTTCTTCTTTTTACGTAACTGACCACTTAAATCATAAGATTCTTCTTGAACTGCAATCAATGATTTCATATCAATCCAAGTAATATGTTTGGAATACGTTGATTTTATATCTGCATTTGGTAATACTTCTATAACAAAACAATTGTTTCCATCCAAAACATCATCTTCCAATCTTCTGTAACTATTTTCTTCTAAATCCCTGCTTGTCATATCTTCATAACTAAGATCCGAACCCATAAATGAATCTCCTTTTTTTGATGAAGATATTCTTCGAACTTTTTTAAAAGCAGGAAGCCACATGCGCATTTCATCTGACTTATTATCATGTTCTATTTTTAAAAAGGCAACACCTTTATCATCTGCAGGTGACAAAAACCATAAAATTTGTTTTGAGCCATTATCGGATGACTTTGAAAAAATTGTGGATGTTCTTGTTTTATCTTTGCTATTAGTTAATAGCATTGTTGTCTTGGATATGATGTCTTTGGGAACTTCTCTTTTATCAACCATCGTTGCTATTTCAAAGCCACTCTGAGCAGATATATCTGAAATAACTATAATTATAATTGCAATAATTCGTATCATTTTGTAGATCTCCTTATTAATGAATCCATCCAATTCTTTTTCTGGGTAATTAATTCCAGTATACATGCCAATATTGTTAACGTTCCAAAAGATGTTGATATCATTGCAAATACCATTAATCCACCCATATGTTGCAACGGAATAAATTCAGAAAACAATAATGCACCAAATGCCATATTAGAAAGTGCATCTAACAAAATTGGATAACCAACTTCATCAATGACACTCGTAGTTTGTTTTGATATTGCTATGTTTTGTTTCACAAGTCTACGGTATTGTGATATATAGTGTATTGCAAAATCAACTCCAACACCAATAATTACTGATGATAATAAAGCTGTTACATGATTGAGATTTATTCCTAAAACCCCCATAAAACCAAATGTAAGTATTACAGCAGCTGATAATGGTATTACCCCAAATAATCCCCAACTAATATGTCGAAAAAAGAATGAAGCTATTAATGCTATTACTACGATTGAGACCAATATACTAATGACTGAAGATTTGATAACTAAATCTACCATATCTTTTAATACAACAACCTGACCAGTAGGGATAACATTATTGTAATTAGTAAAGTTTTGTTCAACATAATTATTTATATCATTTACAAATTCTACACTTTGCCCAGTAGAGTGATTTTTTAAGATTGCTGTTAATAGTCCTTTGGAATATTCATAATCAATTAATGATGAAAGATCTTCAGGGTCACCAGACATTGAATACATTGTATATAGATTATTTACCTTTTGCTGATCTTTTGGTATAACCTCATAATCGGGGTTATCATCCATTACTGTTCGATGCATTTGCTTAATAACATCTGCAATAGAAACACTTATGGAAACGTAGGGATTTTGCTCTAAATAATCTTGAAGTTGGCTAATTTGATCTAATAATTCTGGATCCTTTAAATCGCCATTAATCAAAAACTGTAAATCCATTGAACCAAGCATATTATCATCGAGAAACTCAAGGCTATTGCGAACTTCATTTCCTTTTGAAAAAAAAGAAACCATATTGACTTCAGTAGTTATTAGCTTAATTCCATACACACCAATGGAAACAATCAGCAAACTACTAATTAATACTGTTCGGGGAATTTTAACAATATTATACCCTATTCTTTTGACTAGTTTTTCAAGAAATCCTGGTTTTTTAACTGCCATAGAGTTTAACGGCCATTTCTTCAGCATAATTAATGATGGAAGCAATGTAACAGATAAAATCCAAGCCCAGCATATTCCTATAGCAATAGAAACTCCGTAACCAGTCATATACTCTATCGGTGCAAATACTAATGAAAGAAAAGCAACTGCAGTTGTTAAACTTGTTAAAAAAATGGGCATCATTAAAGAATTGATACTTTGCTCAATTGCCATTTTCTTATTACCTGTTAATCTAAGTTTTTTAAAAAACTTAGTTAGAAAATGAACACTATCAGAATTTGCTATTGTCATTAATATAATGGGCATTGATGTATTCATAATAGAAAACACGAAACGGTCAGACCCTGTTAAGCCTCTAATCCATCCCATGGAACCCATCATTCCAACTAATGATAAAACAATAACAAAAAGAACCATCATTACCCCAGAAAATGTTCTGAGGCTAGCCAAAAGAATAATAACCATTATCAGTAAGCCAATTCGAATTAAAAATAGTGCATCATCTCGTACTAAATCACCAACTACACCTATTAAATATGAAGGTCCACCAAAATGAATTTCATAATCATTTAATAGTTTATTTGCGGTTTCAACAATTTTTGCTACTGCATCACGATCTGCAACATCCTTATCAGGGATTACAACAATATTAAAATAGTCATCTTTGGAAGAAATTACTCTTTTCCTTTGATCAAGATTTTTATTCAAATAATCCTCAATTTCTTGAATCTGTACTTGAGATAGATCTCGACTATTTACCAAATCATCAATTAATAAAAAGCCATCCTCATTTTCCATCTTATTTAAATTTGTTAAACTTCGTACATCTTCTACCTCTGGCAATAATTCTAACTGTGAAGTAAAGTCCCATAAATCAGAAATTGATTTGCTATTAAATAGATTAATTTTATCATTGCCAAAAGCAACAAAAACCATCTCTGTATTTCCAAACTCATCTTTTACTTCATCCCATACTATCCTCGTTTTAATAGTTTTAGGAATCATCTTCATCATATCATCTTCAATGATAAAGTATCTGAGCCCTGAACCCATTATGATAGTAATAATTAATGTAATAATTAATGTTCGTAAAGGATGATTAATGGATTGTTTAATTGCAAACTTTTTGAATCTAGAAATCATGTTGGGTATATAAAATTAGACTGTGAAGTGGCTGGATGATTATAATTTTCTATAAAGCATATTAAGGAGCTATTTTTGTAACGACAAAACAATTTCTTATAACTTTTCAATATAATAATTGAAGTAATTTCAAATTAAATAAAATACATTTTGGAAAACAGTAGACTACAAAAACCCTTTACAATTATTGCTAATGGACAATTTCCTAATCACAAAATTCCTCTGCAAATACTTCATGAGTCTAACACAATTATTTGTGCGGATGGAGCTGCAAATACATTAATCAATAAAGGAATAAGCCCAAATGTAATCATTGGAGATATGGATTCAGTTTCAATTGATACTAAAGAATATTCTGGTCGATTCATTAAAGATTCAAATCAAGAAAATACTGATCTTGAAAAAGCATTTGAATGGTGCATAAAAAATAATATCAATACAATCAATGTATTAGGGACTTCACAAAAAAGAGAAGACCATTCAATTGGAAATTTATATCTCTTATCAAAATATTGTGATGCACTTAACTTGACTTATGTAACTGATTACTTTTCCATTACGTGTCATGAAGGTAGTAAAAGATTTCTATCATTCAATAATCAGCTGGTATCTATTCTACCAGTAAAACATATACAAAATATATCAACTGAAAACTTAAAATACCGTTTAACAAATGAGGAATTACCAATTTCATCAAGAGGAATAAGTAATCGTTCTCTTGGAGATAATTTCGTAATAAATAGTTCTGGTAAAATATGGGTTTTTCGTTCGCACTTTGAATAAAATGCATTTTCTTGATTCAATTATTATTGGAGTCTATGTAATCACATTAATATATATCGGGTTTAACCGAACCAAAAAAAGCAGATCTTCACCTGAAGAATATTTGCTCATGGGTAGGCGATTAAGCCTTCCAGGATTTGTAGCTAGTTTAGTAGCTACTTGGTATGGTGGAATACTTGGTCTTGGAGAAAATACCTATCTATATGGTATTCAAACATGGTTCATACTTGCAATGCCGTATTACGTATTTGGTATAATTTTTGCCTTCTTTCTTGCAAAAAGAATTTCATTGCAAAAATTCATCTCAATTCCAGATCATTTCCATAATTACTATGGAAATACAGCAGGAATTTTAAGTGCATTATTCATCCTAGTGATTGCTAGCCCCGCACCGTATATATTAAGTCTTAGTATTTTATTGCAAATGTTTACCGATATTTCATTTAGCTGGTCTTTAATTTTATCCATAGCAATAAGCTTAAGCTACATTTGGTCTGGAGGTCTTAAATCAATTATTCGTACAGATATTTTCCAGTTTATTCTTATGTATAGCGGTTTCATTATTTTACTAATCTTTTGCTGGATTGAATATGGGTCCCCTATTCAATTAATAGATAAACTACCACCAATTCATTTGGATCCATCAGGCGGTATGGAACCACAGTATATACTGGTATGGTTTTTTATCGCTATGTGGACATTTATTGATCCAGGTTTTTACCAAAGATGTTCTGCTGCGCAATCACCCGAAACAGCAAAAAAAGGGGTTTTAATATCAATTCTATTTTGGTTTATCTTTGATATATTAACAATAACAACTGGTTTATATGCTAAAGCAGCAATGGAAGTATCTTCACCATTATTTACATTTCCACTATTAGGTAATGAAATACTCCCACCAATATTTTTTGGTTTATTCATTGTTGGAATTTTATCTACTATTATGTCGACAGTTGATTCTTTGGGATTTATAAGTGCTATTACTTTTGGAAGAGATATTATGTGGCGTATAAAAACAACCCCAACAATTAATAGTGAAAAAGCTATCAAGGATTCAACAAATTTTGTCCAACAAGGTTTATTTGTAATGGGATTTTTAGCTCTCCTATTAACTATAACAATTCCATCTGTTGTTCAATTGTGGTATGTAACAGGATCAATTATAGTCCCGGGATTGCTCATACCATTTTTAGTTACTTTTCATAACCAAAGTAATCTTCCCAAAAATATTATTCATTTAATGGTGCACCCTGTACTAATTGCAGTTGTTTGGTTTATCATGGGGAACATAACGGGTGGATATCCTTTAGGGCTTGAGCCTTTCTATCCAGGCCTATTAACTTCATTAATTATATATTTATTAAATATTAAGTATGCCATTAGAGATAGAACGTAAATTTTTAGTTAAATTAGAAAATTGGAATACAAATATTGAAGGTATTCCATATCGCCAAGGTTACCTTTCTATCAATGATAAAAATGTTGTTCGTGTACGCGTTAAAGGTACAGTTGCTACAATTACTATAAAATCCCATGAAATTGGTATAAGTAGATCTGAACATGAATATGAAATTCCTATAGAAGATGCTGATTATTTGATGAATAATTTATGCGTAAACGAAATCATCGAAAAGACTCGCTATAAGGT
>JAZAOA010000095.1:0-5432 GCA_036228285.1 Fidelibacterota bacterium
TCGAAAACATCCGATGGGGTTCTTCCAAGAATTTTGCTATCATTTAGAACTTCTAGTCTAAATTCAGCTTCCATTTCTTGATAAAAATGATCTGCGCGAATCACTACACCATTCGCAACCGACCTTACCGGCGAACCCCAGTTTACATAAAAATCAATACCGCGGTGAATACCATGCCTGTATGCTCTAGGAGCATTTGGTAGGAGAAGCTGCTGATCGGGTACAGTAGTATTAATACAAGGAATTAGCAATTTTATATTGTTTAGTTCTTGTAGCGATGGGGGTGTTGTAGAAACAGCAAATAACGGTAAAATTGGAACTGCTTGTGGAGAATTATATTTATTAAGAATTCTATATACCGTGGATTCTATTTGATCCCGATCCAGCTCAAGATTGATTATACTTGTATTATCTATAGTTGAAAAACTTTTTATTCGATAGTCTAATGCATCATCAGCCAATGAGTTAATGATGACATCCTTTATTTCAGATACGATGCTGTTTTCAACAACTCCATTTAAATATTGATCTATTACTAGCGTATTATCGCGCTTCATTAATTGATGTAATGCATGCTGAAATGAGTTTGGCCCACTAGGAATAGTAATTGTAGCAGAAAACTTATCTTCCGAAAATGTTAAAATAGAGATTTTATTTGTTGTTGATTCTGTAGAAATCGTTGGGGGGCTTGAACACCCAATAAACAACCCAATGAATAAATATAGAAGTTTGTAAAATGTTTTCATTTAGATAAATGATTAACAAGCAAATCTAATGCATCAGTAAATATAGATAATGGATGACCACATAATGTTTCAACACAAATTGGACTGATAATTGACGATTCCTGATTTCCTTCAAATTCGTATTCAGGGTTTAAGAACACTTCATAAATTGGCAATGAAACAGCATGAAGACATTCTTTTAAGGAATACTCATATCTAGCCCAGGCCATTGGTGCAATAATAATACCATTTGCCCAATTTCTGTTTCGATGGATGGAGCTCATTGCTTTTTCAATTTTGTGCGATTGTAGAATTTTTAATGTTATTTCTTCCGGTCTTTTATTTGCTTGTTTTCGCAGACCCTTATTGACTTTATCTAAAGTAACATTTTCTCCAATTTTGACTGATTTGAGCCCTATAAGATTCAGATTTGGCCCCTGTATAATTAAGATATTCATAATAGTTAATATATAGGAACAATATTCCCCATTATATATCCAATAATTATTCCAACAAGTATTGCCACAGTTAGAACTCGAGACTTTACCAATTCTTTTGAATAACCCTTTTTTATCGCTACGATACTTACTCCATGACCTAGCCCATTAATTAACCAAAAAAATGGTATAGTTACTATTTTTACTAAAAATGGTCCAATGATTGGGACCATAGCAATTAGAGCCCCTAGCCCTGCAAAAACTTGCGTGAACACACCTAAAATCACTGTTGACAAAACCACTATTTTTTGATCTATTCCATATTGTAAAGAGAGTACAATTGCACCTGCAATAAACAACCAAAGAACCAGGTGAAATTTGTATTGTTTAAAGAATTTCTTTTTATCATTCATTGACTATTATTGCCTCTAGTGGAAAACCATAAACCTTTACCGATGCTTTAATAATACGTTTATTATTATTCTTTTCCACCCAAATTTGTCTAACACTATTATCATCAACAATATTTTCCATAAAATAATCGGAATTTTCCATATTGCATTTTTCCTTATCGACTTTTATTAGGTCTAATCGATAATGATCACACAAAATTTCTTTATTCAAAGCAGAAACCCTAACAGTGTCTGACCAAAGAAACCTACCTTTGTATCCACATGATTCGTGATCAACTGGGAACCATTTCGTATCTAAATAATCGTATGATTCTAATGACACCCTTGCTAATAATGTAAAAATAGTTTGTATTGAATCGATTGTAGTGGTTTTGATATCATCAAAAACTAACGCGCTGTCTTCAATATTATATTCCCAAGTTAGCTCTTGATTAAAATCCCCCTGCTCAATGTTTTTTGAATATTTTCTTAGCCCGAAATTTTCTGTATTATAAATAGTTGAGTAACTATTTTTATGTGGCCATATAAAATTAATTAGCCCAATAGATTTTGTATCAAAATGAATTTCACCTGGTTTCTTAGTTAATTCAACGTTTGCTACAGGTATAGACCATAAAGATATACTGTAATTTTCACCAAACAAATATGGACAGTAAACAAAAAAAGATAAAATTAATATATACAAATGCATTGAAACGTTTATTCTTTCCAGCGAAACCAGCCCAGTAATCCTAGTATGCCAGTTATTGGTATATATATTGGTTGAAAAATACTCCATGATAAAAAATGAATTTTCTTAAATGGTACATTCAACTTTATGGAACCAGTATAAAGGACCAAACCGTCACTAATTATTTTAATAATAAATAAAGATAACAACATAGGCAGCAATTCTTTACTCCATATCGCGATAATAAATATAGAATTTGATAAAAAAGCAATAATCAAGAAAAATAGAAAAAACAGATTTGTTTCCCAAAGGTTACGTGAGTTTGATGCCCACCGAATACGTTGATTAAAAAATGCTTTAATAGATTCAACTGGCTCTGTATATATAAAGCTACTTGGGTCAGCATTGAAATGTATATTATAGTGTTTCGATATAGACTGCACTAAATACATGTCATCTCCAGACACTGCTTTTGCCACCGGATTGAACCCATTAATTTTTTCAAATGCATTTCTTTTATAAGCAATATTTTGTCCGGAACCAGACCAACCTTTTTTCCAGCCGATAACACCAGCATTTGCCGCCATAATCCCAAGGAAATCAATCGATTGATAATAATTAAAAAATGATTGTTTTGATAAATTAATAGAAGATCGCCCAACAACAATTCCGGTGTTATCACCAAATGAGCTTACCATACTACGAGCCCATCCTTTTGGAGCTAAACAATCACCATCTGTAGATAAGATTATTTCTCCACTTGAGTTTTTTATTCCACACGTTAAAGCATGTTTTTTTGGCGTCATATCATCGTTTATATCCTCTAACTTTATCCCTTTTACAAAAGGATATAGATTCGAAAAATCATTTATTATTTGCCAAGTACCATCAGTAGAACGGTCGCTTACAATAACGATCTCCATTTTTTCATTTGGATAATCTTGTTTAACCAAACTTTTAAGAAGCTGTTGTAGGTTCGATTCTTCATTGCGTGCGGCAACAACAATTGTAATAGTAGGTAAGAGCTCTTTTTTCTTATATATCTTTAATCGATGCAATCCTATAGTAAAATAAATTGTAAATAGGACATACAAACATACGCTACCACATAAACAATATATTAATATCACTTTAAGCGGTTAGAAAAAAACTGGCTATTCCTAAATATAGTGATACTCCAAGTATATCGATACTTGTTGTAACAAATGGACCTGTAGCAATTGCAGGGTCAACATCAAGACGCTGTAGAAGCAGAGGCACCAATGATCCAAAAGCGGTAGCGATAAGCATAGACCCAGCTATGCCGAGCCCAACCACCAAACCTAAGTATGGCGAAATATCAACAAATTGTATTATTGCAAATAATCCCAACATTAAGCCATATAAGATTCCCAGAATAATACCCACACGGATTTCTTTTAAAATAATTGTTAAATTATTTCCTACGTTAACACGACCCGTTGCAAGGCCACGAACAACCAGTGTGGATGTTTGTGTTCCAATATTTCCACCCATTCCAATAATTACAGGAATAAATGCTGCAAGAGCAAGAGTGTCTTTTATAGTGTTATCAAAAAAACCAATCACTGCAGCTGCACAAACACCTCCAACCCAACTTGCGAATAACCAAGGGAGCCTACTTCTTGCATTATCCCATGATGATTTCATTAATATTTCCCTATCCTTACCTGCACCAGCCATCTGAAAGAAATCTTCAGTTGCTTCTTCTCTAATAACGTCAACAATTTCATCCACAGTTACTATGCCAAGTAATTGGCCATCTTTGTCAACAACTGGAACAGCTAGATAATTATATTGGGTGACAATTCGAGCCACTTCTTCTTGATCTGTTTCAGGGCGCACAGACTCTAATGAGCGAATCATCATATCTTTTAATCTTGTATTTTGTGGTGTTGTTACAAGATCTCGTAAGGAAATAACACCAACAAGAATATTATCATCATTAATAACATATAGATAAAAAACCATCTCAGACGACTCATGATCTTGAAGTGCGTTGATTGCATCTTTGGCTATTGTATTTTCATGAAGTGTAAATACATCTGTATACATCAAAGATCCAGCGCTATCCTCAGGATATCCCATAATTTCTTCAAGCTCTTCTTGTTCTTCACTTTTCATCAAATCCAAAATTGCCTGGGAGTATTCTTCATCGAGGATATTAAGAATAGATGTTTTATCATTTGATGTAGTGTATTGAATTAACTCCGCAACATGTTCTGGGGTTTCATTTTCTATAAGCCTCTTTATGATGGACTCATCTAGCTCTCCTAAAAATTCACCAGTATGTTCATTTGGTTTCATTATCGCAAATAGTTTGTTTTGTTCAAGCTCATTAAAAAACCTAAACAGCAAAGCCAAATCAGCAGGGTGAGTTTTATCTATAAGTTTGCCAAGATTTGTATTTGCTTTTCTTCTTAAGAGCCTGCGAAAGGTGTCCCTTAAAATATTAATTTCATTACTTATCATTTCTTGACGCATACTTAGACCCGATCTGAATTATTTAAATTATAGAAACCAAATGATAAGCTACAAATTGCTAAAAATAATATTAAAGGAGATACATGGTTGTTCCATAGATAAAAAGGATTAATTGATTCCGAATAATTTGTCAATATTAATGCGGCTCCATTATTCAGGCTATGCAGCACAAGGCTTGTTAATATTGATCCAGTTTTCCAGGCTAAATAACCAAGAATTACACCCAATAAATAAATTTGTATTATCCAAATAGGATTCATATGAATAAAAGCAAAAAACAAACTAGTTACCAATACTGCTCTAGTTATATCCTGCCAAGATTCTTCTAATTTTTTTTGCAAAAACCCACGAAATAAAATTTCTTCACCTAAAGGAGCTAATACAACAACGGTTGTTGAAAGAAGCAAACCTATGAATGAGTAATCAATAATTAGGATATCGGTCAATTGAGCTAATTCTTCCGCTGTTCCAAAAACAAATGATAAGATACGGTCCATTTCATCTACAATTGGTATCAAGCCCACTGATATACAAAATGCACTCAATAATGTAGATCCTGATATTAGCTTTAACCGCAAACTATTTATAATGGGTTCTTTTCTGCTAATTAGAAATAAAAAAAGAGGAATTACCATAAACCCCTGACCCACAAATAGGGCTATATAATTATATGTGTTTTGACTTG
>JAZAOA010000096.1:0-13798 GCA_036228285.1 Fidelibacterota bacterium
AAAAATTATTAGATACATGTGACGCAGGTATTGCAGTGGATCCATTGAATTTTGAAGAAATTATAAATGCTATTAATAATTTAATGTATGATTCTGACTTATATACTAATCTATCAAATAATGGAAACATTGCTTTAGTTAATGATTTCAATTGGTCTACACAAGAAAGCAAATTATTTAAATTATTTCAATCTTTATAATCATGGTTTTAGTAGAAATAATTTTTTGGTTCAGCATTAGCTTGATTATTTATTCAACAATTTTCTATCCAGTTTTATTAAACTTTATTCGAAGTAATATTTATGTTGTAGATGAGAAATTTATACCTGAGGTCAGTTTAATAATATCTGCATATAATGAAGAAAAAAATATTCTAAAAAAATTAAGAAATATTGATGATCTTGATTATCCAAAAGAAAAATTGCAGGTGATTCTTGCCAATGATGGTTCTGATGACAGGACAGTTGAAATTGCAAAAAATTTTGATTTTGTCAATATACTTTCATTAAAAAGGTCAGGAAAAACTTTTGCTCAAAATGAGGCCGTAAAGATTGCTAAAAATGAAATTTTAGTATTTAGCGATGCAAATAGTATTTATGAACCTGATGCCATAAAAAAATTAGTTAGAAACTTTGCTGATAAGAAAGTTGGAGTAGTTTGTGGTGAGTTGCAATATTATGAAAAAAAATCCTCTGAAAGTTTATATTGGAATTATGAAATCGCTATAAAAAAGGCTGAAAGCAAAAAGGGATGGTTGATTGGAGCAAATGGAAGCATTTATGCACTTCGAAGAAAATCTTATGTACCATTACCTTCAGATGCTATTAGTGATCATATTGAGCCTATAAAGATTTATGGAAATGGTCTTGATATTATTTATGAATCTGAAGCAATAGCGATTGAAGAATCTCCAAAAGATGTATTATTAAGGAAAAGACGAATCATTCTAAGAAGTTTAGTATCTATGAAATATCTATTTAAAGAATTAAATCCGTTAAGAAAAAGATCAATTTGTATCCCTTATATTTCACATAAATTAATCAGATGGTTTACTCCAATATTTTTATTATCAATTTTTATAACTAATAGTGTATTGAATAATATTTCAAATTTTTATTTATACATATTCTATATCCAGATCATTTGCTATTTATTTGGTTTAATGATTAGCCCAGTAAGATATTTTTTACAAGTTAATTTTGCTTCTTTATTGGCAATTATTGATTGGTTATTAGGAAGGAAACAAGATACTTGGGAAGTAATTCGTTAGAAAAATTACCATTCCCAAATTATTTTGAGTTGCATCTGTTTATCATCTTTAGAAATTGAATTAAAATTAAATTGAGCATTAATGTATCTAGAAAATTTATATTCAATCATTAAAGTAATAATCCTATTATAAGCGATTGGCTTTAGAAGCAATGGGGTATCATTATCTAAATCTGGATCTCGTTCAATGTAGTTTTGATAAAGACTAGACCCTAGCCCTGAACCTTTTCTGTAGTAATTAAAAGATCCTTTAATATAAATATTAGATGATGGATAGAAATTACTGCTGATGCTAATTAAATCTGAGCTTGGACCAAAAGGGTAACCCAAAGGTTGATTTGCAGATGAAAAGGTATTAATTGAGTCTTTATGAGAATATATCCAAGGTCTACTTAATGTATATTCAATTCGAATATCTGGAATAGAAGGATTGCTTGATGGAACAAAGTGTAATCCTGATTGAAAAATGAATTTGTTTCCCCACCAAGGTTTAAAAATTTTTGACCAAGTAACTTCATCTAATAACATCGTTTGATAAAATCTTATATTTGGCTTTATTCTCCAGGAATAATCTATACCAATAAGAATATTGTCTCGATCTCCAGTATTATGTTCAACTGACCAATACCAATGAACAGGATTTAGATAATCTAGATCTATATTTCTATTTCCATAAATTGCTAATTCTGTTATTGATATAGTAAAATTATTTGTTAAATCTATTTCTCCTCTATGAGCTGCGATGTATTTATTGGGATTAATATTTCTTTTATGCATTTCATAAGGACTATACGGCATTAGAGCTCCATGGAGAGAATGGAATCGAATTTTATCAAAATTAATTTGAAGTCCAATATATGAAAAAGGCATGCCATTTCCTGATAAGATTGGTGAGAAATCAGTTGACCAACCCCAGCTATGATTTTGTCTTCCAAGGTTAAAATTAAATTTATCATAATCAACAGATATTCCAGCTCTACTATTATACCAAAAAACTGATTTCGCTTCTGGAAAGTATTTAGCCCATTCATTATTATATCCTAACCAATCTATAGAATCAGGTGGTAGAACAGAATCGATTGACTTTCCATTATTTTTCCAAGATAGTCGATTCATAGAAAATTCAGAAAAAGCAGATATTCTTTTTGAAATTATTGTTTTTATTGAAATTTTATCACGAAAATACTTTTGATAATCATTACCAGTTGATACAATTAGATCTTCACTCCAATCTAACCATAATTTTGAGCTATCATTCACAATGCTGAAAAAATGAGGATCCGTATCATTAATATTATATGATAAAAGATTGCTCAATTTATTATTTTTGGAAAAAGGCAATTGCATTCCAGAATTTTCTGGAGTTATAAATTCACTTTTAAATTGTTCAGCTAATAAACGTGCATTATTATTTATATTATTATTATCTAAAACTTTATTCAATAACGTTAAAATTTGATCAATTGTTAATGGCCTAACTGATTGGACCCATTGAGGCAAAGTTCCACTTGTTGATTGTCTATATAAAAACGGATATACAATATGGTCCGCGCTTACTGGAATCTTTTGAGCAATCAAAAATTGGCATAAAAGATACACGATTGCTATTTTTACATATTGCTTCATAATTGAATTTTATGATTTACAGATGTTTATACAAATAGAAAGGATAATTATTTTATTCTTTGTTGCATCATAAAATATAAAAAACTAACTTGTAACAAATGCACGGAGTTATATCGAATTAAACGTTAACAGTTTTTAATAGTCCAACTAATAGTTAAAGGGATATTACTGTTATGCGTATAGAAATTTTCGGTGTGATCCAGCTCAACGTGCTAGAATCCACCTTTATTATAGATTAAAGCTTATGTCTCATGAGGCTTTACAACATCTCCGTATACGTTTGCCTAAATGGCTTACTTCATGGTCAATATTTTTATTAGATGTAATCCCATCCTTTATTGCTTATAAGTTTTTTTTAATTCCAGAAATATCGTTATCTATATATAATACTATTTCTTACTTTGTTTTAATCCAAACTTTTTGGAGCACATTATTCTTAAGTCTAAATCTCTATAATCCTTCTGCAACTTCCTCTAGGTTTATTGAAATTCAAAGAGTAGTACTTACAACATTTACTATTGTTGTATTAATGATTTTTTTTGATGCTATTAATTATCTTAATTGGCCAATCAATCCGCAAACCACAATGAGGTATTGGTTTATTTTTACTTTTGGCTTAATAGCTTCTAGAATAGTATTTCGAACATTTCAAAAATATTTATTAAGAAAAGGATTTGGTCGAAGTAATACAGTAATTGTTGGATTTAACTTAAGAGGAATGGAAACAGCCAAGCAAATTCTAGATCATAATAATCTTGGCTATGATATTATTGGATTTGTACAAGCAGTTGATGATCAAAATATAAATAAATTCGAAACGAATATTCCAATTTTGGGAGAAGAAAACGAATTAAAAGAAATTATTCTCAATAACCAAGTTTCTGAGGTGGTTCTTGCCTTAGAGAAATTGCAACATAATAGAATGATGGAGGTAATTACTCATGCTAATGGATCACCCGTATCTATAAAAATTGTTCCTGATATGTATGAAGTGATAAGCGGTCTAGCAAGAACAGAACAAATATATGGTTTGCCATTAATTCAGGTAAATCCAAATCTTAACACATTCTATAATAAATATTTAAAGCGTTTGTTAGATTTAATTATTGCAATTCCTTGTTTACTTATATTTTTTCCTTTTTGGGGTATTATTTCTCTTTTAATTAAGTTTGATTCCACTGGCCCTGTTTTGTATAAACAAAACAGAATTGGTGAAAATAATACTACATTTACTATAAGAAAATTTCGATCTATGTATTATGATGCGGAAAAAGATTCAGGTCCTGTTTGGGCTTCAGATGAGGATCCACGTATAACTCGCGTTGGGGCGTGGTTACGAAGATTTAGACTAGATGAGATACCGCAATTAATTAACGTAGTTAAAGGTGAGATGAGCATTATAGGCCCACGACCCGAACGCCCATTTTTTATTGATAAATTGATGCAAGAATTTCCATTCTATTATAGAAGGCATAAAGTGCGTCCTGGAATTACTGGATGGTCTCAAATCAAACAACCATACGATAAAGATATAGATGATGTAAGAAAAAAGCTAAAATTTGACTTTTATTATATTGAGAACCTTAGTTTTTCCTTAGATGTTAAAATTTTAGCAAGCACTTTTTGGGTTATGCTTTCTGGTAAAGGTAGATAGTAAATTTACCTATCATTGTAAATTTTCACGAAAGTCTCTACTTTCTCTAATTATTTAAATCAAAAAATATATGTTATCCCTTAATCGCATTCGAAACAATACTGATGAAATAAAAGCTGGAATTGACTCTAAAAATGAATCAATAAATTTAGATGAAATTCTAAACTTAGATTCAGAACATAGAGAGAAAATTCATGAGCTAGATGGGTTGCGCGCAGAAAGGAATAAGTCCTCAGACGCTATTGCTGAATCTAAAAGAAAAGGAATTAGCTCTGATAAAGCAATAAATGATATGAGGATTGTATCAGATGCTATAAAAAAACTAGAGAATGAAGTAAATGATTTAAAAGATAAATTGGTTACTAAGTTAGAAATTATTCCAAATATCCCACATGGTACTGTTCCTAATGGTAATGATGAAAAATCTAATGTGGTTATAAGAGAATGGGGCAAACCCATAGATGTCGATTATGAATTGAAATCCCATGTTGATTTAGGAAAAAATCTTGGTTTATTTGATTTTGAAAAAGGTTCAAAAATATCAGGTTCTGGGTTCCCATTATTAATTGGTCTTGGATCTAAATTAGAACGAGAACTAATAAATTTTATGTTGAATGTTCACATTGAAGAGCATGGATTTGAGGAAATATTTCCACCCTTTCTCACAAGAGATAAAGCACCCTATACATGTGGACAACTGCCAAAGTTTTCTGATGATATGTATTATATTGAAAAAGATGAGCTATATCTAATTCCTACGGCAGAAGTTCCATTAACGAATTTATATGCTGATGAAATAATTGATGAAGATCAATTGCCAATGAATTATGCTGCATTTTCAGCTTGTTTTCGACGAGAAGCAGGTTCGTATGGTAAAGATACAAGAGGTCTGTTACGATTGCATCAATTTAATAAAGTGGAAATGGTAAAATTTGTGAAACCTGAATCGTCTTATGATGAGCTTGAAAAGCTTACAAATCAAGCGGAGAGTATTTTACAGAAGCTTGGTTTACATTATAGAGTAATCGAATTATGTACAGGAGATTTAAGTTTTTCTGCAGCTAAATGTTATGATTTAGAAGTATGGGCTCCCGGTGAAAAAAAGTGGTTAGAAGTATCTTCCTGTAGCAATTTTGAAGATTTTCAAGCAAGAAGAGGAAATATACGATATCGAAAATCTTCTGATAAAAAAGTAGACTATATACACACGTTAAATGGTTCTGGTTTAGCGACGCCTAGATTAATGGTTGCTTTATTAGAGACCTATCAGTCATCTGAAGGAAAAATTTTATTGCCTGAAGTCCTTCACCAGCAAATGGGTATGGAGGCTATCGACTAGTTGCGTCTCTATTGGTATTATTTTTTAATTTGTTTATCAACATTCTTTTTATCAATTATAGGCATAATACTTACTCCGTTTGATTGGAAAGGAAAAATATGGGCAAGAATTGTTAAGTATTGGGCGATGTCAATTTTATGGATTGGTAATATTCCATATAAAATTATAGGTTTAGAAAAATTAGATCCTAACCAACAGTATGTTTTTGCAAGTAATCATGAATCTGCTTTTGATATCCCATTAACACTAGCAGGAATTCCTTGGCATGTTGTACCTATTGCTAAAAAAGAATTAAAGAAAATACCATTTCTAAGTTGGGCAATGCTTGCTGCTGGTCATATATTTATTGATAGAAGCAACCATGAAAAAGCTCTTGAATCCATAAATAATATTAAGATTTCATTAAAAAAAAACCCTCGATCAATCTTAATCTTTCCAGAAGGAACAAGAACTTTAGATGGTAAAATGAAACCATTTAAAAAGGGTGGTGTCATCTTAGCAATCAATACTGGTTTACCAATTGTACCTATTGCTTGTTGCGGTACTTTTGATGTATTGGTAAAAGGATCTAAAAATTTTAATCCCAAATTGATTGAGCTTCGATTTGGTGACCCTATTTTTACAACTCCAAAAGATATAGAAAATAGAAATGAAATAACAGAACAAGTACAGAAAGCCGTTAGTAATTTGAAATCTGAATGGAACAATATTGAAAACAATTAATACAATTATTAATAAGAGAGTAAATCTCTTGTATGAATTTAGAGTGACCGGTAATTTTGCCCTTTAAATACGAATAAGATATGAATGTTATGAGAAATAATCTAATTAGTTTCAGTATGATACATCTGATGTCATGCTTGCTTTTCGCGCAGGAGTCATCGGTTCAAGATTCTTCTGTATTTCAAAATGAAGTTCCACTAAATCAAAATGGATCCGGATTCACTGAAACATCAAACCGTCTTCCCTTGCTTCTTAAAGATGTAAAAGTTCTCCTAACAGATGCAATAATTGCAGATTCCCAAGGTGATACATTAGAAGTAATTTATAATCTTGATCGTATTTATGAATTATTATCGGAAGCTGATCAGCTAGGCGAAAAAACTGTTGAGGATGAAGAAGAGTTTGAACGATTTGAGAGTGCTCTTCTCAATGTTGTAACTCAACGTCTATTTACTTTAGAAATCAATATGGGGTCCATTGCAGCGGTTGATTCCAAGCGTTCTGTTGAGGAATTAATGGAGCCAATGGAAGTAGAAATGGGCGCTTCAAAGTTTATTGTTGTTGACGATCGTGATGGTCATATCCCTTTAGTAAGAAATAAATCTGTAGATCAGTTCATCAGTTATTTTCAAAATAAGGGAAGGCGTCAATTTGAAATATGGTTAGATCGATATTTTCAATATGGACCTATGCTAAAAGAGATATTAAATGAATATGAACTTCCTGAGGAATTAGCATATTTAGCCATGATTGAATCTGGTCTTAACCCAAAAGCATATTCTAGAGCTAAAGCAACTGGTATGTGGCAATTTATGTATTCAACTGGAAAAAAATATGGTCTTCAGCGAAATTGGTATATTGATGAGAGGAGAGATCCTGAAAAAGCAACCCATGCTGCTGCAAAATTTTTATTAGATCTTTATAAGGAATTTGATCATTGGTACTTAGCTCTTGCAGCATACAATGGAGGACCAGGTAGGGTTCATAGAGCTACTAGATTACATCAAACATCAGATTTTTGGCAGCTGCATTCTTTGCCAAGAGAAACAAGAAATTATATCCCCTATTATTTAGCTGCCGCAATAATAGCAAGTAATCCCACGTCTTATGGATTTAAAACACCAAAAACAAAGCAACACAAATACGAAGTTGTTGAGATTAAACAAAGTGCGGACCTTGCTGTTTTAGCTAATTCTGCAGGTACTTCCTTAAAAACCTTGAAAGCATATAATCCTGAACTTCGTCAATCTGCTACACCAGTTGACGTTGTTTATCGATTAAAAATTCCTGTTGGAAAAAAAGAACAGTTTGTAACTAATTTTAATTCATTACCATCCGATCAACGTTTTGCGCCACAGTATGTAGCTCATAAAGTAAAACGTGGTGAAAGTCTATGGACTATCTCTAAAAAATATCGTGTTTCTATACATGATTTAGCAGCTGTTAATAAAATACGAAATAGACATAGATTAAGTATTGGACAAAAGCTAACAATTCCAGTTAGAAGATCAAATGGCGGTACACTATTAGCAAGCAACAGTGGCCCTTCGGGTCACAAAAAAGTAATATATAAAGTGAAAAGAGGTGATACTCTTGGTCATATTGCTGAAGACTATAACACTATGGCCCGTAGTATAAGACGATGGAATAAACTTGAATATGGTCAACATATTTTTCCAGGACAAAAGTTGACAATTTGGATAAAAGAAGATATGAGTCAATTAGCTTCCAATACTAATGCTGGTAGAGAAAAAGTAGTCCATAAAGTGAAAAGAGGAGATACTATTGGACATATTGCAGAGAGTTACCGTGTATCCAGTAGAAAAATAATGAGTTGGAATAATATTAAGTCTAAACAACATATATATCCTGGACAAAAATTGAACATATGGGTTAAAAATAATAATTCATCTAAATCAATTGCTCAACAATCATCGAATAAAGGTAAAAAAGTCACGTATACAGTTAAAAGAGGAGATACTATTGGGCATATTGCTGATGATTATAATACTACAGTTTCTAATATTAGATCTTGGAATAATATGAAACGCTCATCTTATATAAAACCTGGACAAAAATTATCTTTATGGATTGGATCCAATGCTAACTCTTCAAAGACTTCCAATGACTTAAAAATTTATTATACAGTTAAAAGAGGGGATACACTAAGTAAAATAGCTGAAAATCATCGTGTTAGAATGGCTAGCATTATGAAATGGAATAAATTAAACAAAGCAAATACGATTTTTCCAGGTCAAAAATTAGCTATTTGGATAAAACAGGGTTGATGTATCTTCTACTAAGTATTTTTAATAAATAATTGATTACTGATAGATATTATTTAGTATTTTTTGAACTTGGAGTAATGCCATGACAAAACAGGAAATAGTTGATGCAGTTTCTGAAGCCACTGGGTTAACGAAAGTTGAAACAGAAACTGTTATGAATGGTATAATGACTACCATCACAGAATCGTTGGCTCGCAACGAAAGAGTTGAACTACGTGGTTTTGGTACTTTTGGCACAAAACATCGCATGCCAAAGAAAGCAAGAAACCCTGGAACAGGTGAAGCTATATTTTTACCTGAAAGATATGTTCCAACTTTTAAACCAGCCAAACACTTAAGAGGTCGTGTAAACGATTCTTTAATGACAAAATGAAAGAAAGAGAATGCCCTGCGGTAAAAAACGCAAGAAGAGAAAGATAAGCACACATAAGCGCAAAAAACGTTTGCGTGCAAATCGTCATAAGAAAAAGATTCGTTAATTTCATATATACCTAATTGGTGATGATTTTTTATTGCAGTTGTATAATTGTATGTTGCTGTAATTAATTCTACTATATTATATATATTCAATAATGAATACGCCTGAGTCAAAACCAATATCCGTATCTGATTTAAATAAACAGATAAAAAATATATTAGAAAATAATATTTCTCGTTTTTGGGTATCAGGTGAAATATCAAATTTTATCCACCATACTTCTGGTCATATGTATTTCACTCTTAAAGATCAACAATCTGAAATACGGTGTGTAATGTTTAAGGGGCCGAATCAATTTTTGCAGTTTAAACCAGAAAATGGGATGCAGATTTTATTGGATGGAGAAATCAGTGTTTATGAACCAAGAGGTCAGTACCAGGTCTTAGTAAAAAAGATGGAGCCAGCTGGGATTGGCACACTTTATCTAGCCTTTGAAGCTTTAAAAAAACAATTATCTTCTGAGGGATTATTTGATATAGAAAACAAAAGAAATCTTCCAGCGTTTCCTAAAAATATAGGCATCATTACTTCAAAAACAGGGGCTGCAATTCAAGATATTTTTCAAGTTCTAGGTCGTAGATCCCCGCATGTTAATTTAATTGTTCGTTCTGCTCAAGTGCAGGGTGATAAAGCTGCACTTGATATTGTCGATGCAATCCATGATATGGAAAGCTTTAAAAAAATTGATGTATTAATTATTGGAAGAGGTGGCGGATCCCTTGAAGATTTATGGCCTTTTAATGAAGAAAAAGTTGCAAGAGCAATATTTTCATGTACTATACCAATTATTTCTGCTGTAGGACATGAAACAGATCTTTCTATATCTGATCTAGTAGCGGATATGAGGGCGCCAACTCCTTCTGCAGCAGCAGAACTTGTATCTCCATCAGCAAATGAAATATTTGAAAAAATGATTGGCTTTGAACAAATCTTATCTTCTAAAATGAAAAGTTTTCTTCAAACTCGCTGGCAGAGTTTAGATAATACTAAAGATCGTTTTGCATTACAGGAGCCAAGTAGATTATTGCAAAAGTACTCCGATAGGTATAATGAATTAACTAAACTACTATTTCAAGCATATAGATATAGTATGCAAAAATTTTCTTCAAAATTTTCTACTATGAATGAGAAACTACATGCATTGAATCCTACAAATATATTATCAAGAGGCTATTCCATTGCTTATAGAGAATATGATCAAAAGATTATACTTAACCCTACAGATTTACAGGAAGATGAATATTTTCGATTACAAACCTACGAAGGAACGCTTAGAGCAAAAAAAACCAAAGAGAAAAATTGACCTTAAACTCATTTAATTTTATTAATATTCGATTATGACAAAAGAAGATAAACAAATGCATTTTGAAGAAGCCTTTAAAAGACTTGAACAAATTGTGGGAAATCTTGAATCAGGTGACCTTTCATTAGAAGAAAGTATGAAGCTATTTGAAGAGGGAATTGGATTAACTGAAGCTTGTAAATCCAGATTAGAAGATGCAGAACAAAAAATCCAACTTTTGCTTAAAAATTCTGATGGAAAACTTAGCCTTGAGGATAAAGATTGAAAAAGCCAACTAGTTTTGGTATTTGGGCCAATACAGATAAAAAAGTTTTTTGGGATACATTTCCTTCAATTATTGATTGGGCAAAAAAAAACAATCTCCAATTATTTGTTACTACTAGAATAGAATCTCGATTAAAAAATTCGGATTTTGACTATAAGCTTATTAATAATGCAGATGATTTTAATAAAGTGGATTTTGTTTTATCCCTTGGTGGCGATGGAACGATACTTTCATTAGCACGTGCAGTAGCTGAAAGAGGAACACCTATTTTGGGTATACATCTTGGTGAACTAGGTTTTCTTGCTGAAGTTGTTTTAAATGATATGTATTCTAGGATGGGGGAAGTGCTGAATGGTGATTTTCTAATTCAAAAACGTATGGCTATCAAATGTTCAGTATTAAATAAAAATGGATCGAAAACTTTTCATGCGTTGAATGATATAGTCGTTGATAGAGGGAAGTCACATCGTTTGCTCAATTGTGAGTTGTTCGCTAATGGCAATTTTGTAGCTGATTATAAAGCAGATGGATTAATTGCAGCAACCCCAACAGGTTCAACAGCATATTCTCTTTCATCTGGTGGGCCAATTGTTATTCCAACATTTGGTTCTATAGTAGTTACACCTATTTCACCACATACATTGACTTTGAGACCTATTGTTTTTTCTGATGATCATATTTTAACGATTTCATTTCCAAATAATGGACAAGAGGATATGGCTTTAGCGATAGATGGTCAAGTTAATGAATATCTCAATCCAACTGCGAAAGTCGAAATACAGAAATCCCCATTTGAAATCAATATGATAACTTTTAAAGATTCAAATTATTTTAGTACTCTTCGTAATAAGCTCGGATGGGGAGTGAGGGGATCAAATTAATTTAGCTAATCATAAATTTGTGAAATAAAAAAGCCTGTTAATTAACAGGCTTTTTTATTTATAACTTATATGGAATTTAATTAAGGCCTATCACCTTCATCATCATTTCCCCAGCAATCTTCTTCGAGAGCATTCATTTCTTCATCATTATTAATGGTAACAGAAGTTCCTTCATCATCTAATAAAATAATATTTACTGGAAATTGCAATGAAGGTTCTTCGTCAGCTTCATCATTATTTGCATACCACTCTCTTAAGCTATACCAATCTTCTTCATTTTCAATAGTAATTGTTGTTCCATCAGGCATTGTAAATGAAATAGGTAATACAAACTCATAACATTCTTCATCTTGTTCTGATTCACTATCTGCCCATTCTTCTCTGCAGCGTATTTTTACATTTTCCATTTCTTCATCATTATTGATACTTAAAGTTGAATCCCCATCTTCTGTCTCATAAATTATATCAACAGGAAATTGTAGGGTAGGGCGTTCATCAGAATCAGGATTTGCTTCATACCAGTCTTTTACTGGTTGCCATCCAGCATCATCATCTGTATCTACAGTGATGGTTGATGCATCTGGCATAATAAATGTTACAGGAAATACAAGCTCAAAACATTGTCGTTCTTCACTTTCATCTCTCCAGCATTCTTGCTTTAATTCTCGTAGTTCTTCTTCACTATTTACTGTAACTGTTTCATCATCAAATTCAACATTTACGGGGAATTGTAATACTGGTTTTTCTTCGGATTCAGGATTTTCTTCGTACCAACTTTTAATTGCATCCCAGTCTTCTTCATTTGATACAGTGATGGTTGACCCATCAGGCATTGTATAGGAAACAGGTAGTGATAAATCAAAGCACTCCCTTTCATCATCATCTCTTCCGTTACTACAGCGAGAATACATCTCACGCATTTCTTCTGCATTATTAACTACTACATTAACAGTCCCTTCTCTATTATCAAACTCAACATTTACGGGGAATTGTAATACTGGTTTTTCTTCTGATTCAGGATTTTCTTCGTACCAACTTTTAATTGCATCCCAGTCTTCTTCATTTGATACAGTGATGGTTGACCCATCAGGCATTGTATAGGAAACAGGTAGTGATAAATCAAAACACTTCCAATCCCCTTTATCATAATCACGTCCCCAATCGGATTTATCTTTATCACCGTTTCTCCCATATGGATCTAACCTTTTTCCTTCTAGATTAAAATATACTTCACATCGGCTGCCTACCTTATGACCTTTTCCAGCCATATTCACTTCATAACCTAAACCGTATGCTTTCTTTGCGCTTTCGCTTTCATATTCAGCATAATCGTATTCAATGACTGTTTTTGAATTAGAAGGTAAGTCATCTACGCCTATACTGATTTTATCAGCATCTATAATCGCTTGAATTAATTCAGCATCTGAAATTCCTTTTGATTCTGTACTTCCATTTTGACAGGAAAAGGAAATTAATAGAAAAACTGAAAATATAATCTGAATTGAATATCTCATTATGCTCCTTGAATGTGTTTAAAATCTTTCACGCATTAAATAAATGTAAGTTCCTTGGAATTTATATAAATTTACTTTCTATACTAAATAAACTTTTATAAAAAATTAATAATGAACAAAACTATTTCTCTTATTATCTGTGCATTAGTTACAATTATTTTATTTCCTTGTATAAACTGATAAAATATCATGAGACGTTATGATATAGATTGGTTGAGAGTTATAGTTCTTGGCTTATTAATCATATACCATTCCACTATAAGTTTTATGCCTTTTGGTATAAAAATTTTTTTTCCACAGAATAAACAAACACTGGAAATACTATGGTTTGTTATGGCTCTTATAAATATCTGGCGGATACCACTTTTATTCATTATTTCAGGTATGGCAGTATGTTTTTCCTTGAAAAGAAGAAATTGGAAAGAGATGTTTAAAGATAGAGGGTTGCGAATTATGGT
>JAZAOA010000097.1:0-6803 GCA_036228285.1 Fidelibacterota bacterium
TTTCATCAATAATTAACTCATGATTATCATCTAATAAAACAATAGAGTGTACTTGTTCTGGATGAATGGCAACAAATCTTGCAATATTTTTTCCACTTACATTTCTCCAAGTACCAATTGGTAAAACAGGCGGGGATGCGCTTAATATTTTCATTTCATTATTTAACATCTCTCTGATTTGAACAAATCTATTATATGTATAATCAGAAAATAAAATAACATGCTCACCCCATTCTTCAGGAGTCATTAAAAACTGATTGTTAAAATATAACCCAACCTTATTCAAGATATTTTCAAGTTGATCGCGAATACCATATAAATATTCATCAGTAAGAAATTGTTGATATATATTATGCGATTGGAAACCTATATACTCCATCCATGAACTAGAAACGTCATCTTTATGTTGTAACATACTTTGAATTATATATAATTGGCTAGTATCTGCAGATACTATAAGATCTGATATAATATATTTTAAAATATTATCATGTAATTGTTCAATATTGGAATAATGATAATTAACTATTTTATTTTCTGTATCGGATAAAACAGGCAACCTATATTGATCGATATAAGCTTTTGCAAATGGCGGGGCATCTACAACACTTGAAAATATTTCTCCCGAAATAGATTCAGCTTGTATACTATAAAAATATGGCCTCTTTCCTTGGACTTCTAGGTCCAAATAACGTTCAATTGAATTACTAGTTTCATATATTAATGAATAATCAGTAAACGAATTTTGTGTTCGATATAACCTTATTGCTTTTAAATTAATTTTATCTGGTATTTCCCATTTCAATAATATAGAAAAATTCCCACTATACGCTTCAAGATCAATTGGTCTTATATCCTTTGCATTTATAAATACTATAAATGATAAAAATACTGATATATAGAGAATGTTTTTCATAAGAATTAACGCGCGGCGAGGCTTAATTTGGGAGAATTATTCCCAGAAGGCAAGAAAATTCATATTTATCTAATCAATACGTATTAACTATTAAATAAATTAGAGATACAATATCATCAGAGTTTATATGATTATCATAATTAATATCTGATATATGGAACAAATTATCAGGAACTGTATTACCTGAAAAAATAAATTCAATCAACATAACTAAATCATAAATATTTATAGAATTATCCTGATTAATATCACCTTTCATAAATCTTGAATAACCATGGATAAAAAAGTTATCAAAATAAAACCCATCCTCTTCTACAGCTCCATCTGATTTTAGCAGAAAACGCAACCACACTTGTGGTTTATCTGTATAAAAAGATAGATCGATTACTTCATTGATCCAATCTTCTTGTATCCCATCATACACAGGATCACCTGTAGTTTGTACTCCACTACCAGATCCTATTGATGTAAAATTACCTGACAAAGCTGTCCAATTAACACCATCCGTTGAAGCTTGAAATTGAACAAAGTCATATCTTTTTTCTATGTTCCATTTAGCATCAAATGTAACGAATGGATAAAAAATTCCTGAAAAATTAATTATCCTTGATAACTGAGTTGTAGAAGAACCCCAATCGCCAATATAATTTCCAACTGGACTATCGGTTATACTTGACAAACCCTCGGAGGCATCAAAAATTGTACCCCAATTATCATCATCGCTCCACTCTGTCATTCCATTTTCAGCACCATCAAAAAAGATCTCTTGATGATCTCCAAATATCATGGAAACAGTATCAACTATATGATAGCTACTACTATCATAAATTGATACTATTATTCCTCCCATAAAACCATTTTGAATATTAGAAGATGCTGATAGCAAAATATCTGTTGTATCAGTTGATCTGGCAGATAATGACTCTAAAATAATATTATCATTACTTACATTGCTAAAGGAATTTAAAGGTGTAATATCAATTGTTACTGGTCCATTAGAACTAAGAATACCTCTATTTTGAATGACTAATGATATAGAAATTGTATCATTAATTGAAGGATACATATTATTATATAACTTATCATAAATAATATAATCACTGCCAGCAACCATTGCGAATATTGAATTACTATATATTTGATCTTGGCAAAGAGGAATAACTCTATCTTCTGATGGCCAAAAGTTGTCAACGAATGATCCAATTTCCGGAGTATAAGATAACAATCCTGCATTTCCATAACTCCAATCGACCGCATCGCCATTTACTGTATAACCAACAGTCTCTATTCCTGTACCTACTAGATATCCATTGTAATGTGTCATTTCATTGCCTATTTCTCTTAGGGTTGTTAGATAAGGCTCATCTGGATAACTTCCATCTCCCCAACTATGAATTAATAGATTAGAATATGAATGGTAGTGAAGTGCATTATTGAATTCTCTTGACAAAATAAAATTACTTACTGCTTCTGTTTCCGGCTCAGAAAATGCAGAGGTGCCTCTATATACAGCGCTACAAGGATTTCCTGATGATCCAGAGTTATTTGCTCCCCAGTTATATCCATAATTTCTATTTAAATCAACACCCTGTTGAGTTCCAGTGTTACAATTTGAATTTTGAGGATTAGACCTTCTATTCTTTCTATGCATACCGCCTCCATCTGGAGCGATTGTTTCATTATAGAAATACCCATCGGGATTTACAATTGGAATAAACCACATTTCTCTATTATCAAGTAAATAATTTGCAATTAAATCATTGTTATAATTTTCACAAAGCCAATTTGCAAAATAAAATAAGTTCATCATGCTAAGCGGCTCTCTAGCATGAGTTAATCCTGTATATAAAACTTCAGGTTCATTCTCATCAATTGCAGGATTATCAGATAGTTTGAAGGCCCAAATTGTTCTACCTTCAAAACTCGTACCAATTGAATCTTTTTCGCTAACAAAATTTGGATACAAAATTGAAAGTGTATCCATCTGATTAATAGCTTCTTGCAATGTGTAATTCCCCAACATTGATCCCAAAGAAAAATCTCGATTAATACTAGGACGCGATCTACTTAAATAATAATTCGTAATATCATCTTGTATAATTTCAAATTCAATTCCATTATTCATTAATATACCTATTTCACTAGTACTTAAGATAATATCTAAGGAGTTATCCTTATTTTTTTGATAATGATCAAGTGGAATCCCTAACTCAAGCAATTGATTAGTAAAATATAAATTTATTTTTACATGCTTATGAATTTCTGGATTAGCAAATAAGAAATTAAACGTGATATAAAAAATGATAATTTTCAAATACATAATAATTGTAAATGAATTATAAATAATTAAAATAAAAGTATATTAAAAATTTTCTTTTAGCCAATCAGTGGTTACGGATTTAGGTCTCATAATAGGTATTCCAAGAGCGCGGTTAATTACTATTTGACTAATTATCCCCATAGCACGGGATATGCTAAATAAAACTGTATAATAACTAAACTCTGTTATTCCGTAATGATATAATAATGCGCCAGAAGCCGCATCTACATTTGGCCATGGGTTTTTTGCCTTCCCATGTTTCAATAAAACTTTGGGAACTACTTCAAATAAGTTTTCAACAATAGAAAAAACATCATCATTTTTAATATGTTCTTTTCCAAAATTCATGAATGCAGTAAACCTTGGGTCAGGACAACGCAATACAGCATGACCATATCCAGGTATCACTCTACCATTCTTTAATCTATCCCAACATAATTCTTCTATTTCTTTTTTTGATGGAGCGCCTCCAAATTCATCTCTTATATCTAAAACAAATTTTAAACATTCTTGATTAGCTAATCCATGCAAAGGTCCTGCTAATGCATTCAACCCACCTGAAACTGCATAATATAAATCAGATAAAGTTGAGCCAATTGTTAATGATGTAAACGCACTTGCATTCCCTCCTTCATGATCACAATGTAGCATCAAATATAGTCGCATAAGTTTTTTAAGGTTATTATCTGAATTATCTAAACCAAGCATGTGGGCATAATTTGCACCCCAATCTAAGGATTGGTCTGGATTAATTAGATTTCCTTTTTCAAAACGAATTCGATACACACCCGCGCCTAAAGCAGGTAATTTTGCAATTAAACGGATGCCATCTTCCAATGTTGGCTTCCAAAAATCATTCTTATTCATACCTTTATCATAATATGAACGAAAGACTGACTCCTTTTCCATTGCAAGTACAGCAGTATTAAACATAGCCATAGGATGAGAATCATTAGGCATATTTCTTAATATAGTCCATATATAATCAGGTACTACAGCATGTTCTTGAAGATTTGACTGTAATTCGCTTAATGCATCTTTATCAGGAAGATCCCCAGTAAGTAATAGATATAATACTTCTTCTGGTAATATTTCAATTATATCTAATAAAGGTATCCCTCTAATTATTAAACCAGTATCTTCAGAAACTGAAGATGTGTCACAAACTAGACCCTTCACACCACGCATACCACCATAAGCTTGCTTTAAAGATACTTCACTTATAACCGAAGATCCTGAATCGGAAATAAGCGTTCTCACATCTTCTCTCCAATTTGGAATCTTTTGTTCTAGTTTTTCTAATAATATGGACATCTAATATTATTTTTTAATATAAATGAATGAGTTTTCACTTACTGAAAAATAAGACTTTTATTAGTTATATGGAGATTTATTTTATTATTCATCTCCAATAGAGGCAAAAATTAATCCAGAATAAACTTTTGGAAAAAAATATGTCGATTTTTGTGGCATTGTTTCTCCAGATTCAGCAACATCAAAAACATGATCAAGGTTTGGTGGGTTTACTAAAAATATAAAATCAAATTCTTCAATTCTATTGATTAAATCTAATGGAGATTCATTTCCGCGGATATATGATACATGATTTAAATCATTTTGATTATTAGTATCTATTTCACAACCTTGATGTAAAATAAAATTATGCAGAATGTTTACATCTAATAATTGTGAAGCAGGCGATAGATTATTATCCCATTGTTTTTCCCCATTATAAGATAATACAAAATAGTTTTTCGATTTTGTAATCATTCCAAAATTAATAATTTTTGATTCCTCAGATTGTTTCATATTTAGAAATAAATCATCTAATACAGAAAATTCTTGCACTTTAAATATTTGACCAACCTTTTCAAGTAACTGCTTGGCTGAAATATTTTTTTCACGAATTATACGATGAGTCGGCAATACATTCATCCCTTTATTATATGCATTAACAAAAGTAACCATTACTTTATCACTTCCTAATTTTTCAGGATAATCATTAGCAAATTGAAATGCGGTTTTATACCTATGGTGACCGTCAGCAATAATTACTTTTTTATTAATCATCATTTCTTTAATTAAATTGACTTCGTTAGTATCAATTATATTCCATATTTTATATTTTATACCGTCAACAATTAAATCAACTAATGGTTCATTATTTTTATAATTATCTGCAATACTCTCAACAATATTTTTTTTATCTCTATAACTCATGAAAATCTGTCCGGTATTCGCCTGTGTGGATTTCATCAATTCGAATCGATCATTAATATGTTTAGAAATAGTTTTTTCATGTGGCAAAATCTTATCACCCAATTCCGATATCTGCAATTTAGCAATGAAACCAATTCGATTTATTTTACCATTATCATAATCAAATGACTGGGATAAAAGATAGATTGCTTCTTTTTTATCTTGTAGAAAAACGTTTTTCTTTTTCCATTTAGATAATAATCTTGCTGATTCAGTATATTTCTCTGGGGTTGAATTATTATTTAGAATGATTCTTATAAAGTTATATGGCGATTGATTATATAATTTTGCTTGATCAGATTTATCAATTACGTCATATGGTGGTGAAACAACCTTTGAAAGATCATGAACAATCTCATTATTATATCTCCACCCTTTAAAAGGAAAAATTTCAGGCATAAGTTGTTTTATCCTAAATATTATATAATTTATTTTTTACTAATTGATTTGCTTTTTGTAAATCTTCTTTAAAATCAATTTCAATACACGGTAAGTGGCTTATGTCCTCAAAAAATACATCATGTTTATTTAAGATTGGCTCTATGGCAGATTCAAAATAATCGGATTTACCTCCTTTATCAATTAGTCTTGATAAAGATATTCCAAAAGAATCACAAAACGGAATAGATAGTTTTGCAACCCCAATAAATTCACCCAGTGATTCTTTAATATCTAACTCTTTTCCTATAGATACAATACGTTTATTATTATCGATAATTACTTTTACCTCTTCATCACCACATTGTTTTATATCTACGGCAAAAACCGTTTCATGATTTGAGTTTATTATTTGCTCTAATAATCTAGGAGGATATAAAACATCTCCATTCATCAATAGCGTTTCAGAAGAAAGTAAATCTTTACATAAATAAGCAGAATATGATGTATTTGTTTCTGAAAACTCATGATTAGTTATATAAGTAAATTTTAATTCTGGGTGGTTATTACTTATATACTCAATAATCATTTCTTTATAATAACCTAGAACAATGATAATCTCATTAATACTATATTTCTGTAAAGCATTTAATTGATGACTTATGATTGGAAGACCCCCAACTTCTAATAAGCACTTAGGCGTCTTTTCTGTTAATGGATATAAACGCCTAGAGGCGCCAGCAGCTAATATTAAACCTTGCATTGAATAAGTAAATTAAATGAAATGATCTGAAGATCATAATGACAATCAACTGATAGATAAAATAATTTAGCTATTATTATTTTGAAGAGTTCTAATAGCTGTATTTACATCATTCTTTGCAATCGCATTAAGACAACATATATCACTTTTACAAGGAATACATTTGC
>JAZAOA010000098.1:0-21796 GCA_036228285.1 Fidelibacterota bacterium
ATTCACCAAATAATATTCTATATGGATTTGGTAATTCGCGAATTTGGGATGATGATTATGAACTAAAATCAGATACAATTACATATTTTTCTAATATAGATAGTGGTATTACCTATGGAAATTCAGAGCTTAAACAAAACAATCAAATTATTACATCACACTCTATTTTTTACGCTAAGCAAAAAGAACAGGATGCGGTTTCGTATACTGCAAAAGGAAATGTCTTAATAAGCGAGGATAGCAGAATTGCGACATGCGGTAAGGCAATTTATAAGCAAACAGAACAATCAACTTCCTTAATCATAAACCCTGAGATTAGAGAAAACAAACAAACCATTTCCGGAAGAATAATTGATTTAAAATATAATAATGGTGTGCTGGAAAATATTTACATACCATCTGGGGCAAATGTTAAAACAATTACCCAGGGATTTAAAAAACATCAAAAAACATCAAAAAACGAAAATAATAAATTAATACTAGATTTTGTCAATGATTTATCAGGAAACAGTCTCAAAGGATTCTTTGATGAAGGAATGCTTGATTCTCTGCAGCTTGAAGGTATGGCAAAAACACACTATCATATTTTTGAAGATTCTATTTATCAAGGAGAAAATATTGCTTCAGGAGATACAATTATTCTACAGTTTTATCAAAATGATATTAATAAAATTATTGTTCATGGTGGATCAAGAGGAGAATATAAACCGGATACAGTATCATCAAATATTGAAGGGCCAATATCATATTCATCAGAAATAATTAAATACAATGTTAATGCAGAAGAAACTGATCTGCATGGTGATGCAAAAATTCATTATACCAATATGAATTTAGATGCAGGTTTTGTAAATGTTAATTGGGTAACAAATATCTTAGAAGCAAAAGCCAAAAGCAATGCATACTCATCCTTTAAAGCTATTAAACCAACCATCATAGAAGAAGGTCGAGACCCTATGGTTGGCAATGAAATGGTATATAATTTATCATCAAAGAAAGGAAGTGTATTAAAAGGGCGTACCAGCGCAGAAGATGGATTTTATACTGGAACTCAAATAAGGAATCAAGATAAAAAAACTATTTTTATTGATAATAGTACATACACAACCTGTGACCTTGAAAATCCTCATTTTCATTTTGCGAGCAACAAAATGAAAATGATAAATGATGATAAAGTTATTGCAAAACCAATCACATTCTTCATAAATAATATACCAATTATTGGTTTACCGTTTGGTATTTTCCCTCATAAAGGTGGTCGTCGGCAATCGGGGTGGATTATGCCTGGATATGGGGAAAGCAGCTATCGTGGTCAATTTATTGATGGGCTAGGATACTACTGGGCACCTAATGATTATTGGGACTCAAAATTGACTACTAGCTTAGCTGATCGTCAAGGTTTAACTATCAGACTTACAAATAATTACAGGAAGAGATATTCTTTTTCAGGTGGAATACATCTTGAAACAAAACAACACTTTTCTTCTAGCGTTTCTGCAGAAAATAGAGACTTATTGAAATTATCTGATAATGTAAAAAGTGATTATGTATTCAGATGGAATCATAATCAAATTATGCGCAATGATCAAACATTTCGAGTAAATGGGCAATATTATAGCAGTGGCGATTACAACAAGAGGACTGGAATTGATATTGAGCGCAGGTTAAATCAACAAGCTGTTTCAAATGCTACGTATAGTAAACGATGGAAAAAATCAAACAACTCATTAAGTATTAATTTATCCTCGAAAAAAGATTTGATGGTTGATAACAAAATTGATCCGAATGATATTTTTTACCAATTACCTTCAGGGTTAGGAAATAAACTAATAATTACAACTAATACACTGCCAAAAATGTCATTTCGCCATGGTCAAAGCAAACTATTTAAAACTAATGCTATTAATAAAAAATGGTATCATAATATTTCATGGAATTATTCAGCAAACTTAAACAATAAAATGCAAAATTATTATCAGTCAGTTGAAAGCTTAGATGATACAACATACGAATACATTTGGGATGACTCTATTAGGACAAAAACAACATCATTAATAACACATAATATGTCAGTTAACGCACCTCAAAAACTATTTAAGTACATTTCTTTTAATCCAAGTATTCAATTTAAATCTGACTGGGTAGATCGAACGTTTTCTCTATTTGACAGTTCTAATGCCCAATCAACATCAATAGAACAATATGGATTTGCAGCTAGAACTATTTTTTCTTCATTTAATCTAACTATGAATACTAAGATATATGGTCTATTCCCAATTAAGATAGGAAAATTACAGTCTATACGACACGTTGCTTCTCCATCAATTGGTTATTCGTACTCACCAGATTATACGAAAAAAATATTTGGGAAAGATTTAGGGTATTTTCAAGAATATACCGATGATAACGGTGAAACTGCTTTTTTTGACCGTTTTACTGGTACGCCTGCTGGATCAACCCCAAGACAAGAAAGACAGGCAATGACGTTTTCATTAAATAATATATTCCAAGCAAAAACAATGGTTGATGGAAAAGAAAAAAAGCTGGAATTATTCTCATGGCGAATGAATACAAGTTATAATTTTGCAAATGACAATTTTCCATTAGCAAATCTTTCGTCTTCAGTACGAGCTAAAATTGCAAATAAATTGAATCTTGATTTAAGCTTATCACATGATTTCTATAAGTTTAATAATGAAAATGGTCAAAGGATAAATTCTATCAATATAAATGAAAATGGAATCCCGACACCTCGTTTAATTAATGCGCGTCTATCCACAGGGTTTCGTTTTCAAGGTAATAGAATTGGAAGTAATGAAGATAAAAATAGTGAAGAAGACAGCACTGCTAATTCCTACAACCTCGATGAACCAAATTTTAGTGATCGCTTAAATAAAAATAATAGAAAATCATCAACAGGAAAATTATGGTCTACATCTTTGAGTTTTAGCTATAGTATCAACAAAGCTAATCCAATTAATCCTAACGAAACATTTTGGATGTCTTCAAATACTTCTTTGCAATTAACTCGTAACTGGAGAATGCAATATAATGCTCGATTTAATTTGTTAGATAATGATTTAGTAAATCATAATTTTTCAATATATCGCGATTTACATTGTTGGGAAATGTCTATTAACTGGACACCAAATGGATACGGATCTGGTTTTTACTTGAAAATAAACGTTAAATCACCAACTTTACGTGACTTAAAATTGGAACAGCGTGGGGGTATTTTTTCAAGAAGGGCTAATTTCTAATATAATTTTCATTATAATAAAATAAAAATTTCAATAGATTGAATATATAAAAATGAAGTTTCGTTCTATAAAAGGTACATATGATGTTTTACCAAATGTTTCCAATAAATGGAAAATTGTTGAATCACATATTCATCAATACTTAACTCGGTGTGGATATAACGAAATTCGAACTCCTATATTTGAAAATACAGATTTATTCAAAAGGAGTGTTGGAGAAGACAGTGATGTTGTCTCAAAAGAAATGTATAGCTGGATTGATCAAGGTGGAACTGATTTAACTTTAAAACCGGAGTATACAGCTTCCGTTGTGCGTTCATATATACAGAATAATCTCAATTCTATATCTCCAATATCAAAACTGTATTATATAGGGGATTTATTTAGAAGAGAAAGACCTCAAAAAGGTCGCTATAGACAGTTTCGTCAATTTGGTATTGAAGCGATAGGCTCTAAATTTCCTGAACAAGATGCAGAAATAATCGCTATTGCATGGAATATTCTTTCTGAACTTGGCATCAAAGACATTACATTAAATTTAAATAGCATAGGATCATCAGAAACCCGAAAAAAATATAGAAATGTCTTATTAGATTTTCTAAAACCAAACATTAATGAATTATCAGAATCAAGCGCAAAACGATTAAAAACAAATCCGCTTAGAATTTTAGATACTAAAAATAAATCTGAAATAGAAATTCTTAAACAAGCACCAAAGATTACAGAATATTTATCCGAAGAGGATAAATTGCATTTTGATGCAGTACAACAAGGGTTAAAGGATCTTAGCATAGCGTTTACATTAGATACAAATCTTGTTCGAGGTTTAGATTACTATACCCGCACAACATTCGAAATTGTATCAAGTAAACTAGGTGCACAAGATGCCCTTTGTGGTGGTGGAAGATATGATAATTTAGTTGAATCTCTAGGAGGAAAGACCACTCCTGCTGTTGGTTTTGCAGCTGGATTTGAGAGAATATTATTGGCGATGGATGAAAATCATTTCCCGAATGACAAAAATATCAAAAAAATATATTTAATCAGCCTTGGAGATAAAGTTAGACCAACAGCGATGAAGATTCTTGGAAAAATTCGTAAAGAAGGATATTATATTGAATTTGATTCTTTAAGAAGAAGTATGAAATCTCAATTAAGAGAATCAAATAAGTTAGGTGTGTCTATAACAATTATTATTGGTGAAGAAGAAATGGATAAACAATGTGTACAAATCAAAGACCTTTCCAGTGGAGAACAAAAATCTGTCCAATTTGATTCAATCATTCCATATTTAAAGAACGTAAAATAAAGTCCTTATGTTCAACAAGAATAAAATTATTTGATTAATAATTATTTGCATAAATTATTAAAAATGTAAATTCGACGTCATTATGAGCCAAAAATCTGTAATAATTGTAGAATCTCCCTCAAAAGCAAAAACTATATCAAAATATTTAGATGATCAATATGAGGTTATTGCTTGTGTCGGCCATGTAAAAGATTTACCTCGCGGATCATTAGGCGTAGATGTTGATAATGATTTTCAAATGGAATTAGTGATATTAGATGATAAAAAAGACTTTTTTAAAAATTTAGCATCACAAGCAAAATCGGCTCCAGAGATTATTCTTGCAACTGACCCTGATAGAGAAGGTGAAGCTATTGCATCACATATTGCATCAGAGGTGCCAAAAGTAAAAATATCTCGTGTTCAATTTACAGAGATTACCAATTTTGGTGTAAAAAATGGTATGGAACATAAAATTGATATCGATGAAAATCTTGTAGAAGCACAACGTACAAGAAGGATAATTGATCGACTAGTTGGCTATAAAATATCTAAAGTGTTATGGATTACTTTACAAAAGAATATGAATTTTGTAAAACAATCACTTTCTGCTGGAAGAGTACAGTCTGCAGCATTAAAAATAATTATCGATAGAGAAAGAAGGCGAGCAAAATTTAAAAAGGTAACTTATTTCGGTCTTACTGCTCAGTTATTAACTAAAAAAGAAGAAATATTCAACGCAAGATTATTAAATATAGATTCAAAACGTATTGCTAAGGGTCAAGATTTTGATCAGGAAACAGGTGAATTAAAAAAAGATGGGTTGATAGCATTAAGTAAATCTCAAGCTAAAGCACTTGTTGAGGAAATTGATTCAGGCCCTTGGGTTGTTTCTAATATTGAAGAAAAACCAAAAACTTCAAATCCTAAGCCTCCTTTTACAACAAGTACATTACAACAAGAAGCCTCAAGAAAATTAAAATTTAATACCCGTAAAACCATGAGCACTGCGCAGAAACTTTATGAAGCAGGTCTTATTACATATATGCGTACAGATTCAATAAATCTTTCTGATGAAGCAATAAACGCTTCGAGAGAAATAATTAGCAATGATTTTGGTTCAGAATACTTGCCGGATAGTGCGCGTCATTTTAAAGGAAAGGTAAAAAATGCACAGGAGGCCCATGAAGCAATTAGACCTGCAGGAAGAAAATTTAAAACTGTTGATGAAATAAAAAAATCAATTGGTCCAGACGAATCAAATTTATATGAATTAATCTGGAAAAGAACTGTTGCGTGCCAGATGAAATCTGCTCAATTAAAACTAACCAGCATTACAATTAAAAATCAAAATACTGAATTTAGGACGAGTGGTCAGGTAATTTTATTTGCAGGATATATGAAAGTATATGTAGAAAGCAGAGATGACACAAAAACACCAAATGTTAATAAAGAGAATGTATTACCTGAATTAAAGGAAAATGATCATTTATCATGTGATAGAATATCTATTGATGAATCTACTACAAAACCTCCTGCAAGATTTACGGAGGCAAGTCTTGTAAAAGAAATGGAGGCAGATGGCATTGGAAGGCCTTCTACATATTCATCTATCATAAATAAAATTCAACAAAAAGATTATGTTCGAAATAATAAAGGATCCCTTACCCCAACTTTTCTAGCATTTGCAGTAACACAACTTCTTGAAAATCATTTTAACCCTTTAGTTGATATAAAATTTACTGCAGAAATGGAAGATACGCTTGATGCTATTGCAAGAGGCGAACAAAATTCTCTTCCTTTTATGAAGGAATTTTATTTTGGATCAGAATCAGAAACTGGGCTATTAAAAATGCTGGATGAAAAGATTGATATCCCAAAAGCTTGTATTATCCCTTTAAATGGAGATGAAAAAGAACCAATTATAGCTCGCGTTGGGAATTATGGTCCCTATATTCAACGTGGAGATGTAAGAAGAAATATTCCTGATATTTTAGCTCCTGGAGATATTACTATTGAAAAAGCAATAGAGATACTTAATGAAACCCCTGAAAAAGAAGATAAAGAACTTGGAGCTGACCCCAATACAGGAGAACAAATCATTTTAAAAGTTGGCCCTTATGGACCGTATGTCCAATTAGGGGATTCAAAAACAAGAAAATCTATACCAAAAAATGTTGATTTAAATAATGTCAGCATAGATTATGCTTTATCATTGCTCTCTTTACCAAGGAATATTGGGGAACATCCTGAAAGTAAAGAACCAATTTTTGCTGATTATGGAAGATATGGCCCATATATAAAAATGGGTAAACAAAATGCTTCGCTAAGAGGGCCTGAAACCCCGCTAGATATAACAATCGAAAAAGCAGTAGAGCTTCTTGCAAATAGAAATAAGAAAAGCTCTACCTTGCGATCTTTGGGTCCTCATCCTGAAAGCAAAGAAGAACTTGTTGTAAAAGATGGTAGATATGGTCCATATATTTCAGATGGAAAAATAAACGCTTCATTAAATAATTCGTTTGACCCTGAATCAATTACTCTTGAGCAAGCAACAGAATTAATCAATGAAAAGCGTGCGAAAGGGCCTACAAAAAGAAAACGCAGAAAAAAGAAAAAGTAATTTACAATATGCCTGAATCTTCATTAGATAAAATAATTTCACTCTGCAAAAGAAGAGGGTTTATTTTTCAAAGTTCTGAAATATATGGAGGTTTTGGTGCAGTATATGATTATGGCCCACTTGGCGTTGAGTTAAAAAATAACATTTCTCAATTATGGTGGAAATGCATGACTCAGCATCATCAGAATATTCTTGGTCTTGATAGTGGAATATTAATGCATCCAAAAATATGGGAAGCATCAGGACACGTCGACGCATTCAATGACCCTTTAGTTGATTGTAAACAATGTAAAGCTCGCTATAGAGCTGATGAACTTGTTGAAGATAGTTTTTTAAATGCAAAATGGGATGAAATCAAATGCCCAAAATGTGGGACTACTGGTAATTTAACAGATCCAAGACAATTTAATTTAATGTTTAAAACAAATATTGGTCCCATAGAGTCTGATAGTGATATTGCTTATTTGAGGCCAGAAACTGCACAGGGAATTTATGTAAATTATCTATTAGCTCAGGGGTCAATGCGTCAAAAAGTACCGTTTGGTATTGCGCAGGTTGGAAAAGCATTCCGCAATGAAATAATTGCAAGAAATTTTATTTTTAGAACTAGAGAATTTGAACAGATGGAAATGCAGTATTTTGTGCAACCTGGGACTGATGATGATGCTATGATAGAATGGAAAAACAAGCGTTACAATTTTTATATTGATGAATTAGGTATCAACAAAGATAAGCTGCGGTTTCATGAACATGGAGAAAACGAATTAGCCCATTATGCTAAAGAGGCTTGGGATATAGAATATGAATTCCCATTTGGGTGGTCTGAGGTTGAAGGAATTCATAATCGTACTGATTTTGATTTACAAAGACATCAAGAATTCTCTGGAAAGAACATGCAGTATTCTGATCAATTATTGAATGAAAAGTATTTCCCATATATAATTGAAACTTCAGCAGGACTAAATCGTATGTTATTAACTATACTTTGTGATGCGTATTGGGATGATTCTGAAAATAACCGTGTTGTAATGAAGCTTCATCCAAAAATAGCTCCAATTAAAGCTGTAGTTTGTCCATTGGTAAAGAAAGATGGGTTGCCAGAAATTGGACACAAAATTATTGATGAATTAATAAATGATTTTAAAGTGGTTTATGATCAACAGGGATCAATTGGTAAAAGATATTACAGACAAGATGAGGCTGGAACTCCTTTCTGTATTACAGTGGATCATGAATCAAAAGAAAATAATACAGTTACACTAAGAAATAGAGATGATCAAAATCAGGATCGAGTACCAATCAATGATTTAAAACTGATCATACAAAATAGAATGGATAACTCATGAGCAATCACCTTTCTTTAAGATCTGGCAACCCAGTCCTTCGATCCAATACATTTATTGGTAGGCATAGTAAAGTTAATATGGGAACAATGACTATTATGGGTACTGTAAATAAAACTGCGTTATGTTTATTGCTGCTAATGACGACAGCAATATTTGTATGGAATCTATCTCCAACAGACCCAAGAATATCTATGTTTATGTTTATTGGAGTTATTGGTGGGCTTATTGCAGCTCTAATTACTGCATTCAAACAACATTTAGCCCCCTATACAACACCAATATATGCCCTATTAGAAGGTTTTGCTCTTGGAGGTATATCTAAATTTTTTGAAACCATGTATCCTGGGATTGTAAATCAAGCTATATTTTTGACTTTTGGGACACTAGCTGCATTATTATTAGCATACAGATCTGGACTAATCAAGCCTACAGAAAACTTTAAATTAGGAATTGCTGCTGCTACTGGAGGAATTTTTTTTGTGTACCTTATTAGTTTCATTTTAGGTTTTTTTGGGATCAATATTCCATTGATACACAGTAATTCTAATTTTGGTATCTTATTTTCATTTGGTGTAGTTATAATCGCAGCTCTTAACCTTGTTCTTGATTTTGATTTTATTGAAGAGGGCGCAGAAAAAGGCGCCCCTCAATATATGGAATGGTTTGGTGCGTTTGGTTTATTGGTTACTTTAATTTGGCTTTATCTTGAGATTTTACATCTGTTAGCAAAATTACAATCCAGACGATAACAGAAATCTAATCCAATAGTTCTGATACTTTTTTACGCAATTCATCTCCGTTTAAGTTTTTAGCAATAATTATTCCATCTCTATCAAGAATTATACTATGAGGGATGGCATTTACAGCATATAGTTTTCCAGCTTTACTGTTCCAACCTTTAAGATCTGAAACATGCATCCAATTCAGATTATCTTTATCTATAGCATCCGTCCATTTCTTTTTATCCGTATCTAATGATACTCCAAGAATATCAAATCCTTTGTTATGATAATCTTTATATATAGAAACAATGTTTGGATTTTCCCTACGACAAGGACCGCACCAAGATGCCCAAAAGTCTATCAATAAATAATTATCTCCTATTATAGATGAAAGTTGTATTGAATTATCTGATGTATCATTCATAGTAAAATCAGTATATGTTGAACCGATGGAAACCAATTTTAATTTTGCTACTCTTTCAATCATTGATTTAACATATCTTGAATCTTTTATAGAAGAATCAAAATTATTTGTTAATGAATCCAGTTCATATAAATCTAGATAATGGTTGTTTGACATAGCTAAATATGCAGATACAATGCTATTATTGTTTTTATACACATAATCTATTGTTGCATCCAAGCGGTCTTGATCTTTCTGATCAATTAGATCTATAATATATTTCAGTGAGTCCTTATTATCGCTTTTAAGAATTTTACTATATTGTTTATATAAATTATTTAAATCATTGGTTATAGGAACAATACTTCTTTTAAATAAATCTAATTCTTCATTTGTCCTTGAACCAGATATAGAATTTTTATCTAGACTGTCAGCATGCGCCTTAAACATTATATTTCCGGCCTCTAAAAAAATACCGATATAATCGTTCCCAAATTTGAGATAATAAAATTCAGGATCACTTATTGATCCACTCATTTTTATTGTGCCTGTTTTAACACTACTAGAATCAATATTTACCCATTTACCAAGATGTCTTTTTACTAGATAAGTATCCTGTTGTAAATCACCGGAGATATTCAATGTAAGCGTAAACTGATTTGTAAGGTTTAGTGAATTATTACATCCCAAAAGAAAAATCAATAAAAATGATTTTTTTAACACTTTACACATATAATTTTACCAATTATGGTAAAAAAGATATGAATTATAAATATTTAATAAAATGCAATAAATATTGACAAATTATTATTTCTTATTATAATTTATGTCGAACTAAGGAATGTTCAGGCTACTCCACATACCTGACTTCATAACGATTATAGAATATAAATGCTATAAAAAAGGAGCTAAAATGAAAAATGTCATTATAGCGATTAATTTTGTTGCGTTGTTATTTGCTCAGAATGGTTCCATTTCTGGAACAGTTACAGATGCAAATGGGAACCCGTTAGCTGGTGCAAATGTATCAGTTGATGGAACATCAATTGGTGCTGCAACCGTAGGATCTGGTGCTTATTTAATTAATGGAGTTTCTGCTGGAACCTATTCAGTTACAGCTTCATATATTGGATACGAATCTGGCACTTTGTCTGTTACTGTCTCTGATGGTGCAACTGCAACATTAGATTTTACACTTTCTGTTGATGCTCTTGAATCTTCAATTGTGTTAGTTACTGGTACAAGGGCAGCTGGAAGAACTTCGATGAAGTCTCCTTCTCCAATAGATGGTTTTGCTGAAATGGAATTAAGAAAACAAGGTAACGGTGATTTCACTGAGACTTTGAAAAACCAAGTTCCATCATTTAATGCAACTCCTCTAACAGGTGATGGTGCTTCATTTGTTCGTCCAACTTCAATGCGCGGTCTTCCACCAGATAATATATTAGTTTTAACTAATTCAAAAAGGCGTCATCGATCTGCATTAATATCTCACTTTGGTGCAGCAATGAATGTTGGTGCGCAGGGTGCTGACGTTGGAATGATTCCAAGTATAGCAGTAAAACGCTTAGAAGTTCTTCGAGATGGTGCTGCAGCTCAGTATGGATCTGATGCAATTGCTGGTGTTATGAATTTTATTCTAAAAGATAATAACTCCGGTTACGAAGTCCATGTTTCTGGTGGACAATGGATGGAAGCTCCGAATGGGCGAGGTGGTGAAACAGATCTTACTCTAGCTGCAAATATTGGTTTACCATTAACCGATGATGGATTTATAAATCTTAGTTTTGAATATGCAGATAGACCGGAATTATCTCGCGGATATCAGCACAAATCAGCTGCGGATGGCTATAAAGGTTGGGATGCAACAGGATTTACAGCGGATGATACATGGGGATATGTAAAAAATAATCCAACAGGGGACACAGATGAATGGCAAACAGCCATGAATTGGGGCCGCCCTATTAGCAGTGGTTTTCGTTCTGTTTGGAATGCTGGTTTAAAAATAAATGACAACGTAGATGCATACACATTTGGAAACTTTGCAGATACTTTTGGTGAATATAGTTTTTTCCTTCGTGCTCCTGGAAAATCCGGTGCATTAACAGCCGTTCCTCTTGATCCTGCTGATCCAAGTAAAGGTAATTTCTCTTGGGGTGATACCTATCCTTTAGGGTTCACACCGCGTCTGGAAGGACATGGAGATGATATTAGTTCAGTGATTGGTATAAGAGGTAATTCGGATATGGGAATTGATTATGATTTTAGTGCGAGTTATGGAAGCAATTATATTCACTACTTATTGCGCAATACTTTAAATCTCTCATGGGGCCCATATTCTCCTCATAATTTTGAGATTGGTGATTTGCAACAAGAAGAGACCAATTTAAATGCAGACTTTTCTTATGAAGTATCTGATGAGCTAAATGTTGCTTTCGGTGCTGAGTGGAGAGAAGAAAAATACACAATGTATCAAGGGCAAAAAGAAGCTTGGATGCCAGGTCCGTGGGCAATGTCTCACCTACTTGTAAATCCAGAATCTGCAGACTCATCTAATTATACTGCTCCTGGCTTAGCTGCAAATGGTATGCCAGGTACAAGTCCGGATGCAGCAGGTGAATTTGACCGTCAAAATACTGCATTTTATGTAGATGCTGAGTATGCTATGGGCGATGCATTATTACTGCAAGCAGCATTTCGTATGGAGGAATTTTCTGATGGGAACAGCACTTCAGATTACAAAGTTGCAGGTCGTTATTCTTTAGGAAACCTACTTACGTTACGCGGTGGATACTCTACAGGTTTTAGAGCGCCGACACCTGGTCAAATGAATTACACAGGTGTTACAACATCTTTTGATGGTGTTACTGGTATGCAAGTACAAGAAGGTACATTGAAACCTACAAATCCATTATGTGTTGCACTGGGTGGTAAAGCGCTTGTTCCTGAAGATGCAGTCAATACTAGCTTTGGCTTGACTGCGAATCCAATGGATGGATTAAATATGACATTTGATATGTATACTATTGAAATCACTGGAAAACTATTGAAATCAAGATCCATATCAATTGAAGGAAATCCGGAGTTTTCTGAATTAGCATTCTATACCAATGCATTAGATACCAAAACATCTGGCTATGATTTAGTTGCAGTATATAAATTGGATAATACAACAGTTAGCATGGCATATAATCATAATGAGACTGAAGTATTAAAACAAACGCAAGTAAATGGAGTTAATCCAGTATCTGATGGTGGAGTTGATAACCTGCAGTTAAATCTTCCAAAAGATAGAATGACAATGACATTAACACAGGATTTAAGTGATGATTGGTCATTGATGGCTAGGCTAAATTACTATGGTGAATCATGGGATGAGCGCGGTACGTATGATCGTGAAAATCCTAGTGAAAGCTCGAAAGATAAAATTGACGCTGTTAGCTTCATAGATGTTGAAGCAAACTATCGTGTAAGCGATAATCTTTCTGTAGTATTTGGTGCCAATAATGTTACAAATGCATATCCAACTGAGATTGCAACACGTGCATCACAAGGTATGCCATATCCTCGTAGATCACCATTAGGTTATCATGGTGGATTTACTTATATGAGATTAATGTATACATTCTAATTGTATAACAATGAATGAAAAAAAGGCGGTGGTTAAACTCACCGCCTTTTTTGTTTTAAGAAAAAATGGAATTAGTAAATTTTATATATTCTTATGAATAAAAATATACACTCTAACCTTAATGCTTTAGATCGATCATCAACTCTCGCAATTAATGAACACAGTAATTATTTAGAGAAGCAGGGAAAACATATTTATCGTTTTGGGTTTGGTCAAGCCCCCTTCCCTATTCCTGATAAAGTTGTTGATTCATTAAAAGAAAATTCTTTTAGAAAAAATTATTTATCGGTAAATGGCCTTCCTGAACTACAAAATGCTGTTGCCAATTTTCACCAAAAATTTGATAGCGTAAATATACAATCAGAAAATGTATTGATTGGTCCAGGGTCAAAAGAGCTAATGTTTCTTCTGCAGCTTGTATTAAAAGGAAATACTATTTTACCAGCCCCTTGTTGGGTATCATATTATCCTCAAGCAAAAATTTTAAACAGAAATATAATTTTTATTCAAACTAGGTATGAAGATAAATGGCAATTATTACCAGATCAGTTAAGCCAATCCATAAAGAATTCTATTGATCAACCCAAACTACTAATATTGAATTACCCTGGGAATCCACATGGATGTACATTTGAAATCGAAATACTAAAGGAATTAGCAAACGTATGCCGGAGTAATAAAATTATAGTATTATCGGACGAAATCTATGGTCGTATTCACCATCAGGGGAAACATACATCAATAGCTAAATATTACCCTGAGGGGACTATAATTAGTTCAGGTTTATCGAAATGGTGCGCAGCAGGTGGATGGAGACTGGGGCATTTTTCTTTCCCAAAAGAATTACAATATATACAAAATGTGATGGCAGCACTAGCTAGTGAAACTTATTCATGTGTATCAACTCCTATACAATATGCAGGGATAACCGCGTATGAAGATAAATCAATTAATGATTATTTATTTCATTGCAGAAGAATTCTAGAAACAGTTGGGCAATATTGTGCTTCAACGCTGAGAGATGCAGAAATTGAAGTTCGAATGCCGCAGGGCGCATTTTATATATTTCCTAATTTTCAGAATTATAAAAAGATGTTAAATAAAAAGAATATTTATGATTCAAAAGATCTATGCAAACAATTATTAAAGGATACTGGTGTCGCTTTATTGCCTGGTTCTGATTTTGGAAGAAATCCTGAAGAATTATGCGCTAGGCTAGCTTATGTAAATTTTAATGGCAATCAAGTCTTGGAAAAAAGCATGGATTATTCAAAAGAATCCAAACTAACTATGGAAAATTTGTCTGAATCAGTATTGGATGTTGTTAATGGAATCAAAAAAATAATTAATTGGATTAAATCGTAAATGTATCGAATCATATTTTTATTAATAGGTTTATTGCAGCTAGCTCAAAGCCAAGAACCTATAGTTTCTGAAAATGGAATGGTTGTATCAACAACCAAATATGCATCTGAAATTGGTGTCTCAATATTAAAAAAAGGTGGAAATGCTATTGATGCCGCATGTGCAGTAGGATTTGCCCTAGCAGTTACATCTCCATCTAATGGGAACATAGGCGGTGGTGGATTTATGGTTACATATTTGGCTGATGGGACTACATTTACATTAGATTATAGAGAAAAAGCGCCGGCTGCAGCGTATAGAAACATGTTTCTTGATGATAACGGAGAAGTAATAAAAGATATGTCTATAACAACAAGGGCATCATCAGGAACTCCAGGTAGTGTCGATGGCTTATTAAAGGCATGGGAGATATATGGATCAGGAAACATATCTCTCCGAGAATTAATCACACCATCTATTATGCTAGCTGAAAGAGGATTTAAATTAAGCTTATATGAAGCACAAAAATTAAATGCTTTTAAAGAATTATTTAGCAAAAATGAAGCTGCAGCAAAAATATTCATCCGTAGTGATAACAAAGAATGGGAAAAAGGAGATAGATTAATACAAAGAGATCTCGGAAAAACTCTTAAGCGTATAGTGCGATATGGGCGGGAAGGTTTTTATTCTGGAAAAACTGCTGATTTGATCGTTTCCGAAATGAATAAGGGTCTTGGCTTAATATCTTATCAAGATCTTACTGAATACGATTCAAAATTTCGAAAACCAGTTAAAGGATCTTTTAATGAATATGAAATTATTTCGATGGGGCCACCAAGTTCTGGTGGTACTATTCTTATAGAGATGTTAAATATGTTAGAATTATTCTCATTAAATAAAATGATGTGGAACTCTTCAGAATATATTCATTTACTTACAGAAGTACAGCGAAGAGCATATGCAGATCGTGCAGAACACTTAGGAGATACAGATTTTTGGAATGCACCTATTGATATTCTATTGAGCAAATCTTATGCAAAAAATAGAATTAAAGATTTTTCATCAGAAAAAGCATCAATAAGTACTCAAATATTTGCTGGCGAACCGTATTCTTATGAAAGTTCTGAAACAACGCATTATTCTGTTGTTGATAAATATGGAAATTCGGTAAGCGTAACAACTACAATAAATCTTGACTATGGAAGTGGTATCGTAGTTGATGGCGCAGGTTTTTTTCTCAATAATGAAATGGACGATTTTTCTTCTAAGCCAGGTGTTCCAAATTCATTTGGCTTAGTTGGCAATGAAGCTAACTCTATTGAAGCAGGAAAAAGACCATTAAGCTCAATGACGCCAACAATTGTTTTAAAAAATCAAAAACCATTCTTAATCCTTGGCTCACCTGGAGGATCAAGAATAATTACTTCTGTTCTACAGGTGTTCTTAAATGTAACAATGCATAATATGTCAATTAAAGAGGCAGTCTCTCTACCAAGAGTTCATTCACAATGGTTACCAGATGCAATTTATGTAGAAGAGAATAGTCTGAATAATGATGCAAAAGATTTATTAATTGATAAAGGCCATACGATATTACCATATATGAATATTGGTAATGTTAATGCAATTTTAATTAATGGTAGTATATATACGGGTTATGGTGACCCGAGAACAGAAAATATAGCTAGCGGGTATTAATCAACTGATCCTCAATTAATTGAACAAATATGGAAGATCCAATCAAAAGGGCATTTTCTTCTATATCAAAATGAGAGCAATGGTGTGGTACTGATCTAAATTTTTGATTACTAGGTGAAGATCCTACAAAGAAAAAACAACCAGGTATTTTTTCTGCGTAATAACTGAAATCTTCTCCTCCCATAGATAAGTACGGAAACCCACAACCCTTGCCAACTATTTTTTGTGCTGAACCTACTAATTTTTTATAGGCATTTTTATTATTTACTGTTGGGGGGTAACCTTCGTTATATGTGAAATCGATTTCTGCAGAAAAAGTTTTAGCGATTCCTGAAATAATTTCACCCATCCTCTTTTTTATTAATTGACGATTTTCTTTAGTATAAGATCTGGCAGTTCCTTTTAAAACAATTTCATCCGCAATAACATTAAAATTATGTCCACCATTAATTTGCCCTACAGTGATAACTGTGCTTTCAAGTGGATTTGTATTTCGACTAACTATGCTCTGCAATGCAGTAATAAGATGAGCAGCAACTAAAATTGTATCCACAGTCCCCTGTGGTGCAGCACCATGACCTCCTACACCTTTTATCGTTATAGAAAAAAGATCTGCTGCTGCTAAAATAGGGCCTTCTTTTACTCCTACCTCACCATATTTTTGGTAATTCCATAAATGAATACCATATATTTCATCCACACTATCTAAGCAACCATCTTCAATCATATAGCGAGCTCCTCCATCCCCTTCTTCTGCAGGTTGAAAAATAAAACGCACATTTCCTTTTAGCTTATCTTGAAATTGCTTTAATACAGTTGCTGCTCCCAATAACATTGCTGTGTGTCCATCATGACCACAGGCATGCATAATTCCTTCATGTACAGAAGAATATGGTAACTCACTAGTTTCCTGAATAGGCAAGGCATCCATGTCTGCGCGTAAGCCAATTGTCGGACCATCACTACTGCCAATTAATTCTCCTACAACACCTGTCTTTCCAATGCCATTGGATACATCAAAACCTAAATTATTTAGATGTTTTGATACTAATTCAGCGGTACGATGAACTTCAAATCCAAGCTCTGGGTGCTTATGTATATCACGTCGAATGGATATTATTTCGTTAGATATATCATTTACTTCTGACCGTATGTTAATTTCCATTATATTAAATCCTTGTCACAATTTCGGTTAATAAATTGGCAAAATCATCTTTTACTTGTGATGATACATGAATTACCTCTTCATGAGAAAGAGGTTGATTAATAATTCCGGCCGCATAATTTGTTATTGTTGAAATTGCTAATATTCTCATATTCAATTTTGCAGCTTGTTTTATCTCAGGCACTGTACTCATTCCTACAGCATTACCTCCAATAGATTGAAAAAAAGAAACTTCATCAGGCGTTTCATATGCTGGCCCAATTGTCCAGCAATATGTTCCTTTTGCAATATCAAGTCCTACTTTTTTAGCACTATCAAAAGCTATTTTGATATATGATGGGTCATGAAACTTTTTACTATGATACTTTTTTGGTATAGATACAAAATTTCGGAATGTACAATCCATATGACTATCGAGGACCATCATCTTTCCAGGAGGTAGAATCAAATTCAGAGATCCTGCTGCATTTGTTATTATTAACTTTTTCACTCCCAATAAATTAAATAATCGAACAGGTAATGTTATTGTTTCCATATCATACCCTTCATAATAGTGGAAACGACCTTTAGCTACTATGAACGATTTATTTCTAATAGAACCTATGGTTAACTCTCCGCTATGACCTTTTACTGTGGAGAGCGGATAGCCTGGAATATCCCTATATGCTATATTAGTTAGATTTTTTAATCCATCTGCAAAAGCTCCCATTCCAGATCCAAGTATGATTGCTGTATCAGCGCTGAAAGAAACTTTCGAAAGAATATAATCTTTCATATTTTGTAAATTATATTTTGATTTATTTTTCAAGATTCCAGTATGGCTAGTTGACCACATCCACTATTAATATCTGTTCCTTTGCTCCATCGAACAGTAACAATAAAATTCGTATTTTTAATTGCTTTTACAAATCTCTTAATTCTTTCATCCGAAGGTCTTTTAAATGGGCCATCTATTTCATTGTATGGAATTAGGTTAATTTTACAGGGTAAATCACCTATCAGATTAATTAGCCTTTCAGCATCTGAAGAAGAGTCATTCACGTTTTCCATTAATACATATTCAAATGTTGCTAATCTTTTTGATTTCTTATGGTAATACCATACAGATTTGATTAAATCATTAATAGTGTGAATTTTTGAAATTGGCATAATTTGTACACGTTGACTTTGATGATTGCTATTTAAACTTATAGCTAATTTATATTTGTGGCCCTCTTCACTATACTGTTTGATTTTTGGAATAATTCCTACTGTTGAAATAGTTATGCGTTGAGAGCTTAAATTAATTCCTGATCTATTATTGAATAATTTTGCTGCATTTATTACTTGTTTATAATTTAAAAAAGGTTCGCCCATCCCCATAAAAACTATATTGGTTATTCTTTTATTGATTGAATTACTTATAATCAAATACTGATCAATTATTTCACCGGCCGTTAGATTTTTTGAGAAACCCATTTTTGCGGTGGCACAGAACTTGCAATCTACAGCACAACCAACCTGAGTGCTAACACACAGAGTAACCCGTTTATCTTCATACATAAGTACAGATTCAATTTTTTCTCCAGTTGATAGCTGGAACAAATATTTTTCAGTTGATTCCAAATCTGATCCAGTTTTTTTAACCAATGATAAAGGATGTAAAACATATTTCTCTAATAATATATCCCTAAATGAAGTGGGTAGGGTTTTCATATTATCAAAGGCATTAATTTTTTGTTTATAAACTGAATTAAATAGTTGTCTTCCGCGAAATCGTGATTGATCAAATTTTTCGGATAGGTCTTCTAATTCACTTAGATTCATTCCGATTATTTGGATGTTATTTCTTTTTATTTTTTCAGGCATATAATACAACTTTTATTAAAATAGCAATATTTTGAGAAGACAATAACATTGTTTCCTGATAGGCATCCATTTAATTTTGAACCTTTCTGAAACTTTGCAATATAACAAATGGAAATCATATGGATAAAATGTCAGATATAAAACTAGTAAAACAACTTACAAAAACAAGAGATCAGTTCAATGCTGAAATATCAAAACGTGTATTAGGTCAACAAGAAATAATTGATCATATATTGATAGCATTGCTTTGTAAGGGGCATACCCTCTTAGTTGGCGTCCCTGGCTTGGCAAAAACATTGCTAATTAAATCAATCGCAGAATTATTGGATTTAAATTTTAGTCGAATTCAATTTACTCCTGACCTAATGCCAAGTGATATAACAGGTACAGAAATTATTGAAGAGGATCAGCAGTCAGGTAAAAGAGAGTTCCGTTTTTTTAAGGGACCTATTTTTGGGAATATAATATTAGCAGATGAAATAAATAGGACTCCTCCAAAAACTCAGGCAGCACTTCTAGAAGCAATGCAAGAACATAAGGTCACAACAGGTGGACAAACCTATGTTCTCGAAGAACCATTTTTTGTATTAGCAACACAAAATCCAATTGAACAAGAAGGAACATATCCTCTACCAGAAGCTCAGTTGGATCGATTCATGTTTAATATTAAAATTGGCTATCCATCACATGATGATGAAGTATCTATAGTAAAATCAACTACAAGTGAAGAGGAAAAAGAATTAAATACAATAATTAGTCGAACAGATCTTATCCTTTATCAAGAACTTGTTCGTAGAGTCCCAATAGCAGACAATGTTGTCAATTTTGCTGTAGAGTTAGTTTCAAAAACAAGACCTAATTCTGATAAATCATCAGCTACAATTAAAGATTGGATTGATTGGGGTGCAGGCCCTAGAGCGTCACAGTATTTAGTCTTAGGTGCGAAAGCAAAAGCGATCTTAGATGGAAGACCTGCTCCGGAAATCGATGATATTAAAGCAATGGCAAAGCCTGTGTTGAGGCATCGTTTAATTACAAATTTTAACGCAGAAGCTGAAGGCTTAAGCACAGATGATATATTAATCAAACTATTAGAAGATGGATAGTTGTTGATATGAATTATGTTGATAAAAGAAAATATTTGGAACCAGAAATGGTGGCACGATTAAGTAATATGTCATTACGTGCACGCTTAGTAGTTGAAGGATATATTATTGGTCAACATAAAAGTCCCTTTCATGGTTTCAGTGTTGAGTTTGCAGAACATAGAGCTTATGGTCCAGGAGATGAAATAAGACATATCGATTGGAAGCTGTATGGCAAAACAGACAGATTTTTTGTAAAACAATATGAAGAAGAAACAAATTTGCGTTCTTATATCCTATTAGATACAAGTAGATCTATGGAATATAAAAGTAATAAAATTTCAAAACTTGATTATGGAAATTACTTATCTGCAGCTTTGGCATATCTAATGATTAACCAGCAAGATGGTGTTGGATTAACATTATTTGATAATCAAATTCAAACATTTATACCACCTAGATCTAAACCTAGCCATGTGAATACCATACTAACTCATTTAGATAAAATAGGATCTGGTAAAGATACCGACGTTGGTATTGTATTACATGAAATGGCAGAAAGAATTAAGAAACGAGGGCTGATCATACTTATTTCAGATTTATTTGATGAAACAGAAAATATAATTAATGGACTCAAACACTTTAGACATAATAAACAGGAAATAATAGTATTTCATGTTATGGATCGAAAAGAACTTAATTTCGATTTTTCTAATAGAACTAAATTCAAAGATATGGAAACTGATGAGCAAATAACAACTGAGCCTTGGAAAATTAGAAAGATTTATCAAAAAGCAATTCAATCATATCAGGATGAACTGCGCTTACGATGCCGGGAACAAAAAATAGATTATGTCCCTTTATTTACTGATCAAAATCTAGACTTAGCATTGAATGAATATTTAAAGAAAAGACAAAGACTGGGGTAATTAAAATCTTGTATTATCCTCCAAGTGCTTTTGCTTTATCTAAAAAGCGTTTGGATTGATCTGGCTCTCCTTGTTGTAATTTTACTCGAGACATTCCTCTATAATGCTCTGGATTATCAGGGTCTATAGCAATTAACTCCCGATAGAACTTTTCTGCTTTTCTCCATCTTTCTGCATTTTCAAAAACTTGCGCCATCCCCATGATCGCTTCAACATCATCAGGATTTTCATCCAGAGCATTCATAAAATTAAATTCAGCTTCTTCAAAATTATCTACTCTATTATATAAAATACCTAAATTAAAATAAAGATCTGCTTTAATCTTTCTATCTGTTTCTTTATTAATTGCATCTTCATATGTTTCAATTGATTTTTCCATATCACCTGTATCATAATAAATCTGAGCAAGATTTCTAATAGATTTTGTATTGCTTGGATCTAACTCAACCGCTTT